>JAUIDD010000043.1 GCA_030429175.1 Gammaproteobacteria bacterium
AGATCTGCACTTGTAGTATACGCACATCGTAGTTAACCGGATATAAATGATCTAATGGGCGACCACCATTTGCCTGCGATATCGCTGATGCTTCTGCATCCGAGCCAAATATCTGCTTCGATATTTGTGCCGCTGTCATCGGTTGATTCGGATGATAAAAGTTTGGCGTCGATGGCGGATAACTGCTTACTGGCGCTGGAATATGATTTTTATATTCATCCTTGCCTTTACCTGTCGCCTCCTGAAAGTCTTGGAAGGTTTCTGGTTTTGGCTCGTCATCAACATCAATAATCGGATCTGCCAGTTCAAAACCACGATGACTGAACTTAGGCTGTAATGTCACGTCTTTTAATGGCGCGCTCTTTGCTATTGCTGTTTGTAATCCCCCGTGCTGTGGATGCACACGTACTCGTGCAAAAGTGCCAAGCACTACTTACATTTTTTATGTAAACATATCAATATCATCTAATGCATCCTCTACAACACCTTCTAACCTTGGATCTTTTTTCAATACCTCAAGTAATGCTATAACTTTTTTCTTATCAAGTGTTCCATATATCCTTGCTAAGTGGCCAAAACAAATTATGGCTAATCGCCTTACATCAAAAGATTCGCTCTGAGTGAAATCTATGCACTTATTTAAAACCCACTCATAGTCATTATCATAATAAGTAACCCTTATTAATGCATCACATATTCTTTTAGAATCACCAGAACAAAATGCCATCTCTGCTGACTTACGTTCAATAGGGTGAATATCTTTTAACTGATCATTCATAAAAACTTCCCTTTTCTGTTAACCAAACCTTCGTCTATTAATTTTTTCTTCATTTCTTGAGTTAGCTCACTCCAGCTATGTATACATACACCCACTTACTCTACAATCACATCTACACCTTGAAACTCCATTGCATCTTTGAAGTTTTGTAATATTTTTTTTTGCTGATCTTTCGGGATTAATGTCCCATTACTCCACTGCCGAACCTCATCTAAATAAATATAAACACATGCTTTACCAGTAGGCTGTAATCCTCTTTCAACAGAAAGACAAATTACTTTTCCAGATTCCCTGTACTCTATTGTAAATCGATTCATAGACTGAACAACAAAACCTTTGTTACTTTTAACACCTTGCTTATTTAACCATGTAAACATAGGAACTACGAGAACTATATATTGGTTTTAAACTCAATTAGTTTTCCTCCTCCATCACTCTCTTAATAGCTGCTTTCCAATCCTCCCATGCAGCAGGATCTGCAGGCATATTATCATCCACAGGTAAAATATCACTTAACAAACCTCCTAATCCATCAGATGGCATTCGATCATAGTAATCATCAAGAAAGTATCTCATAGCTATGAAAGCTTGTTTTTCATTTAAATTCATTATGCTCTCCTATAAATCTGGTTTTTTCTTAGCAAAAGGCAATTCAGGGTTTGATAAGCCTGTTTTAGGATTAAAAGTTTTAGCGACAGAGTTTAGCCCTCCATTTGTAATTTGTCCATTCCTCACAGTAACCCATGACTGGGTGCCGTCAGAATGATTCACTGCATACCACTTTGTACCGTATTTATCAGCACCTAAAAATGAATCTTTATTTACAGCATTAAGCAGTAATTTACGATTTTCTGGTGTGTCCGACAAATGACCAATACTATCTCTAAAGATATGATTTAAAGCAGACTTCTCCTCAGGAAATATAACTTTCTCTAAATCACCCACCCCAGCTTTAATCTTCCCAACAACCCCAACAGCAAATTTACCACCAAAAATTGCAAGCTTGCTCTTGGCTAATAAGCCTAGTCCAGCTGCTGCAGCTGCTCCAACGGAATGTGCTATTGCACTTTCTGGAGAGTTTTGTATCACATCCCACGCCATTCCTGCGGTATGCTCAGCACCACTAACTACATTATTAATACTTGGGTGCTGATCTAAAAATCCTTGCCATCCAGCATGGTGTACCGGCGTTACAATGTGTGGCTCAGTCCAGCCTACGACCATACCATTCTTACCCATAATTGGAGAAGGAAATTCTAATTGACTCGGATCAACTGGCGGCGAAACTGAATGCGTGTCTATACCAGTTCCCAATAACCACAAAGCTTCAGCAGAATCCATAATAGCTTCTTTATGTGACCACAGAAAATGGCCTGCAACTTGTCCTATATGCTGCAATGACTCATCGCCCACCCTCGAACTCTCAATCCCACCATGCACCGCATGCGTTGCGGTTAGCGGTGCTGCCTGGTGTTGGTTCGATGCTGCTGTATAAGATAAATGATCAATGTCATTATCAAAGTGTTGCGCATACGTGAGTACTTTATTCACCTCATCCATGACCTGATGATAATTATCTGCTGTTGTATAGTGTTGGCTGTGTACCTGGTTAATACTGGTCGCTGGGCGATTGCTACTACTTAATAGATCAATACCCTGCTGCCTTGCCTCAGCCCATGCACCCGGCTCCGGTGGTAAACCTGTATGCACACCCGGCTCTCCATGGCCCATCAGTGAACCTTCACCATACTGCTTACCAACACCCTCTGCTTTATTAATAATGTGCTGGTCTTCATGGCCTTGAGATTTTAGTTGATACTAAGGCTGGCTTTTCGATTTCTGATGCGATGCGTCCGATCCGATAGCACACTCCCTACTGCCGTACCAAGTGCATTTGCAAACAAATCCTCTAGCTGTCTTGGCCCGCCTACAATCGACTGCGCCACATACTGTTCACCCATATTCTCCACCAGCTTTATCATCGCTCGCTCAACTTGACGACCTAAACCCGTATTTGCCGGCAATTGCATATAATGCTGCACCGTTGAATCAAATACCGACATCAATAGCGAGTCAAATACTGACTTTACATCAAATTTCTTTTGCACGCCAACGGCCATGTTTGCTAGCTGTGTCGCTATGTTTGTCACAGCCGTTTCTGTCACTGCTGCCTATCTCATTCTATCTCTACTGGAAATACTCTTTATCCAAAATGAAAATTTACTTTCAAAAAATTAAGTATGTTTGAAATCATTGATCTCAAAATGTTAATTGGTATATGGCATTCATTATTTTCCAAAAAACATTCTAAATAAATAACAACATCATGCTTCACATCATGTTCTATGGGAATCACAAGATTAGAGTATTTATCTCGATACAACAATGAACTCCTTCCAAATTGAACATCATAATACTTTGAGCTAATTGCATGAGAAAAGTTTATTTCTTTCAGTTGCTCTGAGTCAGAACTACTAGCTCCAAAAAAATTTTTATAGTATGTCTTTAAATCTATTCTTGCCATAATTATACTGCCCTAATTCATCAAATTTGAATATGAAGGATACTCAACATCTAAATATGGATGATCAAGATATTGAATATTACTTACCAGTGGATTGCTCTCAAGTATTGGTAACTCAACAGAATAAAAAACCTACTCGGATTAGCCCCTCCTGCAAAAACATAAACATCACCAGTTGCGGAGGTCGCATATTTCTGAGAAGCTGATATCCAAATATTATCTGCCATCCTTGGGCCCAACCTATTATATAATGCTTGATTTTTGAGCCATATACCCGCTTCTGTTTGGTCAATAGTTATTTTACCTGTCATTTTTGAATAAAGACTTGCTTTTATATTATTTGCAGGACCTGAATAAAAAACTTTTGAATCAGATCCAGTTGAAAAAATAAATTGCTCTAACTGTTGCATATATCCTCTTTTTGATATATCAACTCATATTGATCCACCCTCCAGGTCAAATTGGACATTTTCACCGATATGATAAATAGCCTTGATGGAGTCACTCATTAAATCAATAATTTTTTGTTTAACTGCATTAATTCCTTGGATCATAATTTTTACTCTATCTTCCACTTTCACTTTTACCACATGGATGCCTTCCATCAATTGAAACACCCAGCGCATTGTTGGTGAGCTAGTAGGTTCGTTAATTTGATTTGGTAAGGTGTCAGAGTTTTCATTTAACGATATTCGTATTCGGCGTTGGGCAATTGAATATATTAATAATGCTAGAGTCATTATGGTCATTAACCCCATAATACAGCTCGGCTTTTTTAAATAAAGTGAACTCACAAAAAATGATGGTGCTTTTAAAAATCTAAATCCCATATTTTCAATACTTTTGTTTTGATTTTTATATGCTTGAATCACCTCGATCGGAGTTAGCAAATTATCATCTGTGTTAGTTCCAATAACATAGCAAGATTTTTCATTTAACGCATAGACTATAGTTGCTTCATCCCTGCCAATTTCCGCAATGACATAATACTTAACAGCGTCTGGTTGTGTTCCCTTCTTTGGTCTGCCAGTGTCAGAATAAACATTCTTAGAAAGTATTTTTAATGATTTCAACTTATGGTAATGACACTTAGAAATCAGCTTGATAGCAAAGCTTTCAGCATCTTTTTCACAATCATAAGGCTGTTTTGATAAATGCCATAATGATTTTTCTGTCTTATCAAGTTCTTTTTTGATTGCTTTATTTAGTGTCTTCTCTGCACGTTCTCTAGCTTTATCCGAATAAACTACGATCCAGCGTTGCTCCATATCATAATGCCTTATAGGTACCACATAATATTTATTTTCATTATTCAGAACTTCCCACGAGTTTTCTTTTAAAGCATTACTAACAGCTGTTTTTTCTTGTTTGCTCGTTCTTGGAATACGAGTTATGAAATTAAATTGATTTAAGTTCGCAGCATTTTCCTTGCAATATAGTTTCGAATCGGCCACTAAAAAACGTGGACTTTCTGATTGCTTAAAGCCCTCAATAAGCATATTTGTACGCTCCCTAAAAATAACACTATCTGATTCATTACCGTCCCAAGTCTTCATCATCAATGGTATGCCACCATCTTGACTAACCAATAACTCTTGTACCAATTGTTTTAAGTCTGGACGATGATCTTTTGAGTAACCATGAGTAACTTTAATTGTATGCTCATCAGTTTCTGACGAATATTCACCTGTTAATGAAAATGTTGTGGTGTCTTCACTTAAAAATTTCATCTCTACAGATTCTTGGTCCATACTTTGTGATGACAGCTCATAAAATAAAGATTCACAGCCATAATCATGAATGCTATCTAGCACCTTACCAAGTTTATGGCGATTGAAATACTCTGCTTTGACGCCCTCACGAAACAAAACATCAACAGCCTTTGTCGTAAAAAAGTGTGGTGTTAAACTCAAAGGCTTATCTGAAAAACCAAGCCCGTTTAGTATCATCCCTGCTACAGCCTCTCCTGCCGTGATCTTTTCTTGATCTTGTATGTCTTTTTTTAAGTGCATATCTATTGCCTCAACAAGACCAAGATCTTTAATAACACCTGAAATGATTCCCAAATGATCAAGACGCTTGATATTCATCTTCATTTCTTGCTCCTCATGCTTAATGAGGGCTTAGATTAACTCAATTTCAACTTATAAAAAATATTTTTCCTGGGCTTAGGCTAGATCAATGTGAGTATCAAGATGTAAATTACCGCTTCTACCGAATTTTTCATTTAAATAACTTCGCCTTAAAGCTAAATCATTAATAGAGCTTTCTGCTTCACCAGCACCCCTCCCCCACAAACTTGCACCCCATCTATCAACAGATGATGTGCCACGTGCAAGCAAAGGACTTGCCAGCTCTGCGCCGCGTGAAAGTAAAGGTCTGGCTATTTCGCCACCGACTACTGTTACATCACCCCATATTTCTCGTGATAAGGCTTCTGATGGGCTTATATTAGGTATCAGTTATTGTATAAAATGGTTTAATCTTTTTAAAATAACTATCAAACTCTTTATTACAACCAACTTGGCACATATCAACATGCTTATTATGAGGCACGGTATCTTGAATTATCAAAGAAATTTCTGAAAAAAAATCTTTCAAATTAATAGTACTTTCAAGAGCTAAAAGAAAATAGGTCTCTTTATCCAATTCAGGGTATTGAATTTGTGTAATATAAGCTTTAACAACTTTTTTCTGTTGCTTAAAGTAAGAGGATAGAGCCATTATGAGCTGATGAGGGTCATCCTTAGGCTGACTCAATAAAACCTTAGTATCTCTTTTTAATGTAATCTTATCGTTTCTATTAAACAAAGAACCATCTAGTAATGACCTTACCTCATAATCAGTAAGCTCCTTACTATATTGGGACAGAGGGTTAATCACATATTGAGAATCTTTACTTGTACTAAAAAACACTTTTGCATTCATACAAACATATTTCTGGTATTTTTTTACAGCCTTATGTAGCTCATTTTCTGAAGTAAAAATAGGCACAATCAAATCATTATTTGATTTACGCCAACTTAAAACTGAAATATTTTTGCCTGTTTTTTGAAAAATCTCACCGTCTAACAGACCTTGCTGGTCGGCAATAAGAATATAAACGTTAGAATCCAGGAGTGTTTTATAAAATTCTGGACGCAATCCAGGTTCTAGTGCCGCATCTTTAAGAGCAGTTGCTAGCTTATCTTTACTTTCAATAACCATATCAGCTTATCCTACTATGTTATCAACTAGTTAATAATTTTAGTATTTTATTTTTAATTTCTTCAAGTCGCTCATTTTCTCTTTTTCTATCTGAAAAATTATCTCGCCAAATATAAAAATCTCCAAAACTACCATTACCTGAATTAATTGACATATAAGTTTTACGAACATAACTAATTGCTTCTACAGGATCATAAACACCAGAGAGGGCACATTCGACTCTTTTTAACATCTCATCTATTGCACGTTGCCAGTTATGCTCAGATTCTTTTTCTAAAATAATAGCAAGGTCTAATAATGATTTATTTAGTGCTTCTAATATTTCAATATTATTCTCTTTCATAATACTCATCTCACTAATGGCTTTTCAGAAACTGCCTCAAGCCCCTCTATATCCCATGGTTTCTCAATAAAAATCTGCATCCTATCTTGCCCACCTAAAAAGAAACCACCTTGATAACCAATCGGGCCTTCGTTAATGGTCGTACCTGATGGTATTCTCACTTTATAAGAGGACTCTAAAGGTGACTCACCAATTACATTACCACTTGAATCATACCAACGACGCTTAACAGCAAGGTCTAATCTACCTTGTAACTCTGACTTGATTGGTTCCCTAGTAAACCATTGACCCAATGAATTTCTACCGCCTCCTGATTTACCAACTCTATAAAAACTCATTGAATCATCAAGTACAAATGAGTTGTATTTACCACCAACAAAGTTCGCCGCTGGGTTACCTGGCAGCTCACTTAATGGCCCTGGATTTTCAACCATATTATAAGTGTATTCACCTACACTCTCAGCAACATCATCCCTCCCCCACAAACTCGCGCCCCATTTGCCAGCAGCTAATGCGCCGCGTGCAAGCAAAGGACTTGCCAGCTCTGCACCGCGCGGAAGTACGGATCCTGCGATTTCTCCACCAACTAATGCTACACCACCCCATGCTTCTCGTGATAAGGCTTCTGATGGGCTTATGTACTGACCCGTTGCAAGATCATGGTGCGTATAATACTCTGCTGCAGTTGCAAGCGGGTTCATTGTATCTGCCATTTCTCCTGCACCTTGGAGTGTCTGCATAATCGCTCGGCCTGTTGATGAACCAACTGCATGATTGAATGCACTAGAAGCGCCTATGGTCGCTTTTGCCCACCATGAATCTTGATGTTTATACAACACATGTGCAAACTTATCTACCCAAGAATCATTAACACTGCCCACCCTCGAGCTCTGAATCCCACCATGCACCGCATGCGCTGTAGTGAGTGGTGCTGCCTGGTGTTGGTTGGCAGCGGCTGTATATGTGAGGTGGTCAACTTCATTTTCAAGTTGATGCACATAATTCAGCACCTTATTAACTTCATCCATGACCTGATGATAATTATCTGCTGTTGTATAGTGTTGGCTGTGCACTTGGTTCACACTCATTGCTGGACGGTTGCTACTATTATCTAGAATATTAGTGCCACTATGCTCCTGCCACGCACCTGGCTCTTGCGGTAAACCTGTATGCACACCCGGCTCTCCATGGCCCATCAGTGAACCTTCACCATACTGCTTACCAACACCGTCTGCTTTATTAATAATATGCTGGTCTTCATGGCCTTGGGATTTTAGTTGATACTGAGGCTGGCTTTTCGATTTCTGATGCGATGCGTCCGTCTGTGGGTTGGAATCAGGATGCATCCTATCCGATAGCACACTCCCTACTGCCGTACCAAGTGCATTTGCAAACAAATCCTCTAGCTGTCTTGGCCCGCCTACAATCGACTGCGCCACATACTGTTCACTCATATTCTCCACCAGCTTTATCATCGCTCGCTCAACTTGACGACCCAAGCCTGTATTCGATGGCAATGGCACATAATGCTGCACCGCCGAATCAAATACCGACATCAATAGCGAGTCAAATACTGACTTTACATCAAATTTCTTTTGCACGCCAACGGCCATGTTTGCTAGCTGTGTCGCTATGTTTGTCACAGCCGTTTCTGTCGCTGCTGCTGCTACCCCTTCCAACGTAACCTGCGAACTTGTCATAAAAAATGACGTCAAACCACTCGTACTAGTCGCACTGCCCGTAGCACCGCCTATCGCCGCTCCTGCTGTAGCACCACTCGCCGCACCTCCTGCAGCACCTGCTGCGGGATTTGGTGCGGGTGATGGGAAGCTTGCTGATAGACCACCTGCAATCGCTGAGTCCATCACTTCCACCCACGAAAAGTGCTTAATCAAGTGCACCACTTTCGCTAATGCTTGTAACTCCATATCCATTAACGCTGCTGCTAAAGCTGAGACCTCAGGCCAGGCTTTAACTGATGCGCCACGTGAAAGTAAATGCCGAGTTTTACAGATTAGAATTCAAACATTACGCAATGTCTAAAAATTTTATAAATTCTTCTTTTGTCATTTCAAACTCAGGACCATCCTCCATTGTCATAATATCAAGCATTATATCACGTAACTCTAAATCAATATCTACTTGATTTTTATTGAAAAGAAATGATGTTTTCTTTGCAACTAGAACAGGGTCATATTCTTTATCACAAAAAATTTTAATTTCATCCTTAAACTGTTCTTTTGTATAACTCATCATTTAAAATCTCCATTTAACTTTATAGTAGGTAAAAATTCATCTTCAATAAGCTCTCTCAGAGTTGGTGGAAAATGTAACGAATTTATTTGAATTCCATTAATGTTTTTCAAATTTATCCTATTTACTTTACCTAATTGATTATATGTCTCGTTCCATTGTGTAGTATCTCCTGTTTTAGAATTATACTCTGTCACAAACCTCGACCCCGAGCTAGGACCTGTGGTTCTGGCTGGTCTAAATTTTTCATAATATCTTATATTTCCATTTGCTAGTTTTTCAATTTTTTCAGCTGACAATTGCGCTTTACTCAAACCCGATAGCTTCCCCCTAAGCGCAGACGAAGCATTTGGAGAAGAGGCATGTATAGCATCAATCTGCTCATAAATGGGTGAATTATTGAGTGCTTTATATAATTGCTCTTCTGGAGTAATAATTTTTTCTACAGCACCCCTCCCCCACAAACTCGCGCCCCATCTGCCAGCAGCTGATGCGCCGCGTGCAAGTACGGGTCCTGCGATTTCTCCACCAACTAGTGCAGCACCATTCCATGCTTCTCGTGATAAAGCTTGTGATGGGCTTATGTACTGACCTGTTACAAGATCATGGTGTGTGTAATACTCTGCTGCGCCTGCAAGCGGGTTCATTGTATCTGCCATTTCTCCTGCACCTTGGAGTGTCTGCATAATCGCTCGGCCTGTTGATGAACCAACTGCATGATTGAATGCACTAGAAGCGC
>JAUIDD010000044.1 GCA_030429175.1 Gammaproteobacteria bacterium
TGCGCTAGTGGTGGGCTGTATGATGCTGGTTAATCAACTGATTAAGATCGATATATAATGTTAGGTGTTGAAACTAATAATTTAATCTTCGCGGTGCTGGCGGGTGGCGCAGTGCTGGGCGTTTATCTGGCTATTAGCCATTTGTTTTTGCGCAAAAAGATTTCTTCAGACATTGCGGAGCGGGCGCAAACGCCTGCTTCGGGTTTGGGGAATTATGAATTTGGTGATGAGTTCCAGGATGAAGAAGAGCAGCAAGAGCGTAAAAAGAATGCGATCGACCTGATGCTCGGCGCAGTGTTCAAGCTCTTTGATAAAAATCAGGAGTCTGAATATCATTCGGTTCGCAGGAAAATGCTATATGCAGGGATTCGCAGTGTTGATGCGCCTGTTTACTATCTGTTTTACCAATATATTGTTTCGCCAATTGTTATTCTGATCGCAATTAGTTATTTATATGCAGATAGAGCATCCCCTCATTTCTGGTCGGATATCTTTGTCGGCGTTGTTTTATTGGTTTTAGGTTTATTCGCGCATAAATTATATATTAAAAATAAGACGGATAAGCGCCAAAAAGAATTGGTGAGATCTTTTCCTGATGCATTAGATTTGCTGTTGGTTTGTGTGGAGTCTGGCTTGGCGCTGGATGGTGCTTTGGCGAAAGTCTGTAATGAGTTAGGGGCTGCGCATCCGTTGCTGACAGAAGAATTAAATCGCACCCGAATGGAATTGTCTGTGCTTTCAGACCGTACCCGTGCGCTGCAGGGGCTAGGGGAGCGTAGCGGTGTTTCGGCATTAAAAGGATTATCGGCCGCATTAGTGCAGTCAGAAAAATTTGGGACGTCTTTAGGGGATACGCTGCGCGTAATGTCCGATGATTATCGGCAAACACGTTTGTTGCTTGCTGAAGAGAAGGCGGCCAAATTGCCTGTGATTATTACGGTACCATTGATTACAATGCTGTTACCGGCAATGTTTATTATTATTTTAGCTCCTGCCTTCTTAAGTGTGGTCGCTCAGGGTGGGCTCTTTGGCAATGGCGGTTAATTCCAGATCCCTTGCATCTGCGAGCAGATAGGCCATATAACGGGCTATGCCTCAAGCCTTCACCATAGATTCTGGTTTTTCCCCGCAAGGCGACCAGCCACAAGCGATTGATGCGTTATGTGCAGGGTTGGAAGCTGGCAAGCGCGACCAAGTGCTGCTTGGTGTAACGGGCTCGGGCAAAACCTTTACGATGGCCAATATTATTGAGCGCACGCAGCGGCCCGCGATGATTCTCGCGCATAATAAAACCTTGGCCGCTCAGCTTTATTCGGAGTTTAAGAGCTTCTTTCCGAATAATGCGGTTGAGTATTTTGTTTCCTACTATGATTATTATCAGCCAGAAGCCTATGTACCGGCGTCGGATACCTTTATCGAAAAAGATGCTTCGATAAATGCGCATATCGAGCAGATGCGCTTATCAGCGACCAAAGCTCTGTTGGAACGCCCCGATACAATTTTGGTGGCAACTGTGTCGGCAATTTATGGGCTGGGAGATCCTGAATCTTATTTTAGTATGGTGTTACATGTCAGTTGTGGCGAGCGTATTGATCAGCGCAGTATGTTACGTCGTTTGGCTGAAATGCAATACACGCGCAATGATAATGCGTTTGAGCGCTCGACGTATCGTGTGCGTGGCGATGTGATTGATGTGTTTCCAGCCGATTCAGAGCGTGAAGCGGTACGTATCGAATTATTTGATGACGAGATTGAGCGCATTACTTATTTTGATCCATTGACGAATGAAGTGATGCGAGCGGTATCACGTACGACTATTTTTCCTAAGACACACTATGTGACACCACGTGAAAAAATTTTAGAAACAATTGAGCATGTAAAAGTAGAATTGAGTGAACGTGTCGAGCAATTTGAAAAAGCACATAAACTATTAGAACGTCAGCGTATTGATGAGCGTACCCGTTTTGATATCGAGATGATGTTAGAATTAGGTTATTGCTCGGGTGTTGAAAACTATTCACGCTATTTATCGGGCCGTGGTCCGGGTGAAGCGCCGCCAACGCTAATGGATTATTTGCCTGATAATGCAATCATGTTTATCGATGAGTCACATGTCACAGTGCCACAGATTGGTGGTATGTATCGAGGAGATCGTGCGCGTAAAGAAAATCTCGTCGAATATGGATTTCGTCTGCCGTCTGCTTTGGATAACCGGCCGTTGCGTTTTGATGAATTTCAAAAGTTGATGCCACAAACGATATTTGTATCAGCAACACCGAGCACTTATGAGCAAGAGCACAGTGATGAGGTGATTGAGTTAGTTGTGAGACCAACTGGATTAATTGATCCAGAAATTGAAGTGCGACCGGTGACAGATCAAGTTGATGATGTATTGTCCGAAATACGCAAGCGTGTAGCAGTTAATGAGCGTGTATTGATTACCACATTGACCAAGCGGATGTCGGAAGATTTAAGTGAATACTTAAGCGATCATGGTGTTAAGGTGCGTTATTTGCATTCTGATATCGACACTGTTGAGCGGGTTGAGATTATTCGTGATTTACGCTTGGGTGTGTTTGATGTGTTAGTTGGGATTAATTTACTGCGTGAAGGGTTGGATATGCCTGAGGTATCATTAGTGGCCATACTTGATGCCGATAAGGCGGGCTTTTTGCGCTCAGAGCGTTCGCTGATTCAGACGATTGGGCGTGCAGCACGTCACTTGCATGGTAAGGCAATTTTATATGGCGACCGTATGACTGACGCGATGCAAAAGGCAATCGATGAAACTGAGCGTAGAAGGGCGCGTCAGCAAGCTTATAATAAAGAGCACGGAATCACGCCTAAATCAGTACAAAAGGCCGTTAGGGAGATTATCAAGCGTGATCAAGGTATGGGGGATGATGTTCCAGGCTTTATTAAAGTGCAGCAGTCTTCTGAGAAAGCGATTGACTATCTGGCGATGACACCTAAGCAGCTATCACGTGCCCTGGCAAACCTCGAGAAGCAAATGCTGGTCCATGCGCAGAACCTTGAATTCGAAGAAGCAGCCAAAATTCGTGATCAAGTCCAGGAAATTCAGCATAAAGTTTTTGGTAAAATCGGTTAAAACAAGTAAATAGCAATTCTTTTTAAAGCATTATCAGTGCAGTTTCGAAATTATGTACTATATTTTTTTTATGTGCCCTCATTTAAACCATAGGAGAATAGGGATGTTCAAACATATGATTCGGATCAGTCTTACTGCATTAACTGCTTTAATTATGATTTCGGCGCAAGCAAAAACCAATGGTGATGGTATTTGCTATAGCTTAAGTCCTGTTAAAGATACGCCAGACTTCACCCATTGGTTACAAGACCATGATGTTGAAATGCAGGATATGCCTGTATGGAAGAAACAAAAGGTGTATAGCGAGTCGGTTGCTCAAGAATATATCCGCTCTGGAAAACGTGTATTTGTATTTCGCCCGCAGAAGTTCCGTTGGTACCTTTACGAAGGCGGATCCTTAATTGAATCGGGCATCGCTAATGGTGGCAAACGTTATTGTAAAGATATCGGACGTGGTTGTCGTACGCCTCCAGCAGTATTTAAAGTATATCGTAAAGGTGGTGGGGGATGTGTCTCAAATAAATTTCCAGTTGAAAGCTGGAAGCCACGTGCCAAAATGCCTTATTGTATGTTCTTAGCCAAACAAAAAACCTGTCGTAAAAAAGTGGCTTATAAATTATGGCATACAAATTCAAAAGGGCAAAAAAGGTATGAAACTAAATACCGCTATGAAGAGACAAAATGCTTCCGTCCAACAGGGTATGCGATTCATGGTTCGAAATATATCCATCCACGTCGTCATGGTAGTCATGGTTGTATCCGTGTAGAAACACCTGATGCAAGAATGCTATCAAACGAATATATGCGTCATGGTGATTATGTTGTGGTAACGGGTTATACATTTTAGACCTTGCTTATCATTTAGGGGTGATGTAGTGTAGATGGCTTTAGGTTTGAGATCTGAGGTCATTTATGCTGTCACAACTGTTCCATTTTGATTTAACCCAATGGGTCACAACACTCGGTTATGTGGGTATTGTTGCCATCATCTTTTGTGAGACGGGCTTGTTCTTCGGTTGTTTTTTTCCAGGCGATAGTTTGTTATTTGTCGCCGGTTTGTTAGCTTCAAAGGGGTTGTTTCATTTAAGTATCTTGTTGTCAGCAGCATTTATTGCAGCAATTTTAGGTTATATGCTCGGCTATTGGTTCGGTGATAAGCTTGGTCATTGGCTAGTCAAACGTCCAGATGGTTTTTTCTTTAAGAAAAAATATATTCAGATGGCGCATGACTTCTATGCTCGTCATGGTGGTCAGGCAATGATCCTATGTCGTCTCGTGCCAATAGTACGCACCTTTTGTCCGATCGTTGCCGGCATGGGTGAGATGACATTTAAACGTTACTGCTTTTTTAATGTGATTGGCGCGTTTATTTGGGTGTTCACCCTAACATTACTAGGTTATTTTATTGGTGGGTTATTTCCACAAGCACGCCATATGATTTTACCGATAGTAATGGTGATTATCGTAATCTCGGTGTTACCAGGCGTGATTCATTACTTCAAATCATCACGATCGGTGTGACGTTTTGGAAATGGAATCACATTAGATACTTCGTTAGCCGAGTTAAAGGGATTGGTTTGGGTTGAGGGTTGTTTAGGGGTGGGGGTATCGAGAAAAAACTCAGTCACTTGTTGGCGAAAAACACTGATGCGTCCTTGTAGGCGTGCTTCACCATCGTAGTAATCAAAATGATAACGACGCATCAAGCCAATTTGGCCGCTTGCATCACGATGAAAGCGTATGCTATCGAGTATAGTAGTGCCATCTAAAAATTGTAATTGATGGCGTTTGCATTGTTCTTTGCTGCGTCTATTAGCAAGTTCATGTGCCATGCTATTGACATGCCATAAAATAACTCCGATTAAAACACATACTAAAAATAAAACTGAAAAAGAGGGTAGCATGGTTTAGCCTTTTCTTAAGTGCATCTCACCACAAATAATTTTCTGTGTCTGTTGATAACGGTTTTTAAGCAGTAATTCACCTTGCTCGCTAATACCTTGCATAATACCTTCGATGACGTGCGTTTCATTTTGAAGTACGACTGGTTGACCATAAAATCGATCGTGTTGATGCCATTCGGGTAAAAAAGGTGTTAATCCTTCTCGATCAAAGAGGTGTACCACATCGATCAGATGACTCATGATCAATGCTGCAAGTCGGTTGCGATCAATGGGTGGTTGTTGGATAGCGCTTAAGCTTGTATAAGGTTGCTCAATCGTTTGTGCTTGTGTAGCAGATATAGTGGTATTTAAGCCTATTCCTATAATGACAGTGGTCGTCCCATGAGATTCTGCGTGTAGATCGACGAGAATGCCTGCTAACTTTTGTTTATGATATAGAATGTCATTGGGCCACTTAACATTAAGTCCATCTGACACGCCATACGCTTTTAAACTACGAATCACCGCAATTGCTGCAGCAAGACTTAGGCCTGCGATTTCGAGTGGGTCTTTATGACATTGCCAGCGTAGCGAACAGTAAATGTTATGACCGTAGGGAGAAACCCAATGACGCCCACGACGTCCGCGTCCTTGTGTTTGCTGTTCTGCCAGTACAAAATGAAACGTTTGGCGATAAGGTTGTTTGTTGTTGAGAAGAAAGTCATTTGTTGATGTGGTTTGATCGAGTAATGTTAGTAAGATTTTTGATTGTTTAACTGTAGGTAAGTGTTGTCTAATGTGTTCTTCATCAAGCAAGCTTAGCCCACCTTCAATGCGATAACCGCGTCCGATGATCGACTGAATATCAAGTCCATTTTGGGTGAGTTGTTGTATGCCTTTCCATACCGCACTGCGGGTGATATTAAGTTTGTTGCCAATGTCTTGCCCAGAATGAAATTTGCCATCCTTAAGGATTTGCAAAATTTTGTGTGGTGTTTTTTGTTTTTGCATAAGCATATTCCAAACATAAATTTCGGCCATCTTAGCCGAATGTACAACGGCACGCAAATTGATTATTTATTATTTCCTCTTTGAGAATCAATCCGCTATACTTGCCTATTTCATTAACAAAGAACGATTCAAATGATTGATAACATAAGAAATATTGCGATAATTGCCCACGTTGACCACGGTAAGACAACTTTGGTTGATCAGTTGTTACGCCAGTCAGGCACCCTTGGTGAACGAGCTGTACCTGTTGAACGGGTGATGGATTCAAATGATCTTGAAAAAGAGCGTGGTATTACCATCCTCTCAAAAAATACGGCTATCGATTGGAATGGCTATCACATCAATATTATCGACACGCCTGGCCATGCTGACTTTGGTGGAGAGGTAGAACGTATTTTATCGATGGTGGATTCGGTGTTACTACTTGTAGATGCGATTGATGGACCGATGCCACAGACACGTTTTGTTACCCAAAAAGCCTTTTCTTACGGTTTAGAGCCGATTGTTGTTGTGAATAAAATTGACCGTGATGGTGCACGTCCTGATTGGGTAGTCGATCAGGTATTCGATTTATTTGTAAACTTAGGCGCAACAGATAAACAGCTCGATTTTCCTGTTGTATATGCGTCTGCTATTCAAGGTTTTGCAACCTTAGAATTGAACGAACCCAGCGATAGCATGATACCTTTATTTAAAACTATCGTCGAAAAAGTGTCTCCACCAGATGTCGATCTTGATGGACCACTACAAATGCAGATTTCCTCATTAGATTATTCAAGTTATGTTGGGGCGATTGGTATTGGGCGAATAAAGCGTGGCCGTATGAATTCGAATATGCCAATTTCGGTGATTGCGAGTGACGGTCAAACACGCAAAGCACGTATTCTCCAAGTACTGGGATTTAAAGGGTTGGAGCGCGTTGAAGTGCCCGAAGCTTTTGCTGGTAATATTGTTGCGATAACGGGTATTGATGCGCCACGTATTTCAGATACAATTTGTGATCCGAATCATGTTGAAGCGCTGCCTGCACTAACAGTTGACGAGCCAACGGTAACGATGACATTTCAAGTGAATAACTCACCCTTTGCAGGGCGCGAAGGTAAGTATGTTACCAGTAGACAGATTAAAGAACGTCTTGACCGTGAGTTAATTGCTAACGTGGCGTTACGCGTTGAACTAGGTGCTGATGCTGATCATTTTCGTGTATCAGGACGTGGTGAATTACATCTGTCTATTTTAATTGAAACCATGCGCCGTGAAGGTTTTGAGCTTGCAGTATCCAGACCTCAGGTCGTTAAAAAAGAAATCGATGGTGTGTTGTGTGAACCCTACGAAGATTTGATCGTTGATGTTGAAGAAGATCATCAAGGTACGATTATGCAAGCATTAGCGGAACGCCGGGGTGAGCTAAAACATATGGAACCAGATGGTAAAGGACGCGTGCGTTTAAATTACATGATTCCAACGCGCGGGCTGATTGGTTTCCACTCATTGTTTTTAACCCAGACATCAGGTTCGGGTATTATGCATCATGTATTTGATCATTTTGGACCGGTAAAACAAGAAGCTATAAAAGGTCGTAATCGTGGTGTGCTGGTTTCGATGTGTGATGGTAAGGCAACTGGCTATTCACTATTTAATTTACAAGAGCGTGGCAAGCTGTTTATTGATCCACAGGTCGAAGTATACGAAGGCATGATTGTCGGCCTTAATGCACGTGAGAATGATTTGGTGGTTAACGTGATTAAAGGTAAGCAGCTAACCAATATCCGTGCATCAGGTAGTGATGAAAACGTAGTGCTCACGCCACCTGTTCGTCACTCGCTCGAAGCAGCATTAGAATTTATCGAAGATGATGAGTTAGTTGAGGTAACACCTGAATCGATTCGCTTACGTAAAAAACTATTAACCGAAAATGCACGTAAGCGTGCGTCTAGAGGCGTATAGAAACTAGGAGTTTCTGATGAAAAAATGGATTATTTTGAGTTTGTTGTTATTGATGCCTGTGGTATTTGCAGCTCCGATACCAAAGTCCAATGTGCAACAAGTACCACTCACAGCTAAAAAATTTTCTTATGTAGAGTATCAGCGCTGTCAGAAAGAAGAATTGCATGCCTGTGTTGATCTGATTTCTTTGGCTGGGGTATTGAATACTGACTCACGTTTGCTACAGGTCACACCTATTACTCAAAATGTGATGCTTGTCCAAAAGCATTATCCTGCAGATGGCCAAAATCAATATTACCTACTGCAGTCAAATGGAAAACTTATCGATACAATAATTGATCCACGAGATGTCAATAGCATGTTAAAAGGGATGTATGTTGATTATGCCTTTATGGTTACAAGTAATGGTAAGCTTACAATAAAAAAACAGAAAGCAAAAACACTTGTCATCGTGCCATTACGTATTACGCGAGCGTGTATTGCTTGTGAGCTTATTGCAAATGCATCATTGATGTTTACCATACCGGGTAAACACTCAGGCTCTATTGATTTAAGTGTGTTAGATTTTTTGCCTCAAAAAAATTAATATTTCTTAGGGGCTTCGCACCCTTTTAGAAAAGCCCATCGAGTGTTTGGTAGTATTTTGATGGATCAAAGCGTATTGAGTGTGTTGGCCGACACTGTTGTTCTGGTTCGATTGTATCTATCACACTGGCATCGATAAAATGCTGTTGTTTTAAAAATTTTGTGAGCACTGTTGCAATAATACGATGTGTATGAGTAGTCGGATGCACATCATCAAAGAAGATATAGTTATCTGGGTTTGGGTTATTGCTGGCAGGATTATCACAATGAAAATCAAACGGTGATTCGTTGGCTTGTAAGTTAAGCATAGGTTGTGATATTGCCGCAGCTAAAGCAAGTTCTGGGTTATGTTGTGATAGTTGTTGTTGATTTTGAGTATGTGAGGCTCCAAGTAACACACTGCTGACACAAGCTTGATCTGTGACGGTAAATCCATAATCGTTTGCATGACCGATAATGGCACTAAGTTTATTTGAAATATCAAATAAGGCAATATGCACCTTTTTTTTCGCTTGAATATCATCAACAGCTTGTTTGAGCTTTTGGTTATGCATTTGAATGGTTTCACTGATTACCTGACGATACTGTTTCATTGTGCCATTTTTGAAGCGTGGTGTAATGGCAAGATCGGGCATATCAAATATGACAATTTGTGTTGCACCTTCTTTTATAAGTTTGTGAACATTTGTGATCATTGTGTTAACGACGTTACTGGTGTATTCATCCATAGTGTGATGATCAGTTTCATTAGGGAAGCGTGCATAGTTAGTTAACCCTGAATAACGAAGCAATTCTTCTGAGCTTCTTCCATCAAACGTATATACCCGAGCATCAATGATAAAATTTTAAAGTAAAAAATAAGTATCTTTGTCCATATACGACGCAGGTTGTA
>JAUIDD010000009.1 GCA_030429175.1 Gammaproteobacteria bacterium
AGACGTGTTTTTTCACGGTTTGACAAAACAACATCATGCTATTTAGGGTTTATAAATTTTGCGGGAGCACTTATATGGATGCGTTAAAATTTCCTACACAGAACCTAGATGAATCCCAGCTTATGCTGGGATTTTTTTGTGTGGATTCGGAGTATGTTGATCATAAAGAATAATACAATTCATATTGCTGGTGCTAAACCGTATACAGCTGTTTTCTTTATGCTTCTCTCAACATTTTCGGTTGCAGTAATCAGTCTTCTAGCTAAAAAAATCACTCATAGCTTTGATTTAAACAGCGCGTTGTTCCTTAGATTTTTTTTACCGTTAGTTGTTTTACTATTCTATATGGTCATAACTAAACGCCAGATTCAGTGGTCTCAAAAATATCTCGAACATTTTATCAGGGCTATTTTTGTAACATTGAGTCAGTATTGTCTTTTTTATTATGTATCAGTCGGGACATTATTTAACGCAACGGTATTATTTAACACAGCGCCAATTTTTATAACAGTACTGACCATTAAGTTTAATGGCCAGCTTCCGAATAAGTTTACTTTAATCGCCATTTCAATGGGTTTTATCGGAATTGCCTGCATTCTAAAGCCCAGTGGAGGTATATGGCAACCCATGCTATTTATTGGTATGCTATCTGGCTTTTTTATGGCGTGTTCACAAATTACTACCTTTCATTTATCTAAAACTGAAAGCGCAGATATTGTTACTTTTTATCTCTATTTATTTGGAACTATAATTACATTATTAATATTAATTATTAGTTTTCAGATGAATTCTCCAGCTCAACAAATAGGGTATCTATCACACATATCACAAACATGTTATATCTGGTTATTATTTATTATAGCTACTTTTGGTGTTCAGGTATTTAGGACAAAAGCCTATGCTTTAAGTAATAACCCAAATACACTTGCACCGCTATTGTTCACAACTGTTCTTTTTTCGAGTATATTTGATTTAGTTTACTATCATCAGGTAATTACTTTAAGTACATTAATTGGTGGGGTATTAATTTTTTTAAGTAGTATCATTAGTTTGTTCTCTAAGGTTGAATAGAAGTAGAAGATATTTTATCAGTAGCTTGCAGGCTAGTATTGTTGTTATCGTGCTTAATTTTGAAGTAAAGTGCAAAGCGTCCCATAAAGTTTGCTGCGAATGCTATCAACGTAGGTATTCCAGCAATATATATGTGTGAGTTTACCGAAGGTTCGTCTGATGCTAAAGAGGAGATGATCTGATTTACAGATGCGGCGGATAAAAATGCTTTCAAGAATGCTGTATAATATTTTTCATACTTTAGGAGTTTTTTCAATAACGGACGGTTTTCTTCATGATTCACTTCTAGTGAAAAAAGCTGCGTAACTACTGTGAAGTATGTTTTAAACATTACATGAAAAAAAGGAATTCCTATAAAAGTAGTTAAGCCTGAAATTATAAGAGTTTCACTTATGCTATTTTTTTTAAGGTCCATGCTGATTGATTGTTTGAGGTAGTTATTACAAAATATACGACATGAGTTCGTATACATAATTGTATTATTCAAACTATGTAGGGAGGCAGTAACATATGAAATAATACGTTTTCTTTTAGGATTAGTGATTTCAGTATTTGCTGATAGTAATGGCTGAAGCTCATCCTTGCTGTTTAATTTCTTGTTGTTACTATGAACAAATAACCCATACTGGGCTACTGATGATCCAAGGAACATAATAGAGCCAAGTGTTCCTGCTGGTATTTTTGATTCAGTAGTTTGATAGACAAGCAAGCCTGACAAGAAACTAAAAACGCCACTACGATAAACGGCTGCTATCCCAGCTAGCGTACCTTCTGTGTTGCGACCCATTCTTGTCTCCCAAAACTCATGTTCATTTTGAGACAAGTTAAATACTTTTTGCATTAAGCGGTGGAATGTTTTTATTAGTGCTAAGGTAAAAAATGTTGTGAGAAAGATGGTAAAAATAAATAGAGTCAACTGATTCTTTGACATGTTATCAGGGTGGTATTGTCGTTCCTTGTTGAGTAAATCTAGTTCGTCGTAAGCATCCAATATGTTGATCCAGAAAAGCGTTGCTATCGATAGTGAATATATGACGTTTGTGGCTGATGCAAGCACTGGTTTAGCATTATTTAACAATGATTTTGACATGTTATTATCCTTTTGTTTAATGAATATATATTTTTCCTGAGAATATAGGGGCAGCGTTTCCTTGCGTAATAGCATTCATATTTTCATCAATATAGATTGAATTGCAAGTGTCAGGATGTTGTATCATGAGTGTTACTGGCAAAGTATGAGATGAAGCTATAATTTTATGGGCTAATGTTCCTTCGATAGTGCATGCTACAGCAAGACAGATCGAAGCAGTAACAGAATAGCTTGTATGACATTTATATGGTGTGAAGTAACGCATTTGAATATCTGCTTCCTCGATGCTAGGTGAGGAAATCAAACATATTTTAGGAAGAATTTTATCTTCTGCATTGGGCATATTCATTTTTAATGCAGCTGCACATCTTAGCTTTTCAAGTTTTTCTAGGAAATGCTTATCTGAGTTTAGTTCGGCCGGTGATTCGGCTCCTGTTTTTTGAAGGCTTTTAGCGTGTACTATGATCATAGGTGATGCAGCATCAATACAACTTATCAAGATGTCGTCTACTAAGTCATAGGGCTTGGACGTCGGTAGAAGTCGCTGTGTTTTTGTTCCTATATAATTCGAAAAAGTGAGTTGAATGGAGTTTTTATTATACAGTGCAGCAATAACATGTTGGCTATAATGAGATTGATCAGTATCTGTTATAGACTCTATTGCTTTTGATTTTGCTTCTACGTGCATACCAGTATTAACATCGAGTATTGAAACATCACTATTAACTTTATTCCTGCTATCCTCAATAAGAGCTAAACGGGACATAATAGTAAATAAATAAGCGGCGTAAATAAGATTGCCGCAAGTGAATTTTTCCTTAGATATAGCACTGCCATTACGCTGCCTAAAGTCACATTGAATATCTTCATTTTTTTCTGGAGACTGGTTGACAATACAGATTCTACTAGCATGAAAGGCACTGCCGGTATCATGAGTTCCTTGGGTGTCTGATGCACTAACACCTAATAAGTTAGCAATAATCATGCTTTGTTTTTCTTGTGCTTCAGGTAGTTGCGATGATTCTAAAAATAGGCCACGAGAAATGCCTCCTTGGAGGAAGTGTGTAATCATTTCAATCATAAGCTAAAACCTCTACTTAAGTCATCTATAATATCTTTTGTATCTTCAATTCCTGCAGACAGGCGGAATAGATTCTTTGATATATTTGATTGGGCTAAAAATTCATCTGGTATAAATCTATGGGTCAGTGAGTAGGGGTGAGTTATAATAGATGTGATATTTCCATAACTAACAGAAGGTACGATAAGCTCAAAACGATTCCAGTAGTTATTGATATTATCATCTACTGTATCGAGTTCAAAAGATAATAGCCCAGGATTAATATCAGGATAATACACTGATTTAATGTTTTTTTGTGATCTAAGCCAATGTGCTATCTTTTTTGCAGACTTAGATTGTTGCTTAATTCTGAGTGGTAATGTTGCAATACCCCTTTTTACTAAAAAGCAATCCCATGGAGATAATACCGCACCTACACCTTTATGGAGTAATGCTACTTTTTTAATTAAATCTGGCTGATCAGATAGAACAAGCAAGCCTGCTAATACATCACCATGACCAGACAAGGCTTTTGACGCAGAATGTACTACGATATCAGCACCTAATCTGAGGGGCTGAAGTAAATATGGTGTGGCAATTGTATTATCAAATACACTGATGATTTTATTTTTCTTGCAGATTTTGATGAGGGCATCTATATCAACTAAGTTAAGTAAGGGGTTGGTAATTGTTTCTGTGAATAACATGGCTGTATTCGACTTAATGGCGCTAGTAACAGAATCTAAGTCACAAATATCGACATAGGTACAGGTAAGTCCAGATGAAGATGATTTAATTGAATTAAACAATCGATAGGTCCCGCCATAAACTTCACGACTTACTATGACATGAGCATTTACGGGAAGTAATTCTAAAGCCATACTGATTGCTGCCATTCCGGATGAAAATGCGAAAGCACATTTTCCGTCACAAATAGTAGTGACTAATGATTCTAAGTTTTCGCGTGTTGGATTTGAGGCTCGAATATATTTGTGTTCATCTTGATGTGAAAGATTATAAGCAGTATCAAAATAAACATAATTAGAGCTATTATGTACAAAACAGGTGTTCTTACGATAGCTCATTTTTGTAACGAAGGCTTGGGGGTTTTGGGAAGTGTCAAAAATGACGTGCAATAAGGTTTGATATCATAAATCCTCGTATGATAAGGTATTCTATTATTAGGCTTGATAGTGATGTTATAGCCATCAACAGATTGTATTTGAGCAATAGTAACATCCAGTAGCTGTTGAGACTCGTAAACCAGGTATAAATGTGAAAATAATTCCAAACCAAGTGTCGCATCTCTATCCAGTATCTCAGGATTGATAGTCAACTGCGTGACATGACCCTTTTGGGTAACTTCACCAATCGATTTTAAGGTGATTGGGTTAAAATATGTGTCATCAATAGTGAGATCAATGTGGGGAGTGCTGTCCTTAGATTTGAAATAATTTTTCATTACTGAGTTAAGCCACTTTGGCTCTTTTATACTCTCTTCATCAGGTTCGAGTGACGATATAAACGGACTTGCTGTAATTATTGGGGTATTATTAATCGCATCAAGGCCTCTCACTAAAATACGTCGCTGTTCAAAACTAATCAATTCGACGCAGGAGATTCCAAGCTGGTTAATTCGGTTTTTTCCACGTTGGGCAAGTATGCCCATAAGTGGTAGCGAGGGGTCGTTACGTGGACGCTTGGCACCTTTAACAATTTTTTCTGATTTGATACGATTCATATAGAACATCACATTTATAAATGTATGCCCTTTTAATTTTTCGACATAACTAGCATCTCTAAACTCTAGATAACTATATACATTTCCCCAGAAGTCATCTTCGGGAGCATTTCGTGGTGATGCTACAACAGCAATCGGTTGAACTGTTTTCGTTAACATAGAAAAACTACTCCATAATGCTTTACTAATACGCATGCTATGAACAAAGTGTGGCACTGTTACGGTGACATACCTTTTCGCCTACTAAGCCGCCTATCATTTCATGAAGATAAACTGAAATAATTTCCTCATGTAAAGCTTCACCTATTAGAGTGGGTTTTAAGATTGTTCCCAAGTGGCTATCGCATTGATACAAAAATTTTTTATCCAACATTTTTTGTATTACCTTACCTACAGAAGATGTATTATCTAGTAAATCAACATCAAAGCGCTTTTTGTAGAAGCTTACAACGAAAGGTTGGTTTGCTTTGTAGTTAAAACCTAATCGCGCGGCAAGACTGCGTGCACCGGTAAGAAATCGACCATATGCGAGTGGCGGGAGATCAGTTTTTTCAATCAAATCAACATATTTTGAGATTGACTGTTCATTGTGTGTTTGTAAGACATCCGCTCTGTTACCTGTTAACCAGCCATAGGCTCCGGGACCATAAGCTATCATCGAATCGTAGTTTTGCCATTTGTTTTTTGATACATGCGGAATGTTACCTTCATTGTAAACTCCTTTTCGTGACCACCAGCCACACGGACTAGGAAAGTAACCTTCGCGTAAGAATATATCAACGATCGCCTGACGCATTTCGTAGGTTTCTTCAATGGTAGGAAAAAGTTTTTGTTCATGCATTAATTTCAATATGCGCGGATTATTCCATTTGGAGCGATTACCAATACCCATTGAAGCCCGATCAGCATTTCTTAATCGATAAATAGTTATCATAGGTACTTTTAATTTGGTTAGCTGCTCAATATCTTGCGTTACTGTCTGTACTGTTTGGTAGGGTAATCCAAACATATAGTCGGCATTGTAGGGTTTGTTTGTATTTTGTAAAATGTCGATAGCTTTAAGTGACATATCAACAGTATGGTTGCGCCCAACAAAATCCAAGACGTCTTGCTGTAATGATTGAATGCCAACGCTAAATCGGTTAAACCCAAGTTTAATGGCATCGTCAACAAGTCCTGTAATAAAATTATCAGGGTTTCCTTCTAACGAAATTTCAGCATAAGGGGCCATGTTATAATGACTACGAACATGCGACATGATTTTTTCAAGATGGTCGGCGGAAAATGAAGCGGCTGTGCCACCGCCAATATAAAAGGACTCAATAAAAGCCTTACCAACCCATTTGAAATGGTTTAAGTTGCGCTGAGATTCTTCAAGCAAATAACGTACCCAAATATCCAATGTCTTTTGTCTAACATCGGGTTGATCAGAAATCTTTTTCTTCACGTAGTTGCAAAAATGACAAATGTAATCACACAAGGGCACGTGAAAATACAGATGTGTTGGTAGATTTTCACCAGCGTGATTTGTATAATGATCGAGTACCTCAGTACTACTTAAACGATCACCATCATTAGAAGTGACATTTATGTTGTAGTCATCTTGCTCGATACGTAACTCAGAATTTATTTCTAGTAGCTTTCCAATATTTGGATTAGATTCGCTGTAAGAGCTCTTGTTATGGTGCATGCTAAAATCTCCTTGCTTTTCCCGCAAACGGAGTTTAGCAGAGGGTCTGAGATTATGTCAACTCTATAACATTACAGGGTGCTGAAAAATCAAGTGACAGTATCTATTTTTTGTAATTTTGATCTAGATATATGACCCTAAAGCAACAGAGTGTCTGTTAAAAAATAAAGAAGAGTTACCCACGTTTGATTGAATACATTTTAATGTTTATGCATTTCATGTTATGTTTTCTCGGTGTTCACTAACATAAAGGAAAATGAAATGAGAAATGTTGAAGGTTTGCTAAAGGAAGGTGAATATAGTGTAGTGGTACATGTTAAGAAGGTAGAAGTTAACTTTAATTCTGACGCCGGTAGATTGGTAAGGTCTATATTAGATCAAACACAACATGAGATTGATGCAACAGAATATATATATCCGACTGGTATCACTGTTTCTTGTGATGGGCATCAATTAGCGAAAGATGAGGAGGTGCAATTTTGGCGCCAATTGCAGGGCTGTTCGCCTGAGCTAAGGCCGTATACAGTGCCAGGTATACTGCCGCCACCTGATAGTTTAACTCATCATCTATGTTTAGTCAGATCACTACAATCGAAATTATCTAATACTGAACTACATTTTGAACATACGATGCAGGCATGTGAACCTAAAATCGAAATAGAGCAAGATGTGGGCTATAACTATTCGAAGCATGCAATGAGGGCAGCTAAAGTGGGGAATGCGGCTGTTCAAGATAGCGTTGGCTATATGGGGGATCTAGAGGCGGCGCATCAGTGTGGTTTGATATCGAGGCGATTGCTTGATAAGAATAACATTGAGTTATTGACGTTTCGTTTATCAAAAATTGCCGGAGTGGGTTTGAAGTGGGCTGATCGAGGCTTAGGTTTTAGCGCTAATTTACTTAAGCGGCGTGAATTTCAACCTGTGCAAAGGGGGCGGTTAGGTGAGTTAGAAGATGTGTCATTAGCTGCAACTGAAATATGTCTCAAAGCGCTATTCGTAAAACAATTATCACGACATGTTACGAAGAAAATTGCAATTCAAATTGCGTCTTATGGTTTTCCAGGGCTTGGTTATGTAAACGCAGCGACGACTGTTTTGAATATACTTATTATGACTAATGGTTGGTCTCGTATTAAATCAGGTTTAAAGTCAGTTGTGCCACAGTATATTCAGGATAGTGTGCATTTTTCACGTTATCAAGGCACATTACTAAAACAGCTAAAAGAGGCTGCACATGCTTCTGGATTTAAAGACAGAAGGATTGTGCCGGTTATTAAGATACAATTTCAATATCAAAGTGCAGATGTTACAACCACACAGTCAGCTGCAACACCTATGGAATATCAGCAAGTGGCGTTAACTTTTAAAGATATTTCCACACTTGAACAATTTGGTGAAACTGATTTGTATCATAAATTATTTGGTGACTCAAATGAGCTTAGTCAAAAATTTATAGGTAGTGGTGTCATTTGCCACTCAAAGAATGATACGTTAGAAATTGAATATAAAGATGTTAGCCCTGAGGTTATAGCTGATATTATAAAAATTAAGCAACATGGTGATTCATTTAAATTTCAGAACCTTCAGTTCTATAGACCAACAGAAAACAGTGAAGGTAAAATACACTTTTATTTAGATTTAATTCATGATCCACAAAATAACCCAATGCAGCGCTGTATTTCTATTAATCCAGCCCACAGTGACTATCAAGTAGGTGTAGTAGCATTATCAGTAGCCGGTGGTCAATTGGCATTTAACCCAGGCATAACATTTAGTACGGCAGTGGGAAGTTGGTCATCATTCCTTACTGGAGGTGCAATAGCTGGCGGTTTATTTACGTGTGCTTTTGCGATCGCTATTAATGAGGTCATCAAAATTCAAAGGCGTGATTCATGGCCTGCAGAGAAAAAAAGAGCATATGACTATCAAGAATGTTATTCAAAATTGGTCACTGCAATAAAAGGTAATTTTGGCTGGCGTAACTATGGTATTAATCATATAGGCGACAGTTGGGAAGAATTGTATGATGAACGTGTGAATCGTTTGAAAAATCAACTTTCAGATCAGCTGAGAATTTGTAAGAGTGATGTTAATGCGCAGCAAGATATAAGAGCGCATCAATTTGATCTTGAAACCAAGAATTGGGAAGGTATAAAAAAATGGGATGAAGATCCGGAGGGTCCTTTAAAACGTCTTAGTGCATATTTTATTGTATTGAACGATCAGATTAATGACTGCTATAAGCTAAATCCAAGTAAGATGACTGATACAATATCAAAGCATGTGACAGATTTAGCACGTTGGTTTCCAGGCACGTTTGCTACTTACTTTCAACAAGCGCGCTTACAGGATTTGCAGGGTAATAACCTGTCTGCTATTAGTTTGCTTAAGGATGCACAAAAAAATGCTCAAGACCCATCACAGTCTGTTTTAGTATCAGTGATGATGACAAAGTTATTGTTCCTCGAAATGCCTAAAGAAGCGACTAAAGATAAAGTTATAGAGTTATATACACATTATAACAAAGCAAATTCTGGTAAAGATGGCTGTATGCTATCTGGTCCTTTAATAGAAGCTTGTTGTCAACTATTTTATGAGAATTATACTCGGTTTGCTGATCCAGATAAAATAAAGGCACAGGTATATAGTGAATTGTGTAATTTAAAAAATCCAGAGCTAGATAGTAATAAAATTTTAATGAATATTTCATTGGAATATATGAATAATGCAACGCAAAAAGTGGATTCTAGAAAAGAGGCTGGCGTTGATCATGTAAAAGTGTGTATTGATGCATGCGATAGAATATTAAGCCTTGAGCAGAGTAATTTTAATGCGATGCTCAACAAAGCATTTTCTTTGTTAAAGCAAGGTAACATAGAGGATGCAGCTACACTATATCAACATATCATAGCAGCGTGCCCTAAGTTTGATACGGAGATTCAAGCATCAGCAAATTTTAACCTCGCTTCTATTAGGATTCATGAGAAAAATGTTAATAGTGCTATTCTCTTTCTGCAGTCAGGGCTAGATTATAACCCTCAATGTCATAAGCAGCGAAAAGTATTGGCTGATTTATATATGCATCAGAAAGAATATAAATTAGCACAAGGGGCCTATTTAAAAATTTTGTCTGACACACCGCAAGCAGGTGATGTTGCTGCTGAGTTTGTTAGGGTTTCTGTTATATGTAAAAATATGGATATAGCACAGTCGCAGTTGAAGGTATCAAGGCAAGCAGTGCAGCAGCAGCTTATGCTTTTAGAGCAGCAAAAGTCATGCCCTGACCTGGTACAACAAATAGAGCAACTGAATATACAAAAGCAGACTTTAGACCAAATACAACAAGGCTTCGATGACTATGAGACAGGTGTCATCAATTGTGATCTTGGTGGTTTGTTTGGTCGAATCTCTAGTATGGGCTTGCGTTACTATGCAGCACAAAGAGAGCCAGAAGGTAAACCAACACAGTTGGCACGGGTAGCGCGTGTTGCAGCAACAACATTAGACTTAGGCATGATGCATGTAGCCAGCTATTTTACTATTCAGAATAGGACGAATTTATATGATTCATTATCATTAAGTTCAACTGAAAACTACACAAACTTAGTTTTGATGAATCCTTCTGTTCTGTTGCATAGCGCTGCTATGATCACGCGTGGCTTAGTGGAAGCAGGGTGTGAACAAAAGCATTTAGAAATGCTTGCGGATTCTTTAGAGGTTGCTACCAGTACTGTTTCAACGGTAGATAGCATGAATAAATTGCGCTACTATTTATTTGATGAGTCTAGTGGAAGCTTATGTGATTTTGATCCCATTATGTTTGGAGGGCGTATTGCTGGTAATGCTTTTTCCTCGTGGGTAAGATCAAAAAAAATTAATCGCCAGTTTATGTGTGAGCATCCGGCTGCCTATGCGATAGCAGATACTACAAAAGCACTTTTAACTACAATGGCTATTCTTGCTGGGTTAAATAAGATCACAAAAGGAAGGATAGTAGCGCTGGTTAAACTTGGTTTGAAAAGACTGCCATATTTATGGCCAGCTATTACGACTAACCCGCTTCTTGCGGGAGTTACTATCATTTCTGCTACGCTTGGTGGCTATTATATTTATAAAGGCTTAGATCGGTTAAAAAATCATTATTCACAAGAAGGGATTGATGCACTTATTTTTAATGCCTCCTTGGAGCTTTCAATGGCTGAAACACTAGAGCACAAGGCTGAGCAAGCCTATCATTCGAATTCGCTTAAAGAATCAGAAGGTTTAAAGCAAGAGGCTGCAGTGCGTCGTCAAAGTTCAAGAGAAAAGCTTTTGCATGTGCTAAAGCGCTATCCTGATAATCAAGCGGCCCGAAATGAATTAGAAAAATCAAAGATATTGCAATCTTTTGAGAGAAAAGAATATGTAGAGGTTGTTTCTCATAGTACAAGAGTAATTGATGCAGAGAATAATGCTCATAATGAAATGTTTTATCGATTGTTGTGCGCGCAAGCCTGTGATTGCTTGGGTCGTTATGATTTAGTTAAGAGGATTTTAAAAACTTGTCCCAATCATGTAGAGGCAATGACTCGATTAGGATTATTAGAGTTACGTTTATCTGGCAATACATTTTATGCTAAAAATATTTTCAGCGACGCATATCAGCTTGTCATAAATGAAATTGAAAAAATTAGTGGCGAGTCAGCCAAATTGCAGGACACTTTGATTGATAACCAGATAGTAGCAGGCGCACATCATTTAGTGAAAGAGTGCCCAGTTTTAATGTCATTTTGGGGTGTTAATGCTGCCACATTTAAAGAAAGACATCAGATTGAATATATAGAATCCAGAGTGCATCAGTTAACACGACAAAAAGAAACTATAGAGCAATTGTTGCAGGATATTGAGGATATGCGTGAAGGGTATAGGCGGGCAGCTCAAGGTGCTATTGGTGCTGAGATTGTTCAGGTGGTGGCTATCTTATTACAGCAGATAATACTTGAGTTGCAGGATTTGATGATGCAAGATAGGCCATCAGAGTCAAAGAAGGTAGCGCTAAAAGTTAATAATCCTGTCTATACGATGAGTCGAAAGGTTGCTGTGCAACAACTAAAGCAGCAAACACGCCAAGCACAAACTGATCACACCTCAAGGTTTGCTAACCGTTTGCAGCTAAGTCGCCAGGGTAATCGTATGCAGTTATTTACACGGTTATCTCAGCATAACGAAAGCAGTGCGACGCGATCGAGATCATTACAGTATATTTTCTAGTTTTTGAAAAGAGATGATGCACTCGCTAGGCTCTTCAACATGTTCAGATGCTTCTAGCATCTGGGTGTGATATTTATCTAAGTCGTCTATATTCAGTTGACTTGCATATTGTGCATAAAGATCATTTACTTGATAAAATAATTGTTTTGATTCAACTTTATCGGTTGCTATTTTAAGTATAATTAGACTGGTATCTAAGATGAGTTTTAATGCGGCATTCATGTTTTGTGTGAATATAGGATTGGGTGGTGTTTCTTCTAGGGCTTTAATGCCAAGGTCTTTTGCTCTAAGTAAAAAGGGTAGTTTATGTTTTTCTGATGAGAGTTTGTCAGTGTATTTATATAGGCATAAGCCATGATAGTATAACGTAATAAACCAGGTGAGGTCCTTGTGTGTTTGTTTGCCAGCGTATGCCGTTTCGTTATAACTAAGTGTTTGTTCATAACTTTCTTCACAGTAACATTTTAGGATGAAGATATCAGTTTGACTTGGGTTTAAGTTTAGAGATTTTTCGAGCATTTTTTTTGTTTCAAATTTGTTTGGTACTTCTTTTTGTAGTTGTATAATGGCGTAGAGATTGATTGCTGAAGGATTATTGTTGGGTAGCTTACATGCTTTACTTAATATGGCTTGTGCATTATTTTCAAAAGGTGTTTCATATCGTCCTAAATAAAACAATGCAAGTGCTTCTTTGTAGCATAGAGTGATATATTTTTCACGTAAAATAGCATCATGTTTGAGATTAAAATGCTTTTCAATCAGTAATCGTGCACTTTTAAATGATTGGTGTGCCACAATGTAATCTGGCGCCTGCACAAGCATATTTCTTTCGGCTTCTTCGATATAACTTTGTATGAGTTCAATGGAATTTTCTGATTTTTGCTTGAGTAAATACGCCAATGCGCTAATGCTCCATTGCGCAGCTAAGCTACCGATATTAATACACTGTATGATAACGGTGCTGATAATGGGCGCATAGAGTGCGGCATTATGTTTAATGTCTTCATCAAGGCACTGATCAAGTAAGCTAAAGTAGCGGCTTGCATGGTTGCCAACAAATACTAAGGCATGTTCATCTGCGCCATTTGGTGTTATGTTTTCGGTTGATGCATTATCTTCGGTTATTGTGTCAACGTCTACGTCGACACTAGTAGCTATTTTCCTATGTTGTTTTGGTGTCCTAGTTGAATACATGAGTGGTCCGATTATCGGTAGCAGCTTAAGTGGATTTTTTATGCCGCATTTATATATTGTTGTTACCACGATAGTGACAGCTATAGCTCTAGGCCAGGTGTTTATCGGATTAATTGCACTCATGTCATTTAGAAATGGATAGATCCAATTTTTGCTTATTGCGTATGTTGGTGTAGTGAGCCAATGATGTGCTCGATTTGCTTTGGCTTTAATGTAGGCTTTGGTTTGATCGTAGGGTGTTGTACTATCGTCATAGATGTGGCGCATTTTTTATCCTTTAGGTATGTGTTGCGCCGCCATTCTAGCTAATCTTTTGAGAAATTACCATGTTTTAGAAAGTGAATGATTTCATCTAAAACGACAGGGTCTTTAGGTAAGTGTGGGTGCGCAACAGGAATCACAATATGATCGCGCATACCTTTAAGATGTGTATCGGCAACATTGACTTTGCCATCATCAGCATTAGTGCCGTCTAGTATAGTCCAAGAAAACCATGGATCTATGCTTTTATTGCCAGCAATGACACCGCATTCAAAACGCACGGGTTGGTCGAGCTTATGGTGAATGCCCTGTTCATCGGTAGCAAGTTCGAGTGCAGCAGGGCCCCATTGTTTGCGAAACCATTTAAAGTGTCTGAGCTTATCGATAACGGGTGTGCCGCGATTAGGAGGTGCGAGCATAACTGCGCGCTCGATGTGGGTGAGCAATTGATGCTGATGGATATAGCGCAGAATAATGCAGCCTAATGAATGTGTCACAAAATAAAGTGGTCTATTAGGGTAGTGTTGTTTTACTTCATTGGTAACCTGAGCGGCCAGTTCCTGGATAGGATATTCAGTGGAAGGATAGCTTAAGTTATATACCTCAAAGCCTGCTCGAGTTAGTGCTGCTTCAGTTGGCTGCATAATTTCAGCATCTCGGCCCAGGCCGTGGAGTAGGATGACAATAGGGGCTTGTGTATTCATTTTTTCATTTTAACGCCATAATATAACACTAATCAAATAAATTCTATAAAATACAGTTGGTTATAAATTATATACAAAAAATACCCTCATATTTTAACACTTACTAATAAAATATACCTTTATTTCTTATCGGTAAGTGTTAAAATATGAGGGTATTTTTTAACGCTTAGGTATAAAGATGTTTAGAAAACGACTATCTGATTTAACTGGTTGGCTTGCTTCTAAAGAGCGAAAGCCGCTCGTATTACGTGGGGCGCGTCAAGTGGGTAAGACTTGGTTGGTTAGAGCGCTTGCAGATGCTTCTGGTATGCAGCTTATTGAGCTCAATTTTGAGCAACAGCGAATACTCGCAACGCATTTTGATAGTAATGATCCGGCAACAATTCTATTAAATTTACAAAGTGCATTGAACCTTACAATCACACCTAGTAAGGCGATATTGTTTCTGGACGAGATACAGGTAGTGCCAGAGCTATTGGCTAAGTTACGCTGGTTTTATGAAAATATGCCAGAGTTAGCCGTGATAGCAGCAGGTTCTTTATTGGACTTTGTATTGGCAGATCATCAATTTAGTATGCCGGTTGGTAGAATTAATTATTGTTTTATTGAACCCTTAAGCTTCGAGGAATTTTTAATTGCAAAAGATGAGCAACATCTGCTATCAGCTATTGAAAATGTCACACTTAAAAAACCATTGAATGAGGCTTTGCATGATAAGGCACATCACTTAATAAAAGAATATATGACAGTCGGTGGTATGCCAGAGTCAGTTGCAACATGGATTAAATCAGCTTCCTTGGACGATGTTTCAAGAGTGCATCATGACTTATTAAATACCTATAAAAATGATTTTTCAAAGTACTCTGGTAAATTAGAAGAATCTTACCTTGAGGATGTTTTAGCTGCAGTACCACGATTACTAACCCAAAAAATGATTTATCGACGTGTCAATCCAACAGCTAGAAATAATAGCGTTAAACAAGCCGTAAATTTATTAGCTGAAGCACGTTTATGTCATGTTGTGCAGGGTACGGCTGCGAATGGTATCCCTGTCGGTGCGGATATTAATCCAAAAATATTTAAAATGATTTTTATCGACGTAGGTTTGACCTCGACACTGTTAGGATTAAAGCTTTATCAGTTCAAAACAATTGAGGATATTATGCTGGTGAATAAAGGGGCAATTGCAGAACAGCTAGTAGGCCAACAATTGCGTGTATCGCCATCATTTTATGTCGATCCTAAATTGTATTATTGGACGCGTGAGCATCAGGGGGCAAAATCTGAAATAGATTACTTGATTCAGCATAATCAAGAAATTATACCAATTGAAGTAAAAGCTGGAAGTGAAGGTAAGTTAAGATCATTACACCAATTTATGTCGGAAAAGCCGTGGAACATAGCGATACGCTTTTACGCAGGGAATCTATCAGATTCAAAGCTTGCTGTTAAAACGCCGCAAGGTACTCGCGTGCAGTATCGGCTTATTTCACTGCCTTTCTATCTGACTAATCAGCTAGAGCGGTTGATTAATCCCAGCTAATATTTTCGAGAAAGCGGCGGATATCACCTGCGGTATGGAATTTTTTGCAGATGAGAGAATGTTTGCGGCCCATGATAACCTGTTTGATGGCGTTAGGCATTTTAAGATAATGCTTTTGGCCACCAATCATTTCGTGGAGTACTTGAATTAAATCGAATACGTCTTCTTGCATTTGTAGGCGTGTCGGTCTGCCAAGGTGGTAGAGATCGATTAGATTGACTTCATAGCCAATGCCTTTGCGTTTGATAATGATATTATCGGTGTGAATATCACCATGATATTCTTTGAGATTATGGATTTCTTCAACGCCTTTGACGATCGCATAAAATAAATGTAGCGCTTCGAAAGGTTGCATGCGTTTTTGATTTTGTTGATTGATATGATTCGACAATAGTTCGCCATCGATAAAGTCAGAGACTAGAAAATCAAAAGTCTGACCATTAATATCCGTACGGTCTTGATGATGGTAATGCATGACAATCGGGCAGCTTTTGAGTTTATAAAGTTTGCGTGCATAGGTTACGTGTGGATTATAGTTGTGTTGGCGTTTCTTATAGAATATTTTAGCGGCACGCACGATGCGTGTACGCTTTTCCTCGATTTTGTAGACTTCACCTTCGAAGCCACCACCGAGAAAATCAATGACACGATACTGTTTGCCTAAGGGCGTATTTGGTTTCAAGTTATAAAACGGACGCATTTTTTTGCTCTTATATTACTACCATTCTTTATTTCTATATCAAAAATCGTTATACCTGAAAAAACAGGTAGTTAGCAGATCCCCCAGCATGTGTAGGATGGCTTAATTCTTAAAACGACGATGCATCCACATCCAGTTCCCAGGATTTTCACGTATTTGCTGTTCTAGCAGAGAAAAACAAGCCTGGCTGATAGCACCTTCTGGCATGTTTTTGGGGTCATCGGTGACGAGGATGCCGGTTCCTTGATAATAGCCGCGTTTAATTCGGTCAATTCTACAGTAGACTACAGGATAGTCAAATGTTTTTGCAATCGACTCAGGCCCGGAAAAGCAGCTGATTTGATGGCCGAAGAATTGCACTTGGTGTTGTTCTTGGTCACTTGAAGGGCGCTGGTCAGCAATCAAGGCGTAGAAGCCAGGTTTGCGACGATTTTTGATGAGGGTGCGGGCCATTTGCTCTTTATAGACTAGCTCTGCACCAGCAACTTGACGCTTTTCGCGCACAAGTTTATCGGCAGCACGGTTGTGGAGGCGCTTGTAGATATAAAAGGCTTTATGCTTAAGTGATTGTTGGATCGAGATACCCCATTCCCAGTTGTTCATATGAGCGATAAAAGCGACGACGCTACGATTTTGCACATAGTAGGGGTCAATAATTTCGGGGTTGGTGAGGTGGTAACGTTTGGCCATGGCCTTGGGGGTGAGGGTAAAACCCTTAAGCGTCTCGAGAATGATATCGCAGAAGTTACGGTAGGCTTGGCGTTCGATGGCCTTGATTTCTTTCAGTGATTTGTCTGGAAAGATGAATTGGATATTGTGACGTACAATTAAGCGTCTTGTCCGGACAAGATAGTAGAGCAAAAAATAAAGCCCATCCGATAGGCGATAGAGTAGCCAAAAAGGTATTAGTTTAAATAGGCCGAGGCCAATGGATAATAATACACGTGTCATAGTGTGGCGATTATAGGTCAGAACCTTGATAGTTTCAATTTCAGTTTTACTTGCGAGATGGGTATCACTGTAGTTAACTTTTTTTAAAAACACGAGGTGTTTTATCAGTCAGAATCTGTTATTTCTAAATCATGATATTTTATTTTTTTGTTTTAATAACTGTTGGTATTTTGTTTGCAGCTTTTATGTCAACAGCAGTGTTAATAGGATTACTATTGTTTATTGTGCCCTGTTTCTTTTTAAAGAAATATAGATTTAATAGTTTAATCGCTATAGGGTTGATCTGTAGTGGTTGCTTTTATTATCACTATCGTTATGAGGTATTAACGCGTTGGCAACTACCAATAACGCAAATTAAAAAACCAATATTGTTAGAAGGGCGTGTGGTTGATTTACCAATCACATCAGCACATGCGGTACAATTTTTATTTCAGCTAAAGGATCAACCTGCATTGTTACAAATACGTTGGTATAAGCCCTATCCTGTGATAAAAGTCGGCGATCAGTGGCGATTATATCTTAGTTTAAAGCCGCCATTAGGTTTACATAATCCTGGTGGTTTTGATTATCGTCAATGGCTTATTTGGCATGGGATACGTGCCACAGGTTATGTGAAGAGCAGTAATAAAAATAATTTAATTCATCGCCAGCAACATATAACAATAAACCTGTGGCGTCAGCAATTAAAACAGCTCATTACAACAGCGATTGATCAGCCTGAGATAGCTGGTTTAATTGTCGCATTAACAACAGGGTTTCATGGAGCTATTTTGTCAAAACAATGGCCGGTATTTCAGCGCACTGGTACCAATCACTTAATGGCGATTTCGGGTTTGCATATCGGTATGGTAGCTGGTTTTGCTTTTTTATTAATGGGTTTTATTTGGCGTCGTTCTGAATATTTGCTTTTATGGCAGCCGTTGCAGTTTGCACAAGCAATTGCTGCGATATGCGTTGCAATTATTTATGGATTAATGGCAGGATTCTCATTGCCAACGCAGCGTGCGTTGTTAATGATATTAGTGGTCATGCTAGCATTATTATCAAGACGTCAAGTACCATTATGGCAGCGCTTTGTATTTGCGTTTTGTGTGGTTGTCTTGATTGATCCATTTGCATTACACTCATCGAGTTTATGGATGAGTTTTGGTTCGGTTTTTTGGATTATGTATGTTTGTAGCGGCCGTTGGAAATCTTATGCTAAATGGATGCAATGGACGCGATTGCAATTAGCATTGCTGTTAGGATTGGCACCGTTAACTTTATATTACTTTCATCAGGTTGCGCTCAGTGGTTTTTTGGCTAATGCGGTTGCTGTACCATGGGTTGGCTTTTTAATTGTGCCTTTATGCTTAATAGCAGCTGGTGTATCACTTTTTAATATTGGTGCAGCAAAATTACTATTTATGCTTGCTGGCAAATGTATCATGCCGTTATGGTTATATTTACATTGGTTATCGCAACAATCGTGGGCAATGTGGGGGCATACGATTACAGCAGGCTGGGTGCTGGCATTAGCATTATTAGGCATGGGTTTGTTGTTATTACCAAGAGGCGTGCCGGGGCGTTGGTTTGGTTTATTTTTATGTTTGCCACTGGTGACCTATAAGCCGCCAGGCCCATCGACAAATCAATTATGGTTAACCGTGTTAGATGTGGGGCAAGGACTGGCAACAGTATTACGCACAGCGCAGCAGACACTAGTTTATGATACGGGTCCTAAAAGTTATGCAGGTTTTGATGCAGGTGCTTCTGTTGTTATACCGTATCTACAGTTCTATGGGATTGATAAACTCAGTCGCTTAATGGTAAGCCACGGCGATAATGATCATATCGGCGGGTCGAAAAGTATTTTAGCTATGATTCCGACACAAGATATTTTAACCAGTGTGCCATGGCGTTTTCATCAACCAGCCAAACATTGTGAGCGTGGACAGCATTGGGTATGGGGACCGGCAATATTTGATGTGTTATGGCCATTAGCTGGTAGCGGTTATCAAGACAATAATAGTTCTTGTGTGCTGCGGGTGGGTGTGGGCGATCAGCATATTTTACTGACAGGCGATATCGAGAAGCCAGCTGAGCGCTGGTTGGTGACGCATGATCATGTTTCTCTACGTGCTGATGTGTTAGTTGTGCCGCATCATGGTAGCAAGACTTCCTCAACACAGGCATTTGTTGATGCGGTTAAGCCTAAGATCGCTATTTTTTCAACGGGTGCCTATAATCAATTTCATTTTCCATCACCCAAAGTGGTGGCGCGCTATCGTGCTATTCACGCAACAATACTTAATACGGCTTTGATCGGTGCAATTAAAGTACAAATAGATTCCAAAAAGCCAATTGAACTAAAAACAGCACAGTCTTAGATTGTTTGCTATAATCCCCCGTTTCAATGATTACATGAGTATAGTTGTGAGTAATAAAAAAACAGATCGATTATTATTTAAGCGTATTTTGCTGTCATACAAGCCGTACTTGGCATTGTTTATTATTGGTACGATTGCTACGTTTGCAATGTCAGGTGTTGATTCGATTTTTCCGCTCGGCATCAAGATCCTTATTGATAAGGGTATTACCCACCCTGATCCCAGTCTGATTAAGTGGATGCCACTGGCAGTGGTGGTATTGTCGGTAGCGCGTACGGTTGCATCAGTGGGTTCACGTTATTGTATGAGTCGTGTGGCGAGAAGTGTGGTGATGGATTATCGTCGCCAAATTTTTTCAAAGTTATTACGTTTACCAGCATCTTATTACGATCATCACAGTACCGGGCATATCTTATCAACTTTATTGTATAACACCGATCAAATCGTTCAAGCAGGTATCGATGTATTGGTTAATATCATGCAAGATGGTTCGGCTGCTATTGGGCTTTTGTTTATGATGATGTTTGTTAGCTGGCGTTTATTTTTAATGGTGTTAGTGTTTGGTCCACCGATTATTTTGGTTGCACGTTGGGCGAGTCGGCGCATGCGTAAGATGAGTAAACGCGTGCAGCAAGGTATGGGCGATGTAACCCATATTGCCGAGGAAGGTGTTAAAAATTATAAAATGATTCGCATCTATGGCGGTCAACAATATGAAACGCAAAAGTTTAATACCGTCACGCGTAAAAACTTAAGTCAACAGCTAAAGGTAACGTTAATCGGTAGTTTAAGTTCGGGCTCGATGCAAGTGTTTGTAGCAATACCATTGGCACTGGTATTTTATATGTTTCAATCGATGTTATTCCATATTACCGCCGGTAGTTTGGTAGCATTTATTACCGCAATGGGTATGTTGATGAAACCACTGAGACGTATTGTGAATCTTAATAGTCAAATTCAAACAGGATTTGCAGGTGCAGAAGGTGTGTTTGAAATCTTAGATGTTGATTCTGAAAAGGACCAAGGTAAGTACGAGGTGGCACGTGTTAAAGGTTTTGTAACATTTCGTAATGTGCATTTCCAATATATTAAAAACGATGAAAAAACATTGCATGATATTAACTTTAAGATCAAGCCGGGCCAGACTGTAGCATTAGTTGGCCGCTCAGGCAGTGGCAAAACGACGATTGCAAGCATGTTACCACGTTTTTATGATGTTAATGCCGGTGAGATTTTAGTTGATGATGTACCCATCAATGATTACACCTTGGCATCGTTGCGTAATCAGTTTGCACTGGTATCACAGAATGTTACGCTGTTTAATGATACGGTTGCATGTAATATTGCATATGGCGCACAGGCTGATGTATCAGAAGCAGAGATTATTGCTGCAGCTGAAGCTGCTAATGCGATAGAATTTATAAATGAGTTACCACAAGGTATTCATACGCTGGTTGGTGAAAATGGTGTTTTACTGTCAGGTGGGCAGCGTCAACGTATTGCGATTGCGCGCGCCATTTTAAAGAAAGCTCCAATTTTAATTTTAGATGAAGCTACATCTGCATTAGATACTGAAACTGAACGCAAGATTCAAAGTGCACTTGATCGATTGATGCGACAATGTACTTCACTTGTTATCGCGCACCGTTTATCAACGATCGAAAATGCTGATTGGATTGTCGTGATTGAAGCGGGACGTATCGCCGAGCAAGGTACGCATGAGGATTTAATGGCGCTAAATCAGTCTTATGCAGGATTGTATCGTATGCAATTTAATGAACCTATTAGTGAAACGGAACCAGTTAGTGCTTAACTGGATTTGGTATGGCAACTCATGGCTGTGCTATGTATTGTGGCCTTTGTCATTAATCTATCGATTCATAGCTTATTTAAAGCGTATCGTAACTAACCCCTATCGTTTTAATGTGCCAGTAATTGTCGTGGGTAATATTAGCGTTGGCGGCACGGGTAAGACGCCGTTGTGCATTGCTGTTTGTGAGCAGCTCAAGCAGCAAGGTATGCGCCCAGGCTTGGTGAGTCGTGGTTATGGGGGTAAAGCGATAAATTGGCCGCAAACTGTTACTGTCGATAGTGATCCCAAACAGGTTGGTGATGAGCCACTATTATTAGTCCAGCGCACAGGCTGTCCAATGGTAGTGGCACCCGATCGTGTGGCTGCGGTCAAACAACTTTTAAATGATTTTGATTGTGATGTCGTGGTATCAGATGATGGCTTGCAGCATTATCGCTTACAACGTGATCTCGAGATTGTGGTTATCGATGAAATACGCGGTGTTGGCAATAGCATGTGTTTGCCAGCAGGGCCATTGCGTGAACCCGTATCACGATTAAAATCAGCTGATATGGTGATTAAAGAGCGCAAGTTGAAACTTGATAGAATATACAACATCATCGATCCTGCTATATGGCTGCCTGAGGTTACAGATAAAAAAGTCATTGCTATTGCCGGTATTGGTCATCCACAGCAGTTTTTTGATTTACTAATACAGCAAGGTATTCACTGTAAAACGATTGCTTTTTCCGATCATTATGCTTTTAAGCCAGATGATATTACCTCGATTAATGCCGACTTTATTTTAATGACAGAAAAAGATGCGGTTAAATGTAAATTATTTAACGATCAGCGTTGCTATGCGGTGAAGATCTCTGTGGTATTGAGTAAGCAACTCGTTACTTTGTTAAGCAGCTTATCCTCAGATCCGACCAGAGGATAAGTTTGATTAGGTATAGCTTCTGTGCAAAAATGCTATAGTCTGTTCATTTTGGAGCCTTTATGGAAGTCTTTGGTTGGGTTATTTTCTTTCTAATCGTGCTAGGTACGCTAATTTATCGACGTATGAGTCTGGTGATCATAGCAGCAGGTGTGGCGGTAGTATTGGTGATCGCATCATTGTTCAGTCATATGAATGTTGTGAGTTTAATAATCTTATGGATATTATATGCACTTTTATTCATGCCTCTCGGATTTAAGCCGCTACGACGTAAGCTCTTTACCCAAAAAATTCTACTTAACTTTAAACATGTGATGCCTCAAATGTCAGAGACTGAGCAGCAAGCGCTTGAGGCTGGTACGGTGGGTTGGACCGGTGCGCTTTTTTCAGGAGCGCCTGATTGGCAAGCATTGCTCGCTAAACCAGGACCACAACTATCAGTAGAAGAGCAAGCTTTTATTGATGGGCCTACTGAGACATTGTGTCAAATGCTTAACGATTGGCAGATCAGTCGCTCGATGACTATTCCTGATGACGTGTGGAATTTTATCAAGGATGAGGGTTTTTTTAGCATGATTATTCCAAAGCACTATGGTGGCAAGGAATTTTCTGCAATGGCGCATTCACATGTGATTGCTAAAATTTCAGGTGTGAGTATAGCGGTGGCAACATCGGTGGGTGTGCCTAATTCATTAGGTCCTGCAGAATTATTACTACATTACGGTACCGATCAACAACGCGAATATTATTTGCCGCGTCTTGCACGTGGCGAAGAAATACCTTGTTTTGCACTTACGAGTCCTCGAGCTGGTTCTGATGCGGGTGCGATCGAAGACCATGGTGTCATCTGTCGAGCAAGTTTTGAAGGTAAAGAGCAGCTGTGCATGCGTTTAAATTGGAATAAGCGTTATATAACATTATCACCAATCGCAACATTATTGGGCTTAGCATTTAAACTCTATGATCCTGAGCACTTATTAGGTGAGGTTGAATCACTTGGGATTACCTGTGCTTTAATCCCAACGCACTTTGATCATGTGGTAACAGGGCGTCGTCACTATCCATTAGATTCAGCTTTTCCAAACGGACCGACGCAAGGTAAAGATGTCATTATTCCTATTGATTATATTATTGGTGGCCAGGAAATGATTGGCCAAGGTTGGCGAATGTTGATGGAATGTTTGGCGGTTGGGCGAAGTATTTCACTACCATCAATGGTTGTCGGTGGTGCTAAACGTGCGACATTGTGTGGTGGTGCGTATGCGCGTATTCGTCGTCAGTTTCATACCTATATTGGGCACTTCGAAGGGGTGCAGATGGCATTAGCGCGTATGGCAGCACATACTTATATGCTCGATGCCGTACGTAACTTCACTATTGCTAGTGTCGATCAAGGTGAAAGGCCTGTGGTTGAATCAGCGATTAGTAAATATCATACAACGGAACTTGCGCGTTCGGTGACGATGGATGCGATGGATGTGCATGGCGGTAAAGCGATTTGTATGGGCCCAAAAAATTATATGGCACAAGGCTATTTTGAGTTACCCATCAGCATCACAGTTGAGGGGGCTAATATCTTAACGCGTTCAATGATTATTTTTGGTCAGGGTGCAATGCGTTGTCATCCTTTTATTTTATCAGAACTTAAGGCTGCAAGCTTAGCTCAGCCGCAACAATCATTAATTGAATTTGATAAAGCAGTGTTTGCTCATGCCGGATTTATGATTTCAAATCAGTTACGTAGTCTGGTCTTGAGCGTAACAGGTGGGCGTTTTAGCTCAGCACCTAAGGGTCCATTAAAAAGATATTATCAGCAATTTTTACGCTTTTCATCAGCGCTGGCATTGCTAGCCGATTTATCTATGCTCACGATTGGTGGCGCACTTAAACGTCTTGAAAATTTATCAGCACGCTTAGGAGATATTTTAAGCTATCTTTATATGGGTTCTGCTGTGTTAAAGCAACATGCCTTGACAGCAGAAGATAAACAAGCAGCAATGTTACCAGTTGTGCAATGGTTATGTCAGGACTTACTGTATCAACTACAAAATACCATTCATGAATTATTAATTAATTTTCCAAATCAAATGATCGCAGGTGCGCTCAGGGCACATATATTCCCATTTGGTCGTCACTTTAACCCACCGAATGATCGATTAACCTCGGTTGTTGCGACAATGTTAGTTGAGCCAAGTGTGCTACGTCAGCATCTTATGCAAGGTGTTTATGCATCAGATGCACAAAATAATATTGTAAAACAGATGAATCAGATTTTAGAACAAGCAATAGAAGTGGAGCCATTAATACAAAAACTTAATCACGCAACGCGTGATAAATTAATAACAGGCATGACATTCGAAGCGTTAGTGGCAGATGCGATTGATGCACAACTGTTAACAGCTAGCGAAGGTCAACGATTATTGGAAGTCAATCGTGCTAAATTTTCGATTATCGATGTTGATGATTTTGCGCCAGAGGAAATAACCCAAGCATTTAAAGGAATACATAATGGATCAACCATGGCTGGCTAACTATGCACCTGGCGTACCGTATGAAATTGACCCAGATCGCTATCCTTCATTAGTCGCTTTGTTTGATGGTCGAGTGAAAACACGTGCAGATGAAGTTGCTTTTATAAACATGGGTGCGACATTAACCTATCAACAATTACATGATCAAAGTGTATTATTCGCAGCATATTTGCAGGGCCTTGGTTTACAAAAAGGTGCCCGTGTAGCAGTTATGATGCCAAATTTGTTGCAATATACAGTCGCCTTAGTTGGTATCTTGCGAGCGGGTCTTGTCGTGGTGAATGTGAATCCTCTTTATACTGCACCGGAAATAAAATATCAGTTAAATGACGCAGGCTGTGAGGCGATTATCGTGGTTGCAAATTTTGCAGCGACATTAGCAGAGGCGTTACCTTGTATACCATCCATTCAGAAAGTGATGATTACTGAAGTAGGTGACTTAATGGGTGTTATCAAAGGTAACATTGTTAATTTTATAGTGAAACATATAAAAGGGATGGTGCCACAATATCGTATTCCTGATGCGATCACATTTAAACAGTTAATGAGAAAAGCAGCGAAATTAAGCTTTCAACCGGTTGACATTGTAAGTAGTGATATCGCTTTTTTGCAGTATACAGGTGGCACAACGGGCACACCTAAAGGCGCTATGCTGACACATCGTAATATGATTGCTAATGTATTGCAAAGTTCAATCTGGGTAAGTTCGCTTGTCAATCAGGATGATGTTGTTGTTGCTGCACTGCCGATGTATCACATCTTTTCTTTAACAGTATGTTGCTTGGCGTTTATCTACTTAGGTGCGCATTGCTTATTGGTTACTAATCCACGTCATATGAAGTCTTTTTTAAAAATATTAAAAAATAATAAAGTTAGTGTTTTTGTTGGAATAAATACTTTGTTTAATAGTTTGATGAACCAAGCGACGTTTAAAGATATTGACTTTTCATCGTTGAAGCTTACTGTTGCAGGTGGTATGGCAGTGCAACAAACGGTAGCAGAGCGCTGGCAGGAAATCACAGGATGCCATATTATCGAAGGTTATGGCTTAACCGAGTCGAGCCCTGTAGTAACCATTAATCCAGTAACAAATAAAAAATTTAATGGTAGTATTGGGTTACCAATTTCATCAACGCAAGCATGTGTGAGAGATGAGGCAGGTAATGCATTGGCACTTGGAGAGATTGGTGAGTTATGTGTTAAAGGGCCACAAGTAATGCGTGGTTATTGGCAACATCCAGATGATACAGCAAAAGTGCTTGATAAAGAGGGGTGGTTGCGTACAGGAGATATGGCACGTATTGATCAACAGGGATATATCACTATTGTTGACCGTAAAAAAGATATCATCTTAGTATCAGGCTTTAATGTCTATCCAAATGAAATAGAAGAAGTCATTGCATCGATGCCAGGTGTTGTCGAAACGGCAGTTATCGGTATACCCTCAGATAAAACTGGTGAAGCAATAAAAGCGTTTGTTGTTTTGGATAATCCTGATATTACAAAAGAACAAGTGATTGACTACTGTCGTAAGCACTTAACGCGCTACAAACTACCTAAAATAATTGAGTTTCGCAATGCATTACCTAAATCGAATGTGGGTAAGGTGCTGAGACGTGAACTTAAACAACAATCACTATCGGGGCCAACACATGTATAAACTTGCGATTTATGGTGGTTGTATACGTTCACTACGTTTTTTACTGTTTCCAATATTAATGCCTGCCATGCCTGCAATTGCGATAGCATTATCAGTACCAGATAACTCCGTTAAGTTAATGATTGTTATGTTGAATGTGGGTATTTTATTTTCGCGGCTGTTTACTACAATTATCGGCAATATGCTTAAGTCAAAATCTTTTATATTAACCTTGTTGGTCATTTATATTATGGGTGGGATTATTGGTATTGCACCACATTTGAGTGCGATTTTAGTTGCCGGTTTGTTCTTAGGTTTAGGTTCTGGTGCGATGGTAAGTCTTAGTAGTGTTTTAGCACGACAATCAAATCCAAACCACATATCAGAATCGATATCGTTAGTTGGTTTTATTGCATTTGCATCTCGAGCTATTGCTGTTGTCATATCAGGTTATGTGGTTGAATTTTTAGGGTGGCAATCTATTTGGGCGATACTAGTTGTTTTGGCTTTTCTATTGTTCGTCTATACAATTTTTAAAAAACTCCCATCAACCAATACAGCAGGCACCAAACATGATATTTGGAAAAGCCTATATGCTCTGATAAAAAATCGGCATTACTTATCTATCATTAGCATTTATGGCTTATATGTCAGTAGTGTTAGTGTTTTTTCAATTGTGACGCCATTTTTAGTTGTGCGCCATTTTCATCTTTCCTTACATCAATTCGCTTATTTTTTGCTCCCAAGTTATATTACAGCAGCTTTGGGGCAGTTTTTTTGTATGCGTTATGGTAAGCGCCTTGCACCAAGCTTATATTATACTATCGTCTATATGTCCTTTTTATTTGGCATTGTATTACTGTTTATTGCAACAGTAACTGTGCAACATTTTACAAGTTTATTTATTATTAGTTCAGGTATTGCCTTGTGCTATTGGGCAACAGGGTTAATAACACCATATATGCAGACTCATATTGTAATAAATTTTTCAAATCAGATGTTACCGGCATCAGCAGGTATGGGCTTGATGTGCTCTTTTATATGTATTATTGTTTCGCTCATTGCACCAATAGTAAATGATACAACAAGTTTAGCTTTAGCTGTATTTCAGCTGATTATATTTTGTGGTGCTTTAGGTGGTTTGTGGATATCGCGTTCAAAGCTAAGCAGTCTTACTTAAGACGTGTATGAAGTCTATACACAACCAATTTTTCATTGGTATGTGTTCTCACTAACTGCAGTAAAACTTTAGGTATGAGGCTGATTATGTGTTGTCTTCATCTTGTTTTTTGGTGCCGTGATATTTTTTCATGTAGTTGTTAATTTTGCGTTCTTCCCAGCGCTTCGTTATGCTCAGGCCTGGACCGAAGGATTGGAATAATTGAATTAGTAGGCCAAGTCCCCAGAATGCAGTTACCCAGTAAAACCATAACTGGCGTGGCGTGGTGAGCAGGTTCACAATAATCAAAACGATATTTACTAGAATGTAGCTGATGAGATGGCGGTAGAATGCTTTGACTCTATCGACATAGGCTTGGGCTTCTTCTCGACCTTGTTGAGACATGAGAAATCCTCCTTGATTAATATTAATACTATAAGATAATCTATTGAATGATTCAATAAATGGCTTAATAGTTGTAGAGATAGTTGAGATTTGCTAATCTGCCGTCATGAATAAACGGCATAAAACATATCCAGTACAGATTGGTTCAGTGGTCATCGGTGGTGGGGCGCCAATCGTGGTGCAGTCAATGACGGATACTGATACGGCTAATGTTGAAAAGACGGTTGCGCAGGTGGCTTTATTGGCGCGTGCAGGCTCTGAGATTGTGCGTGTTACTGTAAATACACCAGAGGCAGCTGCAGCTGTCGGTGAGGTTCGTAAACGTTTAGATGCACTGGATTTAGCACATATACCCTTGGTTGGAGACTTTCATTATAATGGCCATCGTCTTTTGGCTGAATACCCTGAGTGTGCACGCGGGCTAGCAAAATTCCGGATTAATCCTGGTAATGTGGGCTTTGGTAAAAAGAAAGATGCACAATTTCAAGGGATGATTGATGCTGCACTCGAATATGACCGTCCGGTGCGTATTGGTGTTAACTGGGGTAGCCTTGATAAAACACTTGCAACCCAGATGATGGATGACAATGCTAAACGTTCAGAGCCACTATCGGCGTCTGCGATTTTGCGCGAAGCGTTGGTGGTATCAGCATTAACCAGTGCCAAAGCAGCTGAGTCCTGTGGTTTGTCGCCAGATAAGATCGTTGTTTCTTGCAAGGTATCGGCGGTTCAAGATCTTATTCAGGTCTATCAAATGCTCGCCGAACGCTCGAATTATGCATTGCATTTGGGTTTAACCGAAGCGGGTATGGGCAGTAAAGGTATTGTCGCTTCAACAGCTGCAATGGCCATATTATTACAGCAAGGTATTGGCGATACCATTCGTACGTCGTTAACTCCTGAGCCTGGTGCTTCACGTGATCGTGAAGTGATTGTTTCGCAGCAAATCCTCCAAACCATGGGGTTACGCGCCTTTTCTCCGATGGTCACTTCGTGTCCTGGTTGTGGTCGTACCACTAGTACTTTCTTTCGTGAACTGACGCAGGTGGTCGATGATTTTATCAAGCAACGCATGCCTGTATGGCGAGCGCAGTATAGCGGTGTTGAGAATATGTCGTTGGCAGTAATGGGTTGTATTGTTAACGGGCCGGGTGAGTCTAAGCATGCCAATATCGGTATTAGTCTACCAGGTACGGGCGAGGAGCCTGTCGCGCCAGTGTTTATTGATGGTGAAAAAAAACATACATTGCGCGGTGACAATATCGCTGAGGCATATACAACTATTATTGAAGATTATGTGCAAACGACCTATGCACGCTTATAAGCTATTGAGGCTTCGGTTTTAGTGACATCATATTTTCTGGTGAATCTTGATTTTGATCTTTGTTGCGTTCCTGTTTACGTTGGTATGCATCAAGGGCTTTTTTACCGCCTTCCATAGCTTTTTTGGCTGACTCTACATCACCAGTGAGATATGCCTTGCCTCCTTCAACAACTGCTTGTTGGGCACCTTCTTTCATTTCTTTGTCATCTTTGGCATTAGCTTTTTCTTTAGCTTTTTGTTCATCTTCGTCTTCATCTTTGCTGCTGCCGCCACTAGGTTTTGGGCTAGGGCTGTTTTTAAAACTATCTAAACCAATACTGAGCTTGGAAACAACACCTTGATCCATGGCATCATCATTGCTCGCCATGGTGCCGGTGCTCATGCCCATACTCGCTTCTAGATTTTCATCATCACTACCATTTTCAAGTTCGGGAACACTCGCTAACATGTTTTTGATTTGATCTGTGTTGTCACTGCTTTTACTCATTAATTCAGATGGATCAAAGTCTTGTTTTTCACCACTGTTAAAACAATTTTGAAACATTTTATCGAGTTCGTTATAAACGCCTGCAACGGTCATCGGGTCATTTTCATCTGAGTTTTCAGCATTGTCACCCTCACTTAAGCCAGCCACAAGGCCTGTTACCTTTTTCGACACATCAAAAGCTTCAGATTTTACTTGCTCTTCCATACCTTCTTGAATGAATGATGGGCGAGGTTTTTGCTGCTCTTGTTGTTGCGCTTCAAGAATTTTTTCTTGGGCTTGTTCGCCCAAGAGTTTAATTTGTTCTAATTGCTTTTCCGTTAATGCTTGTGACATAGCGTATACCTTTAGATTGGTGGTGGTCCAGGTCGATTTTGTTCTTGTTCTTCTTTCGTGTTATCAGCAGCATCAGGCGTTTGTTGATCACGCATTGCCGCTCCTGCATTTTTACCCTGGTTGATTTCAGCTTCAATGTCAGTTTTTTCAGGATTAGCATTTGGATTTGGTTTGGGGTCAGGTTTGTTACCAGTATCATTTTTAGGCTTTGGTGCAAACCCAAAAAATTCACGAACGCCTTTAACAAATTCACCTGGCATGTTTTTGATTCTGGTGGCTTGAGCTTTAATGCTTTGAGCCTGTTTCCCTGGACTTAAAGAGTTATACAAGCCTCTAAAAAGTTCCTCCAACATTTTCTGAGCTTGGTTAGTTTGATAGTGGTCTCCACCAAATTGAGGATCATACTCTGATTTTTTCTTTTCTTCGTTATTCTGTGAGGATTCCCGCCTTTCATTTTGCTGGTGTGCTTGGTTTGCAGCAGCAGCGCGTGTAGCTGGTGTGTCTTCTTTAGGTGACTTTACCTTACTTGAGTCTACCGCAGCAGCATTTACAGCTTCGTTATGTTTCTTTAAATTTTGTCGATCACGTTGGGCTTTTTCTCTTTCATGTATTTTAGGATCGTATGGGGTTTGTTGTTCGCCTGCCATTGTAAATACCTTCGTAATTTAATTTGTTACCGATGTTTGAATGATAGCAGTAAAAGCTTAAGGGAACATTAAGATGATGGTGTTATTGTCTTTTTTGATTGAGTATCTGCGCTATCTTATTGAAAGTAAGCAGTATTGTGGGATTTATAAGTGCTGCTTTATTTTTTACTGTTAAGTTATTGATACAATGCTTGACGCTGATTTCAGCTACTTTGCCACTCATAGTGCGTGGAAAATCAGCCACTTGAAAGATGTGGGTGGGCACGTGTAGTGGCGAGCAGTTTGTACGGATCTCATCTTTAATATGCATGATAAGTGCCTGGTCGAGGGTGGACTCAGGCTTTAGTATCACAAACAATATGATATCTTCATTACCATCGTGTTGGTGCCCGACTGCTAGGCTTTCTTTGACCTCTGGAATATGGTCGATTTGGCGATAGAGTTCAGCGGTACCAATACGCACGCCACGAGGATTGAGCGTGGCATCCGAGCGCCCGTAAATGATCATGCCGCCATGCTGGGTTATTTCGGCATAGTCGCCATGTGTCCAAACGCCTGGAAATTGATCAAAATAAGCATGTTGGTAACGACTACTATCGGGATCATTCCAGAAATAAATCGGCATCGATGGGAATGGGCTTTTACATACGAGCTCGCCTTTCTGGGCGATGATATTATTTCCATTATCATCGAAAATGTGGACGTCCATGCCAAGCCCAATACACTGAATTTCTCCACGGTATACTGGCAGCATTGGATTGCCGAGCGCAAAACAAGAAATAATATCACTGCCACCTGAAATTGAACTGACACGCGCGTCTGTTTTGACGCGGGTATGCAAGTAATCAAAACTACTTGGCATTAATGGTGAGCCGGTGCTTAGTATACAGCGTACCTGATCGAGTTGATGGGTAGATATAGGCGATACGCCTAATTGATCACAGCTTTCATAAAATTTAGCCCCAGCACCAAAGTGGCTGATATGAAATTCATCGATTAAATCAAACAGGATCGCTTTGTTATCGTCAAGCATTGGTGCACCATCATAAAGTACGATCGTCGCACCAACAGCAAGTGTAGACACCATCCAATGCCACATCATCCAGCCACAGGTAGTATAAAAAAACAAAGTATCATCAGCATGAATGTCGCTATGGCATTTAAGTTCTTTCAGATGTTGGATGAGTGTGCCGCCACTACTATGTACCATACATTTGGGCAGGCCGGTTGTACCAGAGGAGTAGAGTATATAAAGTGGATGGTCGAAGTCAAAACTATCGATGTCGGTTAATATCTCATTGTTGTGTGGCCAATCATCGATGGTGATGATGTTTTTAATTGAGCTGATGCGTTGCTGTAATTGCTTTAAGGTATTACTATGCTCGAACACTTTGCCATTATATTGATGTGTGGTCACGGCAAATAATACTTTTGGTTGGATTTGTTCGAAGCGATCGACCATAGCTTCAAGCCCAAAATCAGGTGAGCAAGCACTCCAGGTGGCACCAATTAGGGTAGATGCGAGCATGGCTATCACAGTCTCAGGACGATTTGTCATAAAGCCCGCAACACGATCATGGGTACCAACGCCTAATTGTTTTAAGTAAGCGGCAAGTTGTAATACGGCATGCTTCAGTTCTCTATAAGTTAACGTTTGGCGGGCGCCATTTTCATCAGCATAGCGAATTGCAATATGATCGTCATCACGGCTTAAAAGATTTTGCGCGAAGTTAAGCGATGCACCTTTAAACCAATGTGCGTTACGCATGTGGTTACCAGGGGTAAAAATAGTGGTTGCGGGTTGTTCAAGTTGTATGTCTGTATAATCACAAACGGCCTGCCAAAATAGGCTTTTTTCACTAATAGACCAGGCATGAAAGTTAGCGTAGTTGTCGAATGATAATTGATGGTGCTGATTAATTAACGCTAACAGGCCTGCCATATGGCTGTCTTGTAAGTCTGATGCGCTAGGTTGCCAGAGTATGTCCGTCATAAAAATTCCTGAAGATAAGGTGGACTTATTCTAGCGAGGGCTATTGCTTGGTGCAATGGATAATGGACTTTGATCGAGTTGATACACTTGTTTAAGCATATGGTTTTTACAGCTATGGATATTATGGTGGATGCTGGTAATTGCTTGCGCTGTTGCTGATTCAGCGGGCAGGTCAACGCTTTTTTGTAGAAGTTCATTTGCTAGTGTATCGAGTGATTGATTGATTTCACGAAGCATATTTTCAGCAGCATGCGGTTGTGCAGGTGTTCGTGCTGCAATCATATCAATTGACTGTTCAGTATTAGATAGGGTGATATGGATATTGGTTGCTGCGATCAGTTGAGTGACGAGGTCAGGGTGCGCACCTTTGTTTTCGTCAAGCGTTTGATGAATTTCGCTTAGCATAGTACGCACCATGGTCGAGGGTAGTCTCAGGCCTGAAATTGCATTGCTCATCAACAAGATCAGTTGGTTATAGCTTGATACTAATTCTGCAGGCATAGCTTCAGGGTTATGGTCTTTTTTGACCCCAGCACATAGTAGTTTCTTTAAGAATAAAAGCAGATTATACGTCGTATCACGGCAGAATTTTTGTCCATCGATTTGCTGTTTAAAAAAACTATTTATGTTCATTAGGGTTGTGCCAGTGTTGATTGAATTTTTTACTATATTATCACGCAAACCTTAAGAAACCATTAGCTCGCTAACTCGGAGTCAGGCCTCGATTGACAGTAGTGCTAACTCAATGATATCTTTGGCGCCTTCGATTTAGGCACGTAGCTCAGTGGTAGAGCATCACCTTGACATGGTGGGGGTCGGCAGTTCAATCCTGCCCGTGCCTACCAAAAGCAGCTCTCTTAATGCTCTCTTAAGGTTTTTATGTTAAATTTATAACCTGTGCCATCATGTGTGGTGAGTGACATTATAAAGAGAATATTTATATGAAAGACTTAAAAGAAGAAGAAATAAAAAAGCGTCGGTTAGCAGAGGAGCTTGCCTTATTGCAGCAGTCTCAGCAAGATGTAGTATCTCAAGCGGCCGGGCCTAGTGAAACTAGCGAAGTGAATTACGAATTGCAGGTGAAGCATGATGTGCCTGAAGATGCAGTTAATTGGGTTATATTTGATGCTGCTACAGGTAAGGAAATTGATTTTGACAATCTTCCAGAAGGTTTTCCTTCGATGGATCAGGTTATTGAAAACGTCAAGCAGAATTTCGCATTAGCAAAGAATGAACTGCAAAACCGTCACCCTAATATAGATTATCAATTGAATGAAAAAAATGGGCGGGTAACGGTTTTAAAGGATGGTAAAGAGCTCACAGGTGAGGCAAGGGATGTTGCAATGCTGGAATACGAGAAAGTTGTCAATAAGTTCTTAGTCGAAAATCCTATAGCAACCTCTTCTGATCGAGTCTTTACTATTCAGTTTAAACACGATTTTCAGCCATCTCCTAAAAATGTCGACGCTTCTGAAAAATCGCAATCCCAAAAACAGGATTGGCGTAAACAAGGGGAACAACAGGCAGCTTCACTGAAACAAGCTGACATGGAAGAGGAAGACCCAGAAAAAGCTGATAATGAGAGTCTATCCCCATAATTTCAGGTTTATGTCACTGATAATGGTTTCAATTGCTTGAGCAATATCCCTATATCTGAAATAATCGACGTTTTTGTAACTAGGTTAAAACGATGCCAATAATTACATTGCCAGATGGTAGTCAGCGCCAATTTGAACATTCTGTCACAGTAGCTGAAGTAGCGGCGAGCATAGGGGCGGGTCTTGCTAAAGCAACACTTGCCGGGCAAGTAGATGATACGATGGTCGATGCCAGTCACCCGATTGATAATGATGCATCATTGCGTTTGATTACGGCGAAAGATGAAGCAGGTTTGGAAATTATTCGCCATTCGACGGCACACTTATTAGCACACGCAGTAAAACATCTTTATCCAGAAGCACAGATTACTATCGGTCCTGTGATTGAAGATGGTTTTTATTATGATATTTCTTATGAGCGCCCGTTTACACCTGAAGATTTAAAAAAAATTGAAACAGAGATGGCGGCGTTGATTAAGGCAGACTTGCCTATCGAGCGTGCGGTCTTATCGCGTGCGCAAGCGATCAAGATGTTTGAAGACATGGGTGAGCATTATAAAGTGGAAATCATTAAAGATTTACCTGAAGATGAAACGCTGACAGCTTATCGCCAAGATGATTTTATTGATTTATGTCGTGGGCCGCATGTGCCTAGGACTGGTTGTTTAAAAGCATTTAAACTGACGAAATTAGCTGGTGCTTACTGGCGTGGTGATAGCAATAATGAAATGTTGCAACGCATCTATGGCACAGCATGGCCGGATAAAAAAGCATTAAAAGCTTACTTAGAACGCATTGAGGAAGCAAAAAAACGCGATCATCGCGTGTTGGCTAAAAAAATGGATCTATACCATATCCAGCCTGAATCACCCGGTGGTGTCTTTTGGCATCCCAACGGTTGGGCAATGGTGATGGCATTGCGTGATTATATGCGTCGCCGCCAAAAAGAAGCAGGCTATCAAGAAATTAATACACCTATGATGGTGGATTCAAGTTTATGGGAGCAGTCAGGTCACTTAGGTAAATTCGGCGATGAAATGTTTACTTGCCAAACGGAAGATCGTGACTACTTAATGAAACCAATGAATTGCCCGTGTCACGTACAAGTATTCAAACAAGGCTTAAAAAGCTATCGTGATTTGCCGATTCGTTTTTGTGAATTTGGATGTTGTCATCGTAACGAACCCTCGGGCACGTTGCATGGTTTATTGCGTGTACGTAGTCTAGTGCAAGATGATGGTCATATCTTTTGCACACCGGAGATGATTCACAGTGAGGTCATGGCGTTTATAGATCAGTTGCACCTTGTTTATAAAGATATGGGTTTGACCGATTTAAGTTATAAACTTGCAACCCGCCCGGAAAAACGTGTCGGTAGTGATGACAGTTGGGATAAAGCCGAGCAGGCACTGGCTGAGGCTTTGGATGCTAAGCAGGTGGATTGGGAAAAGGCCGAAGGTGAGGGCGCTTTTTACGGGCCGAAAATCGAGTTTCATGTGCGCGACTGTCTTGGACGTACATGGCAGCTTGGTACGATGCAGGTTGATTTTTCAATGCCTGAGCGTTTGGGGGCGACTTATATTGCCGAAGATGGCAGCAAACAGACACCGGTAATGCTGCATCGAGCAATTTTAGGTTCGTTCGAGCGCTTTATTGGTATCTTGCTTGAGCATTATGCTGGTAAGATGCCGCTATGGTTGGCGCCAATTCAAGTGGTTGTAATGGGCGTAGCGGACAGACATAACGAAAAAGTAGCTGAGTTTACAAAAAATTTACAAAAAATGGGCTTTAGAGCGATTTCGGACTTGAGAAATGAGAAGATCGGCTTTAAAATCCGCGAGCATACTATAAGTCGTGTACCCTACCAGGTTGTGGTGGGAGATCGTGAGGTTGAACAGAATACAATGGCTGTTCGCGCTTTAGAAGATAAGCATGCTCGTGATATGGCTTTGGACGCTTTTGCTGAGCATTTGCGTTCTGAATTTTTTTAATTACTGGAGAATAAACATTAGACCAAAAACAGTAAGAATCAATGATCAGATTCGAGTTCCTGAAGTAAGACTTATAGATAGTGATGGCGAACAGGTAGGCGTAATTGCCACCGGTGATGCAATTAGAAAGGCAGTTTCAACCGGTTTAGATTTGGTAGAGATCTCACCAAATGCGAAGCCACCAGTATGTCGTATCATGGATTATGGTAAATACTTATTTGACCAAAACAAGAAAAAAACAGCTGCTAAGAAAAAGCAGAAGCTGGTTCAAGTCAAGGAAGTAAAATTTAGACCTGCCACAGATGTGGGTGATTATAATGTTAAGCTGCGTAAGATTATCAGCTTCCTCGAAAGAGGTGATAAAGTAAAAATTAGCCTGCGTTTTCGCGGTAGAGAGATGCAGCATCGTGAATTAGGATTGGAATTATTGCAACGTGTCAAAGGAGATCTTCCGGAGGGGTTGGTTGTTGAGCAAGAACCAAAACTCGAGGGCCGACAAATGACAATGGTAGTTGTATTAGGTAAAGTAGTTTCAAATGTAAAGCCTGCTAAGGCTGAGACTGCTTTCGACAAAACTGAAGAATAACAGGAAAAGATAATGGGAAAATTAAAAACAAATAAAGCAGCGGCAAAGCGCTTTAAGCGCACGGGTACGGGCAAATTAAAGCGTCGTAAAGCATATCGCGCACATATTTTAACGAAGAAGCCAACTAAGCGTAAATTGCATGCGCGTAGCAATGTTGAGATCTGCGAAGCAGATAACGCCATGTCGCAACGCTTGTTAGCAATTCGTTAGATCTAGGTAAAGTTGGTTGAAGGCATTCTGTCGCATGTTTTGTTGATTGTCTGCTTTAACTTTCAGCTTTGAACTTTAACCGGTAATTATTTTGATTACCAATTGTGGAGAGAAACAATGGCAAGAGTAAAACGTGGTGTAACAGCCAAAGCACGCCATAAGAAAATCATGAAAGCAGCGAAAGGTTACTACGGCGCACGTAGTCGTGTATTCCGCGTTGCTAAACAAGCAGTGATTAAAGCGGCACAATATGCGTATCGCGATCGCCGTCAACGCAAACGTCAATTCCGTGCACTTTGGATTCAGCGTATCAATGCTGCAGCACGCGAACATGGTTTATCGTACAGTAAATTTATCAATGGCCTTAAAAAAGCTGCTGTTGAATTGGATCGTAAAGTATTAGCAGATATTGCGGTACATGATCCAGCAGGTTTTGCAAAGTTAGCCGATACAGCTAAGTCTGCACTATAACCGTCAAGTAGTATAAAAGAAGCCACATCATTCGGTGTGGTTTTTTTTATTGAGCGCTGAAATTTTTTTATTGAGTATCTCTATTTGATCGTTAAGCTTATCGAGTTTTTGGGTATCATTGTCTTGCATTTTACGACGCAATAAAAAATAGGCAAAACTTGCTGAGAGTGTTGCCATCAAGCCCACACCAAGCAACATAAATAAAATCGCAAATACACGTCCATGTACTGTCACAGGAAGAACATCTCCATAACCAACGGTAGTGATGGTTTGAAATGCCCACCACACACCCTGCCATGGGCCACCAATATCTTTATCAATGTAAGCTAAGAATAATCCAGCGAGTAATGTTAACAGAATAAAAGTCAGCAGAATAATGCCCAGTTTAGCAGGTGAAAAATTGAGACTACGTCCGCCTCGAAGTGGCAAGATAAGATATAAAATCGCGATGATACGCACAATGCGTAAAATACCAAATTCAGTGCCGTGATCCCAAATCAAAGGAAAAGCAAGAATGATAATGGCAAAGTTAAGCCAGTTGGTCCAAAAGTAATGCCAATGTCGCTTTGAGAGAATGGTAAGTGTACTCATTTCAATGACGAAGAAGCACCAAACTGCCCACTTGATAATAATTAACTGTTCGGCAGTAATGATATGATGATCAATCAAATACTTTTGTAAGAGTAACCAAAATACAATCGCAACAATAATCCATTGCATGATCATGCCAATAATTTGGGTGGAGGGAGCGTCCTTAGGATCTATTCCTCCAACGCCGCAGATGTTCCTAAAAGCTATCATGTTTTTTATTTTAACAGAAACGGTCCCTAGCGTGCTTTCTTTTTTAGCGAAAATTGCATAAAATGAGCCCCTTACGCAACAAGGTTAAAGCATATGTCAGTTAATATAGATAAAATACTATCCGAAGCTAAGCTGGCTGCTAATAAAGCAGCTAATAGTCAGTCACTTGAAAAAGTACGGCTGGAATATTTAGGTAAGCAAGGGCATTTTACTCAGTTGATGAAATCGATGGGGCAAATGGCAGCTGCAGAGCGACCTAAGTTTGGGCAGGCAGTTAATATTGCTAAGAACGAAGTGGTGATGCTGCTAAAAGAGAAGCAGGCGCAGTTTGCAGAAGTATTATTGGCGCAGAAACTTGCTCAAGAAAAAATAGATGTCACGCTGCCAGGGCGACAATTAGGTGAGGGAAGTCTGCATCCGGTGACGTTGGTGAAGCGACGTGTGGCTGATATTTTTGAGCGGCTTGGTTTTAGTTTAGCGACAGGTCCTGAGATTGAAGATGATTTTTATAATTTTCAGGCATTAAATATTCCAGCGCACCATCCTGCGCGTCAGTCACAGGATACGTTTTTCTGTGAAGATAATATTGTATTGCGTACCCATACTTCTCCGGTGCAAATCCGCATGATGCAACAACAAGGTGCGCCATTGCGTGTCATTGCAATGGGGCGTGTTTTTAGGCGTGATTCAGATCATACCCATACACCGATGTTTCATCAAATGGAAGGGTTGTTGCTCGATCAGAAAAGCACGTTTGCTGATTTAAAAGGTTTATTGCAACAGTTTATTACACTATTTTTCGCCCAAGAGATTCGCTTGCGTTTTCGTCCATCCTATTTTCCTTTTACTGAACCATCGGCAGAAGTGGATATTGAACATACGCTTTGTAAAGGTAAAGGATGCCGCGTGTGTGGTAATACGGGTTGGCTTGAAGTTTTAGGTTGTGGCATGGTGCATCCAAATGTATTGCGCGGTGTTGACATTGATCCGGATGAATTTAGTGGTTTTGCTTTTGGCGTTGGTCTCGATCGTTTGGCCATGTTGCTTTATGGTATCGATGATTTGCGTTTATTTTTCGAAAACGACGAACGCTTCTTAGAGCAATTTGTTTAGGTGTATTGTTATGAAGTTTACAGAAAATTGGTTAAGACAGTGGGTGAATCCTGAAATCACAACAGATGCACTTTGTGAGCAGCTAACGATGGCAGGCCTAGAAGTAGATTCGCTATCGACATTGGCGGATGATTTCAGTGGTGTGATTGTGGCAGAAGTGGTTGCGTGTGAACAACACCCAAATGCCGACAAACTGCGTGTATGTAAAGTCAATGTGGGTAAAGGTGATCCAGTGCCAGTGGTGTGTGGTGCATCAAATGTGCGTGCCGGGTTAAAAGTAGCATTTGCAACAGTCGGTGCAAAACTGCCAGGTGATTTTAAAATTAAAAAATCAAAGCTACGTGGCGAGCCTTCACATGGTATGATTTGTGCCGCATCAGAGCTCGGTATTAATGACCCCAAAGAAGCACCCAAAGGTATTATGGAATTAAATCTTGATGCGCCCGTAGGTACGGATATACGCCAGTATTTAAAACTTGATGACAAGATTATTGATATTGAGTTGACGCCTAATCGTGGTGATTGCGCGAATATTTGTGGGATTGCACGTGAAGTGGGTGTTTTAAATAACTTGCCAATTACCTCACCTAAAATAACTACTATTAATGCAACGATCAGTGATGTGATTAAAGTCACGGTTAAAAATGGCGTGCGTTGTCCACGTTATGTCGCACGTATCATTAAAGGCATCGATACAAAAGCACAAACACCACAGTGGATGAACGTATTGCTAGAGCAAGCAGGTGTGCGCTGTATTCATCCGGTAGTGGATGTGTGTAATTATGTCATGTTAGAGCTGGGTCAACCGATGCACGGTTTTGATGTAACTAAGCTTGATGGTGAAATTACTGTTCGAACTGCGAATACAAATGAAAAGCTCAAACTTCTTGATGAGCAAGAAGTCATACTCAATAACAACGATCTCGTTATTGCCGATACAAAAGGACCACAAGCAATTGCGGGTGTGATGGGTGGTTGTGAGTCGGGTGTTACCGCTGCGACCCAAGATGTTTTATTAGAGTCTGCATTTTTTGAGCCAGTGGGTATCAGTTTAACCGCACGTCGTTTGGGTGTAACGACTGATGCTTCGTATCGTTTTGAGCGAGGTGTTGACTATCAACTGCAAGTAAAAGCACTTGAGCGTGCAACGGCATTATTGATTGATATTGTTGGCGGTGCTGCAGCGCCGATTATTGAAGTGGTCGATGAAAAAGCATTACCTATACCTGTAAACTTAGTGCTAAGACGTGAGCGTATTGCAAAGTTGCTTGGCATTGAGATTAAAGATGCAGAAGTATCACGCATTTTAAAAGCGTTAGGTATGACAATTGATACACATGGATTGGGTTGGGTTGTATCGGTACCGAGTTATCGATTTGATATAACTCAAGAAGTCGATCTGATTGAAGAGTTAGCACGTGTATACGGTTATAATAATATTCCAACCAATGACCTTGAAGCACCAATGCAGCTGACTTCACCACTGCAAAATCATTTAAGTACATCACGTGTGGCGGATTTCTTGGTGGATCGTGGTTATCGCGAAGTGGTGACTTATAGTTTTACCGATAGTAAAAAACAACAGTTGGTGACGCCTAAGGTTGAAGCGGTCACGTTGCAAAATCCGATTTCTAACGATATGGATGTGATGCGCACCAGTCTTTGGCCGGGGTTGCTGCAGACGATGTGTTATAACCAAAATCGTCAAATTACCCGCCAACGCTTATTTGAAACCGGACAATGCTTTTGGCGTGATGGTAAAGAGATCGTGCAGCAATCTTTTATTGGGATGCTGGCGGCGGGTGATGTGTATCCTGAGCAATGGGGTGAGACTGCGCGTCGTGTTGATTTTTATGATTTAAAAGGTGATATCGAAATGTTACTTGGTTTGGCGCCACAGATTAGTTTGCGTTGGCAGCCTGGTACGCATCCGGCGCTGCATCCAGGGCAGTCGGCTGATATTTACCATGGTGATATGCCCGTCGGGCATGTGGGTGTGTTGCACCCTTCTTTATTGAAACCATTTGATTTACGCCATGCGCCCGTGCTGATGCAGATGCGCCAAGACGTATTTGAAACCCCAAATAAAACTCATTACGAGTCAATTTCTAAGTTCCCAGCGATGCGCCGAGATTTGGCTTTGGTAGTGGATGAAACGGTGTCAGTAGCCGACCTGATCAAGCATATTTCAGCAAAATCGGGTGAAATTTTGCAAGATACCCAGGTTTTCGATCTTTACCAGGGTGAAGGTATTGAAAAAGGTAAAAAAAGTATCGCTTTGGGGTTGACCTTTCAGGACCCATCGCGCACTCTAATAGAGGCTGATATAAATTCTATCATTCAGAATATTATCAATGTCCTGAAGGATGAACTTAACGCAACATTGAGGACGTAGCGATGGCACTTACCAAAGCAGATATCGCAGAGCACTTGTTTAATGTACTTGGATTGAATAAGCGTGAAGCAAAAGAACTGGTCGAACTCTTTTTTGAAGAAATTCGACAATCATTAGAAAATGGTGAAGTTGTAAAGCTCTCTGGCTTCGGCAACTTTAACTTACGTGATAAGCGTGAACGTCCTGGACGTAACCCCAAAACTGGTGAAGAAATTCCGATTTCGGCACGTCGAGTCGTTACCTTCCGTGCTGGCCATAAATTGAAGTCTCGAGTCGAGCACTACAAAGGCACACAAGAAGCAGGTGGCGATGGAGGTGCAGTACATGGCTAATCGCGATTTGCCCACAATCCCAGATAAATTGTATTTTACGATTGGTGAAGTGGCGAGTTTATGTGATTTAAAGCCGCATGTACTGCGTTATTGGGAGCAAGAGTTTCCACTTTTGAGTCCATCTAAACGACGCGGCAATCGTCGCTATTATCAACGTAAAGATGTGGTCTTGATTCGTTCGATTAAAGACTTACTTTATAATCAAGGTTACACCATCGAAGGCGCTCGCCAGCAATTGGCAGATGAAGCGGGAGATAAGAAAGGCAGTATCGTCAAAATTCAGCAGCATCATGAGATGGTGCATAAGGCAGTTGTCGGCTTGCAGGATATTGTCAGAGATCTTGAATCAGATTAGCGCGATCACCATTTTTCATTTAGGGGGCTTAGGCTCCCTTTTTTACTCAAAAAAATTATCGAGTGTAATAATACGATAGATACTCATGGAATTCTCTGTTGATAGCAGGTTATTCTAGTGCACTAATATTTTTTATAAAATAGTGTACGTCACGACGCGATTTTAAATGAAAAATAATTTTATCGCTTGCATTAAGTAGTGCTAAAGTTTCGTTGCGAGATCGCTTTGGATAATTCCAAATCCAACGATAAAATTCCACGTTCATTCTTTCATTACATTTTTTAGGAATATCATCACGTTTTTTGTTATAGATTAGGCGAAAGCGTCTAATAACAACGCGTAGTAAACATTTCCACCGAGGCATATCAAGATAAATAACCGCTGTGGCATATTGAAATCGAATAGGCATTGATTTAGTGTAATTGCCATCCATAATCCATTTGGGTTGCTTGCATAATTCATTAACTATTTCATGCCATACCTTATCTGATTTTCGGCTCCAATTTTCTGTCCAGTAATAATTGTCCATATGTATGATCGGTAGACCGATTAATTTGCTTAACTGTTTGGCTAGCGTCGTTTTACCTGATCCTGCGCATCCAATGATTAATACTTTTTTGCCAAGATTGAGTTTTTGTGTTGCTTCATTCATCGGGAGGACCTCCTCCAGAGCAGGATGTTTTCATAATTAAATTTCTTAGCATGATGATGTGATCATTTGTTTCACTGTACTCCGTGATTTTGAACTCACTTTTTTCATAGCAACGAATGGCATTAATATTATTGGCTGATGGATCTCAGACGAAAACTTCTTATAACTAATGCTTAAATATTTCAGGGCATAAATCATGAGTCAAACGCCAAACGCGTTCGGTGGTTAATGGGTTGTATTCACAACCCATTTCCAGTCCACCGATTTTAGCTGCTTCAGAATCATCTGTCGCTCTATGATTAGTATTGTACAACTTTTAATATACAATACTGGCTCTTGGCGATCTATAGCTTTTTTTTATTTATTATGGTAGTATTCTAGGCGTTTTGTTTTTTACGTACATGTCAATTAATAACACAAGGAGAATACCATGCCAAAGTTAACTCGTGTAGAAGAGCTGTTATATTCAGCAATCGATAGAATTAGGAAGGAGTTCATCTCTAAAGCCCGTCAATCTCCAAAGCGCATGAACGAGATACTTCAGTGTATGTATCACAATATTGACATCCTTATTAATAAGACTTGTTATGGGGTGAAAAATTCGGAAATTGTACATGTGCTAGAAAAATTAACAAAGGTTAGTTTAAGTAAAAGCGCAATGAAAACTTATGAATTACGTGATATTGTGAAAGGAAATGTACGGGACGACATCAAACAAGCATTATTGCTTGACCATGTCACGCTCCACTTTTTGTATTGTAAGGCCGAGGAATTAAAAGAGAAATTTCTCTTAGATCCTAGTTATCAACCTAATCAAGAATATTCAGATGACAGTCAGTTAGATTCAAACAATAATGTTTCCGATCATCATAGCAAAAATCATGCTGATAACTTTCCAGCGCATGTTGTTCCTGCTTCTGCTCCACCACAACCACAACCACAACCACAATCTGTTTATCCTAATATAGCAGATGTCACAGGGCCGATGTTGTGGCAATCGTCAAGGAAACCTCCCTCATCTTCTAACAGAAATGACATTCATGACTATCTTAACTCGGTAATGAAGCAGGTTGCTGAACATGGTGCTGCTCAAATCGATGAGTACCGCAAAAGAGACATTGACGGAATCCAATATAAAATTGAATTGCAAAATCTTTCAGATCAAGATCAGCATATCACTACAACTAGACTTCTCGATTCTGAGAACAATATTGATGCAAACAATGCTGTAAGATCAACTGGCGAACAAAAGAGGCATGCTAATAACATACAGCAGACAGCTTGCCTTAGACGTATGGAAGAAAAGTTGTTGAATATTCGGCCTTAATTCCTTAACTATAGGGCGGTCAAAGATCACTGACCGCCTCATCTATCGTATGAATTGAGGTATTTTTATGTCTAGAAATTATGATTTATTTGTTGAATCATTGAACAAACTTAAGCAGGAATCGACAGAGGCTGATACTGAGCCAGGTCAAATAGCCACACAAATAACACAACTATTTTCTGAAAATCAAATACGAGCAGATAACCATGCATTTTCTAAATCGTTACTCAAACGTTATTTTAATATTACAGAAAAAACAAAACCTTGGTTTATAAAAAGTAACGCTTCACAAAAGCTCAAAGTGCTTTTAGAGAGGCTTTCTCATAATGATGGTGATATTTTTGAGAAAGTGTTGATATACACTATTTCAAAATATAGTGAAGTTCATTTAAATGGGTTCGATATGCCTGAGGATAAACGCGTAGTTTTAGAGCGGCAAATTAAAGAACAGTTAGAGAGCCTCAATAATGGGAAGACGCGATTAGAAGAAAGATGGCATTGTAATCATGAAATAGAAATTAAAGCTGATGTTTTGAAATGGTTAGAGCTACACAATCTATTTGAAGATCAATTGGCTAAGCATAGGGTACAGCAAGACTATCTGGGGCTACGCGAGTGCATTGCGGAATCGACGGAAAATATCAGAAAAAATATAGATGCGCTTACAGAGATTAATCATCACATGGATCTTAGGTTGCAACAGTTAAGTCAATCGCGTTCGGGCAATGTCGATGAAGGCTTAGAATTAGTAAATGAAGACCATCAAGAATGTGCTGTTCCAGGTTATCTACAATCAATTTTGGAAACTCACCCTCAAGCACTTGCTAACCATCTGAGTGAGTTTATGCAACTGTTACAGTGGGGAGCTGATCAGATCTCGCCTGTGATTAAACAAATAAAAGGAAAAACGGTTTTGCTCGTGGTAGGTGGCACGAATGTTGGTAAAAGTACGATTATTAATTATCTTTGTGGTCATCGATTGTTAAGGAGACAAAATAGCTCTGGTGAAATTTTACTGGATGTGGAGTCCTGTGAAATGGGACAAGTTGCTAGAATTGGACATGCCCCCAGAGTTTCTGCAACACTTCTGCCAGAAATTTTTCAATTACAAACAGATCTTTACATATGTGATACCGCTGGTTTTTATGATACACGCGGTGAGCTATTACGTTTGTTACAGGCGATACATATTAACACGATTATCAGCAATGCTAAAAATATTAAGATATTAGTTATTTTGCAGGATGCTAGTTTAAAAGAGAATCGAGGCATCGCCATTGAATCTATTGCAAATAAAATGGAAAAAATATTTGGCTTGAACAATAGAGACTCACTTTCACAATCAGTGAAGGTCTTCATCAATAAAGTGCCACCGTATATTACAGACAGAGTTGCGTATATAAATCGTCACAAGCTGAACCAAGTGAGTTTTTCTAAAAATAATGTAGTTTGCGTTGATCCGCTTAATGAAGCAGCGAGAGAAAGCTTGTTGAGAAATCTAGTTTCTATGCCGGCCTATGATATAGGATCAAACAGTGTAGAATTGGAACTAGACCCCCACACTTGGCAATGTTGTTCTATGGCTATTGAACACGCAGTTGCAGAAATGAATATTGCTATCGAAGCACTTGATTATCAAAAATTATTGAAGCTAATCAGCTTTTTTCGGTGTTTTTATTATTTTAAAACGTTTGAGTATACTCATAAGTATAAAAGTGTAATTAAAACGCTTAAAGATGAATTAAGCAGAAATATACAAAATCAATCATTACGTTTAATTAGAGAAGCTCAATATCAAGAGTCACGATTACTTCTTTCAAGGCTTAATGATTTTCTCATGAATCTTATCACATTTCCTGAAATCAGAACGTTGCAGTCTTTGTCCGAAACATTAGCGCAAGAAAATCAATTAGCGATTAGCAGGCATGTCGTTAGAAGTTTTCAGGAAAGTTGTGAGTGTTTGTTCCAGCATTATTTTAAAAACCAGGGAGAAAAAGCATTTATTAAACATCTTTATAAGGTTTTTCAATCATTAAACTATCCATTTTATGCTCATCAATTTCATGAAATTGGAGAGGCATTGTTAACTTATGAGTTAGATCCGAGTTGGGTTTCAAAGGTTAAAGTGTTTTTAGAGCAATTGTCATTATTAAAAGAAGAAAATTTAATGAAGGAAGCTGAGCTGCAGTTAGATGAGTTCAAGTCTCAGTTAGATATAATTTATAAGGAAGTGGAATATCATTTTGCTGATAAAGAAAAAGAAAGCGCACTTCAAATCTTTAAGTGCCATCTTCATGACTTAGAAGAACAGTTGTGCGATTTGGCACATTCACAGCAAAAGCAGTTGTTACTTGATATCTTATCGAAAGGGCCATTTAAGAATCAATTTAATTTGCTTAATCGTCATTTTTCGGTATTGAGTATGAATTTAGATGCATGCTATCAGCAGTTCAAAATGAAAAAACTTTCAAATTTGACGTTTCTCGATAATAAAAAAAGATTAAAAATCGATCAGGCTCGTGAAGAAATTAAGAAGGCATTGCTAAATTGCTTCTTTAAAGTGCACGAACAAGTAAAAGATTTGATTGATCAGGAAAAGATTCAGCAAGAGCAGGCACTTAAAATTGCAAGAAAAGAAGAGACTTCTAACATCGCAAGAGAGGTGACTGCAAAGTTGGATGATTCTGATTTTCATCACCTTTCTAAAAAATTAATAAAGATATACCAGCTCGATGAAACACAACTTGATATAAAGCAGCTAGAGCGGAAAGCATTGTCCTTTATTGAGGATATAAAGCAACGTTTTGATAAAAGTGAATTTAGTGGGTTACTTGGTGTCATAAAAAAATTCGAATTACTGACACAGGAGGTACTTACATTTAATCAAAAATTTGATTGTATCAACAAAAATAAGTTTCAGATTGGCCGTTTGATTAATGATTTGTCTGGTAAAATTGAACAACTCGTTCAACGAGTTTCCAATGATTTGTTGGTTTGTTTTTCTGAACTAGAGAAAGGTTCTGATAAGGCTTTAGAGCAAGCGGATTTAGTTCGAAATTATTTTTCTCTAGTTCGTGAATTCTCAGATTCAGAATATTTTAAAACCCTATTTTTAGAAAAAACAAGAGAGATTGAGCTTGTTTATAGCAAGGAAATTGATAGGGTTTTTGCGACGTTTCCATCAATTTTATCGGTTGCCACTGCCAATAAAATTGCTTTCGTGATAGCTGGCTTGGATTTTTTGGTTGCTGAAATCAATACCTTGAGTTACAAGAATAGACCTATACAAAATCGTTTAGATCAACAAATGCGAGACTTTATCGTTTTCGTATCGAATCCTGAGAAAATAAATCTTGCAGACTCGTTAATGCATGCACTAATGGCTTTAACGGCCGATAAGAAATTAGGCACTTTCGCATCCAATATTATTGATGGGCATCCTATTTTTTTACGTGCAAAAATTGCGATTTTTAACGATAAGTCAAAAACACGTGACCGCCAATCTGTATTTAGAGAATTCGTAAGCAGTGAGCAGCAATTAGATAACGCTTGGAAAACCTACTTAGAATCACAATATTATGCGTTTTATGTGAATTATGATAAGCAGGTATCTTATATTATAGATCATCAACAGTCTTCTAAAGCACAAGCGTTAAGTAGTTATGTTCGAGATGCTAAAGCACTCGCTAAATCTGGCAGCGTACGTCAACAATTTGGAAAATTATTGGCATATATTTTTTGTGTCCAGTCAGCATTGGATATTTATCGTGGTGGCGTCACATCTCAGAAAGATAATAATTTTTGGCAGCCCCATGCCACACAAGTACTCAGTGTGCTCTTAATGTTAGGAAATGAGGCGAGTCTAAGAAATCACTTTTTGCAGATAAAAACGGGTGAGGGGAAATCTGTTATTTTGGCAGGAACGTCTATTGCTTTAGCCTTGCAAGGAAAAGTAGTTGATATCGCTTGTTATAGTCATTATTTAGCACAACGTGATAAAAAGGAGTTCGCTGAATTGATTAATACCTTTGGTCTTTCTGAGGCAATAACGTATGCCAAATTCGGTCGTTTAATTGAAACTCGGCTAAAGCAAGAGTGTAGCGGTTGGCGAACTGCAGTTAAAGCATTTTTAAAATCAGGTTCCTTAGAGTCTTCTTTGATTGATAGTCAACAAGGCAATAGCAAACCTATCCTATTAGTCGATGAAGTAGATATTTTTTTTAGTGAGCATTTTTTAGGAAAAAGTTATCACCCCATTACTGTTATTCGGGATAAAAATTTTATTTCCTGGATCAAATGGATTTGGGAGCATCGTGATGAGATTAATCATCAAGATCAGTCCTTCATTATCGACAAACATGAATACTTGCAAAAGTTTTTAAGTGACTATCCTTATATAAAAGGTGAATTATTATCACAGCTTGTAGAAGAGGTGAAGTTGGGTTTAAAAAAAGTAAAGAAAAAAACATATCATTACCATGTCAGTGAACTGGGTATTGGCTATGAAGACTCAGTTTCAGGTGATATTAGTTATAGTACCTATTGTGGTTATTCCACTGCTTTTGCATATTTAAATGAGCAGCAAAGGTATAGAGAGAAGAATCCTGAAGTATGGGATAATATAGATGAACAGTTGGGGTTCAGCCTTTCTGTAGGTAACATGCCTTATGTTAACCTGCTTCCTGCTTACCAATTTATTTTAGGTACTACGGCAACTTTCAATTTCTCAAGATTTCAAGCCGAGTTTATCGAGGGGGAACATTGTTGTATTAAAATGCGTACAGCAATGCCGTCGCCATTTGAAAAGAAAACATTGCCACCTACTCCTAGTATTAGTGTCTTAAATAAATTTGATGAAAAGGATGAAGACAGCTATTTTTATGTGCTTAAACGGAAAATTGAGGAAAGAATTCATGCTAAGCAAGCTGTATTAGTTGTTTTTAAAAATGATCAACGCTTGGCTAATTTTCAGGCATTTGTACAAAATACTGGTGGTTATAAAATAGAAAACTTGAAACCTGTGGCAAAATTGATGGCAAGTTCGGCTCCATATGAGCGAGATAACATGATAGCTGAGGCTGCTCGTCAAGGCCAAATAACTTATCTTACACGTGTTTTTGGACGTGGTTCTGATTTTGTGTGTCGTGATGGGTCCTTATGCCAAGCCGGGGGAGTGCATGTGATACAAACTTTCTTTTCAACTGATATCTCTGAAGAGGTCCAAATTAAAGGCCGCACCTGCCGTCAAGATGATCCTGGTAGTTATGAGTTGATACTATGGCGTAGCGATTTAGAGAAGCATCATTTGGTTAACGAAGATGAAGAACTACCTCAACATATATATTCATTTTTAAATGAAAAACGAAGAGAACTAACCGAAGCCAATGATAGGCTTTTAGAGGGTGAGCTGAATACGGCCAAAAAAAGATATGAGGATACGCATAGGTTTTTTAAATTTGTGAGTGCGAAAACTGCAGTTGATCCTGATAGACATGTTAAGTTATTAGCAGATTTACAAAAATAAGCCTCTACTCTCCTTGGTAAAAATACCTCTTGGTAGATTACTTTTATTTTCTGATGGAAACTTGCAAGGCTCACGATATTAATCTATATCTATACCTACGCCTATGTGCTTCAGGTCAACAGCCCCTAACTAGTGCTTAAATATTTCATGGCAGAAATCATGAGTTAAGCGCCAAACGCGTTCGGTGGTTAGTGGGTTGTATTCACGACCCATTTCCGGTCCGCCGATTTTAGCTGCTTTCGGATCACTAAAGGCATGTTTGGTATGACCATAGGTAACAAATTGCCAGTCGGCGTGAGCATTATTCATCTCTAACATAAAATCGTGAATTTGTTGTTGTGGAATTTGTGGGTCATCGAAACCGTGGCAGGCAAGTACTTTAGCGGTGATGTCTTTACCTAGGTTTTTTTCAGGGGGTGCGAGCACACCATGCACGCTAATCACACCTCTAAGCTTGCAACCGAGTCGTGCAAGATCTAATACGCATAACCCACCAAAACAAAATCCAATTGCAGCGACTTTAGATGAGTCGACATGCTCATGGTTTTTGGCTGCTTCAACGCTCGCAAGTAGGCGTTTATGCAGTTCATTTCTATCTTTGATCAGTCCCATGCAATGCTGCATACAGTCTTCAACCGTTTCGGCAATTAAGCCATCTCCATACATATCTAGAGTAACGGCCACAAAGCCCATATCGACGATGCGTTTAGCATTGTTGGCCATTTGCGGGTTCATGCCTTCAAACGCGTGGTAGATAAGTAAGGCAGGACGCGGCAGATCCCAATCAGCCTTAAAGTAAATGGCGGCATGAAAAGTTTTATTGGCAACAGTGTAGGTAAATTTTTCGGTGAGCATCAATACAGTCCTGGTTGATTAAAAGATACAGTATACGATTAAATTGGGATTTTCGCACTTCACACCTGCGCATTTTACTGCTAAAGTTTCGTCTTTCGGGGCGTAGCGCAGCCTGGTAGCGCACTTGCATGGGGTGCAAGGGGTCGCAGGTTCAAATCCTGCCGTCCCGACCAATGATTTTTAGGAGTTTATAATATGGACACCGAGATGCTAAATATTTTAGTTTGTCCAGTATGTAAAGGTAAGCTACTTTATCGCAAAGCGCATAAAGAGCTTGTGTGCAAATTTGATAAGTTGGCTTATCCAATTCGGAATCATATTCCAATTATGCTGCCAGATGAGGCACGACAGTTACAAGAGGGGGAAGTATAGTATGGAATTTCGCGTGATCATTCCTGCACGTATGGAGAGTGCACGACTGCCAGGAAAGCCGTTGGTAGATATTGCGGGCAAACCAATGATTCAACACGTTTATGAACGTTCAGTTGCTAGTGGTGCTGAGTCTGTTGTTATTGCAACTGATAGCGATGAAATTGCAAAAGTGGCAGCAGGTTTCGGTGCGAAAGTTTGTATGACGTTAGCAGAGCACCAATCAGGAACCGAGCGCTTATCTGAGGCGGTTGAAGCACTAGATTATGATAATGATGAAATTATTGTGAATGTGCAAGGTGATGAACCCTTAATTCCCTCAAAACTTATTGCGAAAGTCGCTGAAGATCTCGAGACGCATGATAATGTTAAAGTGGCTTCTGTCTGTGAGCCTATCCATTCGCTTGAAGAAGTGTATGATACGAACCTTGTTAAGGTTGTTCTAAATAGACGTAATCATGCGATGTATTTTTCCAGAGCAGCTATTCCTTGGCAATTAGGCATGAAAACAGGTGATGATGTTGATCTGAGTAATAATTATTTTCGTCATGTCGGTATTTATGGCTATCGCGTAAGCGTTTTAAAAGACTATATGAATTGGACTGAGTCACCCTACGAAGCGCTTGAATCTCTTGAGCAGTTGCGCGTGTTATGGAATGGTCATCGTATGCATATGACTGTGTCAGAAACCCAGCTTGCTAGTGGTGTTGATACACCCGAAGATCTAGAGCGGGTTAGGGCTGCTATACTTGGTTCATAGGGCTCACACTGTCAGATGTCGGTGGACTGGAGTCTTTTAAGCTGCTTTCGTTCGTTTTTCTTGATCTTGTGATGGGCTTAAATGCAGATCTTGTTGAGCCAATAGGTGATATAGATCCAGTAAAAAAAGTTACACCCCTGCTGCTCTTCTTGCTATCTAACTGTGCTAAGTCTGAAAGTGTAGTTAAGTCACTGTGTTCTGGATTAAGCGCTTTAGCCTTTTGAGAAAATGCAGTTGTCCACTGATCCATCGAATCTTTCTCAACGATCGCTTTTGCAAGTTCAAGTAATTGTTTATCGTTCGCTTTAATAGCAATGTCCGCTGACACGCAATCTCGCTGATACCCGAGTACAATTTTTTGAGCGAAAGATTCTAGTTCAGCCTCTAATGTGCTTTGTTCTGGCTCTTTGGTGATGTAAGTGGCTAAAGAGATAAGTGAAGGCGTTTTTAATTTAATATGTGATTTTTTTAGTTTTGCAGACAGGTATGTTAGTAGAGTGCTATATCGCTTTTGCTCTTTTGTTTCTTTGCGACAATCCTTTAATGGGAATTCAAGATAAAGTTGCTTTGAATTGGGATTAACCTTGATGATGCCAAATTTAGGCTTATAGCGTTCTTCTTCATTAAAGGTAAATATTTTACTTAGTATTGTTATTTGACAACGGTCAAGTCCTGTCATGGGCCCCAGTGGGGCGATTTTGGTAGTGAAAGCTTCTGTGATAGTTGAAATTTTATCTTCACAAGGTTGTTTGTACTGCCTTTGGTATGTTTGCGCGGAAACAGAACAGTGTTCCCTTTGGTCGTTTGGGAGGGTATTAAAATGTGCGCCTGTAAGATCACAGATTAGTGATGCTTTACCTAATTTATCTTTTGTTATGTACCAAATATACTCATGTTCCTCTAGCATATTTAATGCATCTCGTATAACGGCTTGTACTGGTCTTGGTCTCATATACCTCTCTAAAAGGCGAATGAATTTGAAGCGATGATACCACTTTTTTCGATATGGGCAAGCCTTAATCTAAAGCAAAAGGTTACCGCCCTCGCATGTCCGGGGCGGTGTGCGTATATTAATTGTTGTCTTTCGTTTTAACCTGTTGCAGTTGGCTTTCATTACCACCTAACCCTTTGTATTCTGGTTTAGACCGGAGTTCAGAGTGCTTAGTATTGCTTTGTTGTTGTGCTTGTCGCTGAATATCTGCTTGCGATTGACCATCACTAGTAGAGGTTTTGACTTGCTGCATAGTCGATTGCGCTTTCTCTAGTGGAGATGGCTGTGTCACCAGGTTAGCTTGAGGTGTCGCAGTAGGCTTTTTTGGTGGCTGTGTAGGAGTTGTTGCCACTTGTGGTTTTGCCTCAATAGGTTTTATTTCGGTTTCTGTAGGTTGTTTTGGTGCTTGTCTTTTATTATTTGTGCCGGGGTGTCTGCTGTTTTGGTTATTAGATTGGCGGCGTCGGTTTCCAGTTTGTCCATTTCGGCGTTCATGTTGTTGCTTGGGTTTGCGATCATTTGGCTGGCTAGAGCGTTGTTGTTGTCTATTAAACTCTGGGTTACGCTGTTGGGTGTTTTCATGCGGTTTTTTTTGTGCTGGTTTTCGTGGCTTCTGAGTTGATGGGTTGCTTTTGTTGTTAGGTGTATTCGCTGATCCACCAAACATGATATCCCACATACGTTTGATTAAGCCGTTACTTGTGCTAGCTTTTGTAGGTGCAGCCTTAGGTGCATTTGAAGATAAAAACTCATTGATTGCAGGTTCTTCAATGCTTTTGCTGATTTTAGTTTTTTGGGTAGTAGTACCGTCTGTTTTAGGGAATTTAACTAATTTAAAGCTTGATGGTGATTTACCTACGATATCGATTTTAAGATGTTTAATTGAATATTGTGGTGATTCTAAATACTGATTTGGAATGATTAAAACTTCACAGCCTGTTTCTTTTTGAATGTCAGTGATCACAATACGCTTTTCATTTAAAATATAGGTTGCCACATCGATAGGTACTTGTACTTGAATTTGAATGCCGCCTGTTTTAACTGCTTGTTCCTGGATTAAGTACACAATCGAATGTGCTAATGATTCAACACCACGAATAGTACCTTGGCCATCGCAACGTGGACAAGGAACATGGATAGAGCGGGTGAGTGATGAGCGTAAGCGTTGGCGTGACATTTCGAGTAGGCCAAAACGAGAAATACGTCCGATCTGAATACGTGCACGATCCATTTGGAGACATTCACGCAATTTATTTTCAACATCGCGTTGGTTTTTAGATTGCATCATATCGATAAAATCAATTACGATTAGTCCACCATTATCGCGAATGCGTAATTGGCGTGCAATTTCTTCAGCTGCCTCGAGGTTGGTTTGGTGTGCTGTTTCTTCGATGTTGCTACCCTTGGTTGCACGTGCTGAGTTGATATCGATAGACACTAATGCTTCGGTATGATCGATGACGATAGAGCCACCAGAGGGTAACTGTACTTCACGTTGGTAAGCCATTTCGATTTGGCGCTCGACTTGGAAGCGGCTAAATAGTGGCAATGTATCTTGATAGAGTTTGATGTTATCTACAAAATCAGGACGAATTTGTTGTAAGTAATTTTTAGCGCGCTCGAAGGCTTCTGGTTCATCAATGATGATTTCTGAAATATCTTGACGTAAGTTGTCACGAATCGCGCGAATGATCACGTCACTTTCTTGATGAATTAAGTAAGGGCCTTTCTTGAGACTGGTTGCCTGTATGATTGCATCCCAATAGCGCAGTAGGAAACTCAAATCCCATTGCAATTCTTTAACGCTGCGATTGACACCAGCGGTACGAATAATTACTCCCATGCCTTCAGGTATTTCAAGGCCGTTTAGGAGTTCGCGTAAATGATCGCGCTCATCACCTTCGATGCGGCGTGAGATGCCGCCGGCACGCGGGTTGTTTGGCATTAATACCAAAAATGATCCGGCTAATGTAATAAAGGTCGTAAGTGCTGCACCTTTAGTGCCGCGCTCTTCTTTGTCTACCTGAATTACAATCTCTTGGCCGATCTTTAAGATTTTTTGGATGTCGGGATTTTTAAGTTGTTCTTCGTTATTAGTTTGGAAATACTCGCGTGAAATTTCTTTGAGTGGCAGAAAGCCGTGACGCTCACTACCATAGTCGACAAACACCGCGTTGAGGCTTGGCTCAATGCTTGAGATACGGCCTTTATAGATGTTTGATTTCTTTTCTTCGACGTCGGGACGTTCGATATCAAAATCTACGAGTACCCGATCTTGGACGATAGCAACGCGTAACTCGTCTTGAGACTGTCCGCTTACTAGCATTTTTTTAGTCATTTTATATGCCCTATGTTGGGCGCATCGAACGATAAGCGAAGAAAGAGCAGCTAGCTATGCTGGCTGCTTTAAAGTGGGTTTGTCATTGGGTAAGTCAACATGAAGTACCATTTTTATTAAAGTGAGTCGAGAAGGGTCTAGTTATTGCCGCTTTTCGATTCGCCGATTAATTCTTTAAACCTATTTCGCTAAGTTGTTCGAGCGCATTTAAAACTCAAAAACTTATTTTCTTTTTAAGGTGGGCTATTATCTATTTGCGCCACCGGTTGGAACCTGGACTGCTTTCACCTGATCGATGCAATGTTGCAGTTTTGTGAATAAGGTGTTTGAATGTCACTTTTTTAAGCTGCCACTATGGTACCAATACTTTAAAGAGTTAAATATAACAGTATTGTGTTGTTTCGGCAATTAAAAAGGTGTGGCCAAATTGGGGTGATAGTTTTCACTACATTTATAACTAGATGATAATATGAGTGTTAAATACCAAATAGTAGATAACGTACATTCTGGACAGAGATTAGATAATTACTTAATGCGTGAGTTTAAGGGCGTGCCTAAGTCACGTATCTATCGTGCGATTCGCCATGGCGAGGTGCGAGTTAACAAAGGACGTTGTCGTCCAGATAGAAAATTGGCGTTGGGTGATGAAATTCGAATCCCACCACTTCGCCAGTCTGAGGCCAAGCCTGCAGCCTATGTATCTGATAATTGGCGAAATCAGTTAGAATCACGCATCCTAATCGAAAATAATGATCTGATCCTTATTAATAAGCCCTCTGGTATGCCAGTGCATGGTGGTTCAGGTGTGTCGTGTGGTTTGATCGAAGCGATGCGTCAATTGCGCCCACAACAAAAATTCTTAGAGTTAGTACACAGGCTTGATAAGGAAACCTCAGGTTGTCTTTTGTTAGCAAAAAAACGTGCGGCGTTAATCGAGATACAATCTTGGTTTGTTAGTCGCCAGATGAAGAAGCGTTATTGGACACTGATCAAAGGACAGTGGTCTCATGGTGATACTTATCGTTGTGATTTACCACTTTATAAAAGCCAGTTGCAAAGTGGCGAACGTATTGTACGTGTCGATAAAAATGGACGTGAAGCAATTACGATTTTTAAACCGCTTAAGGTTTTTGATGATGTGACATTGATAGAAGCAACATTAAAAACTGGACGTACACACCAGATCCGCGTGCACCTCCAGGCCCTGGGTCATCCAATCGCTGGCGATGATAAATATGGCGATCGCGAATTTAATCGCATCATGAATGGTCGTGGCTTAAAGCGTTTATTTTTACAGTGTATGGAATTGTCTTATCGTGATCATCAGCAGATGTTTGGTGCGTGTTGTCTTATAGATTCAGATTTAAAATTCATTACAGTAAATTTATAGTTATTCAGCTAAAAATTATGATATAACTTCAATACTAAAAAATTGGGAGAAAAGCATGATAAAAACAATACTGTCTAGCCTATTCACACTAAGTTGTGTGTCTGCATGCGGCGCTAATGTAGAAAAGCATTTTGATATTAATATACGTGATATATGGGTCCATAGTATTAAAGGCTTTAGTATCTCACCTAGTCGTGGCCCTGTTATATGTTCGCCCAGTAGTGGCAACTTTAATAATGAAACGTATGACACTGGAATTATTTCATGTGTCGATACGCATTACTCGCCAAATGATGCTGTAACAGTCAATTTTGATGGGTACTGCTCTAAAATAAAGTTAGCAGCACTGCATGAAAATGGTACTAATGCTTGCTATGTCGTCTCTTCAGCAAGATATTTTGGAAGGGTGTTAATTAGCTGTGATGGAAACTCATATGAGCCTTGCTAATCTGAAATAGTGCCAAGTATACGCATCACTAAACGCTATTGTGTTTGACAGCAGATAGTCTTCTCGCTAACATCAGCAGTTTTGGCGGTTAGGGTAATTTTATGGCTTTGCCACAATATATAGATCTCATAGAATATGTCGAACAGCAGCGTAGTATCGATGCTGTGGTGTCGAGTGAATCGCTCGAGCGTCTATCGGAATTATTGGAACAACCGACCAAGCAGATTGTGGTAAAACTAGAGTTTGGCAAAGATGCGCAGCAGCGTCGTGTTGTGAGTTGTTATATAGAGGCAATTTTACATGTACAATGTCAGCGCTGTGGTCAGATGATGTCATTGCCATTGACCGTTAATTCAAAATTATGCATGGTAAAGAACGATGGACAAGCAAAGCAGTTGCCGGTAAATTATGAGCCGCTTATGGCTTCTGATGTACAAATCGTACCTTTAAACATCATTGAAGAAGAGCTTTTATTGGCAATTCCTATGGTTCCACGCCATATTGAGGCACAATGCCCGAGCAATTTGACGAAAGATTTGGTACACTAACACATCGAAAATAAGACTGAGCATATTTTAAGCAATATGCTTTTACAGAGGTAAACAAAAATGGCAGTTCAACAAAATCGTAAAACACGCTCTAAACGCGGTATGCGCCGTGCACATGATGCGTTATCTTCATCAACATTGTCTATAGACTCAACAACAGGTGAAACACACCGTCGACATCACGTCGCACCAGATGGTTTCTACCGCGGTCAAGAAATCATTGATACTAACGACGTCACAGACGACGAAGAGTAAGTATTAATTCCATATGGCGATAACGATCTCAATTGATGCAATGGGAGGCGACCACGGTCCACGTGTGATCGTGCCTGCTGCTATTAACGCTTTGCAAAAGCATGCGAGCTTGCACGTTATCTTTGTTGGTAAGCAAGAAATATTGCGACCACTCATCGACAAGCATACCCGTGGTAAAATGGAAGATCGTTTGACTTTGGTGCACGCGACAGAAGTCGTCGAAATGGATGAGTCTCCTTCGCAAGCGCTACGCTATAAGAAAGACTCAGCGATGCGTGTTGCCATTAACCAGGTTAAAGAAGGTAAGGCAGATGCCTGTGTGTCAGCTGGGAATACGGGCGCTTTGATGGTTACTGCACGTTTTGTGCTGAAGATGATCCCAGGGATCGATCGTCCTGCAATTACAACCCAATTCCCAACTCGAGGCGGCGGTTCTGTACGTGTGTTAGACCTAGGTGCAAACATCGATTCTAAAGTTGAGAATCTATATCAATTTGCGGTGATGGGTTCAATCTTATCGCACACAGTTGATGGCATTAAAAAACCAACCGTGGGCTTACTAAACATTGGTGAAGAAGAAATTAAAGGTATTGAGTTGGTTAAGCAAGCAGCAGAATTATTTGCTGAGTCTGATGTGATCAACTATAAAGGTTTTGTTGAAGGCAACGATATCTTTAACGGTAAGGCAGATGTCATTGTCTGTGATGGCTTTGTAGGTAATGTGGTTTTAAAATCCTGCGAAGGCCTATCTAAAATGATTAGCCAATTCCTGCGTGAATCATTTCGTCATAATTTATATAGTAAGGTTTTAGGACTATTGTGCAAACCGGTGTTGACACGCCTGCGTAACAAAGTAGACCCACGCAAACATAATGGAGCGACATTAGTCGGATTGGATGGAATCGTTGTTAAAAGCCATGGTGGCGCTGGAATAATGGCATTTCAATCAGCGATTGAAGAGGCGATTATCGAAGTAGAAAATAATCTTCTATCTGAAATCCGTGAAAAGGTGGCTCACGCACTAAAGGAGAAAGATGCATAATGCCTTTTGCCAAAATTTCTGGAACTGGGTCTTACTTACCTGAAAAAATTCTAACTAACACCGAGCTCGAACAAATGGTGGAAACCACTGACGAGTGGATTATGCAGCGTGTAGGTATTCGCGAGCGTCATTTAATTGGTGATAGTGGTGATACAACTGTTTCTATGGCAGAACAAGCCTCACGTGCTGCGATTGAGGCGGCTCATCTCAAACCCAATGATATTGACTTTATTATTGTGGGTACGGCTTCTTCTGATAATACGTTTCCTGGTGTGGGCTGCATGTTGCAAAAGCGTATTGGTATCGACAACGATTGTCCTGCGTTAGATGTGAACGCGGCGTGTGCGGGTTTTGTATTTGCGTTAAGTATTGCCGATCAATACATTAAAAGCGGTGTAGCAAAACATGCGCTTGTTGTTGGTGTTGATTCATTATCACCTTTTGTGGATTGGGAAGATCGCGGCACCTGCGTGTTATTTGGCGATGGTGCGGGTGCTATAGTTTTAAGTGCGTCTGATGAGCCTGGTATTTTTACCACGAATTTGCATTCTGCTGGACGTTATGCAGACCTACTTTATGCGCGCAATAAAATGTGGGACCACGATGAAACCCACTTTATCAAAATGGATGGACGAGAAGTATTTAAAGTCGCGGTCACAAAGCTCGACGAAATTGTTGATGAAACACTTGAAAAAGCTGGGATGCAAAAATCAGATATTGATTGGTTGATTCCCCATCAAGCCAATGCACGTATTATTCAAGCAGTTGCCAAACGTTTAAATTTACCGATGGATCGTGTGGTATTTACCATAGAAGAGCACGGTAATACGTCTGCTGCTTCAGTGCCATTGGCGTTAGATGTCGCAGTCAGACGCAATCAAATCAAACGTGGCGAAGTACTGATGTTAGAGGCCTTCGGTGGCGGTTTGACATGGGGTTCGGCACTGGTTAAATATTAATTACTGTCATTTCGCACGCTCGATAGCGTCATCCCGGCCAACGAGTCGGAATCTATTAAAATAGGAATTTTATATGTACAATTCAAAAGCTTTTGTATTTCCAGGGCAGGGTTCACAGTCTGTTGGTATGTTAACTGATATTGCGGAAAAACATCCTGAAGTTATCAACTTGTATAAAGAGGCGAGTCAAATTTTAGGCTATGATTTATGGGCGATTGTGATTAGTGGTCCTGAAGAAAAATTGAATCAAACCGAATTTACTCAGCCGGCATTGCTGGTTGCTGATGTGGCATTGTGGCGCATTTGGTGTAAACAAAATAAGTCACGCCCCAGTTATTTTGCTGGACATAGTCTAGGAGAATTTTCAGCGTTAGTCTGCGCTGATGCAATTGTATTTGACGATGCGGTAAACCTTGTTGCCACCCGTGGACGTTTAATGCAAAAAGCGGTACCTGAGGGCAAAGGTGCGATGGCAGCGATTATCGGTTTGGATAATGATGTAGTTAAAGTATTATGCGAGAAGGCTTCAGAAGGTGAAATTTGTGCGCCAGCAAATTATAATTCTGTCGGTCAAGTCGTGATTGCAGGAGCTGCTGCTGCAGTTGATCGTGCTGTGGCACTTGCAAAGCCTGCAGGCGCAAAAATTGCTAAGCGTATTCCAGTTAGTGTGCCATCACATTGTGCGTTAATGCAGTCGGCGGCTGATGGCTTAGCCAAAGTATTGGCTGACGTTAAAATTATGGCGCCACTGATTCCTGTGATTCAAAACGTCGACGCTCAGGCACATGATGATGTCGACATTATTCGCAAAAATTTAATCGCGCAATTAACTGAACCAGTGTTATGGGTGCAAACCATTCAAAAAATGCAATCACTCGGGGTTAGCGAAATTACCGAATGTGGCCCTGGGCGTGTATTAAGTGGTTTAATCAAGCGTATTTCGCGCGACATAATAGTACAGCCTATCGCAGTATGAAAAAAGTAATAGCATCTGCAATTCGATGCCATCACTTTTGAACATTAGACAGTGTCTAGTTTGGTGTAGCGCCATCATGTATTTTTTTGTCATCTTTTTCAAAATTATTTATAAAATGTATTGATGTTACAGCAAAAATTCCAGTTAAAACTATTTCTGGTTGGCGCTCAAAAATATTTAAAGTGCAAAGTCCCGCTGTGAAGGCTGGTATGGCGCCTAAAAAGCAAGTTGATATGTTAGTTGCTATTTCTTTTTCCTCTTGCTCTTTTTCTTTAACACGAAATACAGTTGGTATTTTTTTATATAGAGCATGTTCTATTTGCAAGGCTTCAAGAGCTGCTATGGCAAATACAGCAAATCTTATAATATTATTAGATTCCATTATTTGTCTCCATTTTAAAATTGAAAGATAAAGATCGAATTATAGCTTGGCGACAAATAGTTACAATACGTATAAACTTCTGTATTTTAGTGAATCTTAACTTTGGCGGCATATGTTATTTAGAATTCGTAATACGCTCCAAATAGTACTAGATTCAAAGGATAGAGATTATTTGCTGATTGCTTAAGTGAGAAGCGGCGATAAGCGGTATAGAGTGCGACATCCCAAGCATTAATATTTTGAACGATGCCGCCACCATAGCTGGTAGCACGATCTTTATTTTGTGAGAAGTCATAGTAGGGTGCAAAGTCAACAGCAAAAGCAGTTAAGCCAAGGCTAAAGATTTTACGTTCATAGCTAGGTTTAACATAGAAGTAGGCGGGGTTATCGCGATTGTTTTCTTTAGCAAATAACATGCCGCCTGCACCACTTAAGGCAATACCGGAATGAAATAATACCGATGCTGATCCTTTAACGACGTTACCATGTGCAGTTGTGTTATTATTACCAACACTTTTAGGTGTCGTAGCGCACGCGAGATAAATACACTTCACCATCGAGTGGATTAATAACATTGGCAATCTTGACCCAGATCTGCGGATGGATTTACTTGGAAGGCGAGTTTTAAACGACTCCCAACTTTCCAGTTGGAAGTGGCGTGCACGACGGTATCGAAGTGGAGGAGGTTTTCATTAACAGAGTTTGTACCAAAGAATAATTGATCACGTTTCCCATCATCAACATACATTGATAGCAAATCAACATTACCATAAATGGCTAGAGCGGCTTTATCTATTGCCGGCAGACCTATCTACTTGATTAATATTTTATTCAGATGGTAACCGTATGATTTTAAGATTTGCAGTGCTAATAAGCCTGTGAAAATGACATATATTTAATATTGTTTTAATTTCGATCATGTATTGTGCGGGCTACAAAATAGTAAGTCAAGAGAGGTATATAAAATGCGCGAGGGTATTGTAGTTAAAGCTATTATTGCTGATTATGATGGGGCATTTGGGTTTATGTTTCATAGATTACTTCGTAGTACATCACAAAGCCTCACTGTTCAAGCAAATAAGAACAAAGTGATTGGTGTTGTCAAAAAAATTAACTCACGTATAAGCAATGATCTAGAGGGGGCAGATGTCGTTGAGTTTTATAACGGTTCGATTAGGCAGACCGAGCGTATAGATAAATTTAACCAAGAGCACAATGATCAGGTTGGATTATGTTTGGAAAATTTTCCTAAGTTATGCGATGAACGTGGTTGGAATTATAATAAAGATATCGTTAATAAATATCATACTGGTAGATTTAAATCTCCGATACTTCAGAAACAGCTTGACCACTTGCGTCAAATGCATGCGGATAAAGGACACATTGAAGTGTTTTTTTATGATGATGATCATAATGATGAGCTGTTCAGCGAATTAGAAAAAAATATCGATATGCCTCATAATATGACATTAACTATGGTTAAATTTGACGGATACACGGGTATTACATGTATTGAACAAGAAGATAAATATCTATATACGTATCTGGCTTTAGAGGGACCAGAAACATTAATGGAAAGCTCTATATCAGAATGCACTCTGCTTTAAGAGATAGCATATGTTATGATATGCGCTCTATTCAATGAGGAGCGCAAAAAATGAGTAATGATCAAAAAATAGCATTAGTTACTGGTGCTAGTCGTGGCATTGGCCGTGCAATTACGATGACTTTGGGGCAGCAGGGTATGACGGTTATGGGTACGGCTACCAGTGAAAAGGGTAGTGATGCGATTACAGCTTATTTAAAAGAAGCGGGCATTAGTGGTCGCGGTTATGTGTTAAATGTGTGTGACGATGATGATGTGACACAAGTCTTTAAAAAAATCACAGCAGACTATGCAGCACCTGATGTATTAGTGAATAATGCAGCGATTACTCAGGATAATTTATTTTTACGTATGAAGCCAGATCAATGGGATGCAGTAATTAATACCAACCTAAACTCTGTCTATCGCATGACAAAAGCCTGCGTGCGTAGCATGTTTAAAAACCGTTGGGGACGTGTAATAACAATTACATCGGTCGTGGGAGTTGCTGGTAATCCTGGTCAAGCAAACTATTGTGCTGCAAAGGCAGGTGTGATTGGTTTAACAAAATCCTTGGCACAAGAGATGGCTGCTAAAAACATCACATTTAATACTGTTGCACCAGGTTTTATCAGTACCGATATGACTGATGCATTAAATGAGCAGCAAAAAGAAGCGATTTTAGGGCAAATTCCGATGAAGCGGATGGGTGATCCAAAAGATATTGCAGATGCGGTTGCTTTTTTGGCATCTGACCAGGCAGGTTACATCACTGGTCAAACCCTACACGTTAATGGTGGCATGTATATGGTCTAGCTAAGCGCTGTTTAATAAATAAACAGTTGCGCTAACTTATTTGTTATTTCATGAATAAAAACTTGCAACTTTTGCACGAATGACTAAACTTAGACGGTTTCACTGGTTCAATTTTATGAGGAAAAACAACCATGGCAAGTGTTGAAGAAAGAGTCAAAAAAATTATCGTCGAACAGCTTGGCGTTAAAGAAGATGAAGTAACCAATGAGGCATCTTTTGTTGATGATCTCGGTGCTGACTCGCTTGATACCGTCGAATTAGTAATGGCTCTTGAAGAAGAGTTTGGCGTTGAAATTCAAGATGATGAAGCTGAAAAAATTACAACGGTTCAACAAGCGATCGATTATATCAACGAACATATGCAGGATGCTGCGTAGGCTTGTTGAAGAAGATTTTAAAAGCCATGTTCGTGTTCTCGACATGGCTTTTTTATGACTTTCTGTACGTGTTGATCTTGATGTACTATAGTGTGCGTCTGCATCTAATTGAGGAGAACGAATAGTGACAAGAAGACGTGTCGTTGTGACGGGTTTGGGCGCTGTGACGCCGCTTGGCTGTGAAGTTGAAAAGGTCTGGAAGCGTATCCTAGCAGGCCAGAGTGGTGCTGCTACGGTTGATTTTGATACCTCAGAGTTAACGACTACTTTTGCTTGTCGTGTTAAAGAGTTTGATCCCACGCTTGCTATGAGCTCCAAAGAAGTAAAGCGTACTGATGATTTTATTCATTTTGCTGCAGAAGCAACGCGCCAAGCGATGGTTGATTCTGGTTTAGAAATTACTGATGAACTCTCTCGTCGTGCTGGTACTTCTATCGGCTCAGGAATTGGTGGGTTACCGTGGATTGAAAAAGCACATGATTCTTTATTGCGTAGTCCTCGCAAAGTATCTCCATTTTTTATTCCAGGTGGTATCATTAATATGGCTTCAGGTTATGTTGCGATGCAACATAAACTACGTGGTCCTAACTTTGCAGTGGTAACAGCGTGTACTACAGGTACACATAGTATTGGTATAGCGGCACGCATGATTATTCATGGTGATGCTGATGTAATGGTCGCCGGTGGTACTGAAATGTCGACAGACCGTTTGGGTCTTGCAGGATTTGGTGCAGCGCGTGCTTTATCGACACGTAACGATGCTCCTGAAAAAGCTTCACGTCCCTGGGATGTAGATCGCGATGGTTTCGTATTAGGCGAAGGTGCCGGTGTGTTGGTTCTTGAAGAGTATGAGCATGCTAAAAAGCGCGGTGCAAAAATTTATGCAGAACTTTGTGGCTTCGGTTTAAGTGACGATGCTTATCATATGACCTCGCCTTGTCCTGATGGTGAAGGTTTTATGTTATCGATGCAAAATACGTTGCGTGATGCGGGTTTAAATCCAGAACAGATTGACTATGTTAATGCACATGGTACTTCAACGCCTGCAGCAGATCATATCGAAGCATTAGCTGTTAAGCGCACTTATGGTGATCATGCTTATAAGCTTTGTGTCAGTTCAACAAAATCAATGACTGGTCACTTGCTTGGTGCAGCTGGTGCAGTTGAGGCAATATTCTCAGTGTTAGCTTTACGTGATCAAGTTGCGCCACCAACGATTAACTTGGATAATCCAGGTGAAGGTTGTGATTTAGATTTTGTAGCGCATACACCCCAATCACGTAAACTTAACTACGTAATGTCAAATTCATTTGGTTTTGGTGGTACCAACGGTAGTCTTATCTTTAAAAAGCCCGACTAGGAGCATCCATTGCGCCAAACGATAAAAGGATTTATGCTGCTGGCGTTGATTGCACTATCTTCTGTTGCAGGTTATTTTTTTTATGTGAATTATCGCTTTGCACACCAACCAATGCTGCCTACAAAAGATGTAGTGTATGGTGCTGAGACTTCCATAAAGGTCTATCCAAATATAAACCTGCATCGCTTAGCTGATGAATTGCATCAAAGGCGTTTGTGGGATAAAGTCTATAGCCTACAATTCTTGGCAAAATTACATGGCTTATCCAATCAATTGCGTTTTGGTGAATATGCGATTAAGCCTGGGATGAGCGTGCTTGATCTACTTAAAAATATTCACGCAGCACGTGGTTTGGTAACCTATAATTTTCGTATCCACGAAGGTTGGACACAAGCTCAGTTGCTTGAGGCAATGCACTTAGATAGTAACTTCTTAAAAGTACAGTATCATCAAGCAAAGTTATTAGATCAACTACAATCAACACATCCATCACTTGAAGGGTTGCTCTATCCAGACACTTACCATTTTGTTTGGGGTAGCAAAGCATTTGCGGTGATTCAATTAGCACGTCAAAAAATGCATGATATGCTTGCACGTGTATGGGCTAAGCGTGATAAAAAACTACCAATTAAAGATGCCTACTCAGCATTAATTGTCGCATCACTGATTCAAACAGAAGCCTCACTTAAAGATGAACGTCCCAAAGTTGCCGCGGTTATTTATAATCGTCTACGTAAACATATGCGCTTACAAATCGATCCAACAGTAATTTATGGTTTGGGTTTGCCTTATGGCACGATACTAAATAAGCATCAATTAAAAATAAAATCACCATACAACACTTATCTTATCCAAGGGTTACCACCTACGCCAATTGCATTTCCGACTTGGTCTGCAATCGAAGCTGCGGTGCACCCAAGCCATATAAAAGCACTTTATTTCGTCGCAAAAGGCGATGGTACACATACCTTTTCGAATAGCTACCATACACATAAAAGAGCAACGAGTCGGTATCGTGAACTCACCAATCAACGTAAATGGCAACTCGAAAAACAAGCTGCACGCTCGGTGCTAGAGATCGGCTTGCAGGTTTTAGTTTCCTAAATTTTGTCTATAATCAGCAAAAAATCCGCAATAAATCAGATGTGAATAGCCTGGAGGAAATGGTACAATGCGGCATTTTAAGGCTATTTTGGAATCTGATGAAGGCAAAATTTATTTCCATCGAAGGTATTGAAGGAGTTGGCAAAAGTACCGCAATAGAGTTATTGTGTCAGCGTTTACAAGCGGCAAACCTCGCATATGTATTAACGAGAGAGCCAGGTGGTACGCCATTGGGTGAGCAAATTCGTACGCTGTTGCTAGAGAGTCGTGATGAACCAATGATGCCATTAACTGAGGCGTTGTTGTTTTATGCTGGTCGTGAGCAGAATATCACACAGATTATTGAGCCGGCATTAGCGGCAGGTAAGTGGGTGATTAGCGATCGTTTTACTGATTCGAGTCTTGCTTATCAAGGCGGTGGGCGCGGTGTGCCAGAAGAGTACTTGCAGAGATTAACCGAATGGGTGCAACGTGATGCGGTACCTGATGTAACGTTCTTGCTTGATGCGCCAGTTGAGGTAGGTTTAGCACGTATTGCTGATCGACAAAAAGACCGTATTGAGGGTGAACAGGCTACCTTCTTTGAGCGTATTCGCGCCACCTACTTAAAGCTTGCACAAGCGGAACCAAATCGTTATCGTATTATTCAGGCGGATCAATCATTGGATAAAGTCAAACAGGATATTAGCGCCGTAATTGACAGTTTAATCGGGTAAACATGAGTATCTATGCTTGGCAACAGCAACAATGGGCTCAGTTAAAGCAGCGGATGGGCGCACAGCGTCTGGCGCATGCGTTATTGCTTACTGGCAGTGAAGGTCTGGGTAAAGTTGATTTTGCACTTGCTTGGGCGCAATTCTTATTATGCGAGCACCCATCTAACCAAGCCTGTGGTCAGTGTAAGTCTTGCCACTTGTTTAAGACACATGTACATCCTGACTTTTTTAGTATAACCACTGAAGAAAAAAGCCGAATAATTAAAATTGATCAGATACGTGATTTAATCGGTAGCTTAAACCAAACACCACAACTTGCATCACGTCAGGTAGTTGTGATTCAGCCAATTGAAGTCATGCATTTAAAAGCGGTTAATGCATTGTTGAAGACTTTGGAAGAGCCCAGTGGTGACGTATTTTTTATTTTGGTTTGTCATCGCGTTGGTGCAGTGCCAATCACCTTGGTGAGTCGCTGTCAGACACTACATTTTTATGTGCGTGAGCAAGCACAAGCTTTAAGCTGGTTAAAACAGCAGGGTGTTGATTCAGAGCAGGTAGAGGTATTGCTAAAACTTGCTAATGCTGCGCCACTGACTGCAAAATTATTGGCAACTAAATCGATTTTAGACTTACGTGATATAGTACTAACCCAGTTGATGTCACGTAATCAATCGCCGCTTGATTGCATCGATATACTGCTAAAATCCGATATCTTTGATGTATTAAATATATTAAGACTGGTGATGCTCGATATTCGCAAATGTCAGCTCGGTGTAGCGACTGCACGATTAGCTAATAGTGATTGTGCAACTGCATTAGCACAATTATCAAAGAGGTATAGTGTGCAGCGATTACAATCGCAGCTTGATAAGGTGATGCAAATAGAGCAAGTGTTACGTCGTGGTATACACCTTAATCCACAATTAGCATTAGAGAGTTTATTACTATGATCGTCGATTCACATTGTCATTTAAATATGTTAAAGCTGGATAAATATGAGGGTGATTTGGCATGTTTAGTTGAAGCAACACATGCAGCTGGTATCGACTATATGCTTAATGTGTGTGTTGATTTGGAATCAGCGCAGACAATTATTGATACTGCCCAGCAATTCGAACATGTATATGCGAGTGTTGGCTTGCATCCGAGTGATGTGAACGCTAGCGTACCGAATAAATCACAATTGCTCGCTTTAGCTAATCAGCCTAAAGTCGTCGCTATTGGTGAGACCGGACTTGATTATCACTATAATAGCGAACATCTTGACTGTATGCGTGATAGTTTTCGTTTACATATAGAGCTCGCTAAAGAAATGCAAAAGCCGCTAATTATCCATACGCGTGATGCACGTGAAGATACGATTCAGATTATGCGTGAGTGTGCTGCGAATGAATGTGGCGGGGTGATGCACTGTTTCACTGAAAGTCTTGAGATGGCAGAAGCGGCACTTGAACTTGGGTTTTATATTTCTTTTTCAGGAATTGTGACTTTTAAAAATGCACTGGAGTTACAAGAAGTAGCAAAAGCTGTCCCACTTGATCGTATATTGATAGAAACTGATTCACCTTATTTAACTCCAGTACCTTTCCGTGGGAAACCAAATGAGCCACAGTATGTCAAATATGTCGCTGAAAAAATCGCTGAACTCAAACAAGAAGATTATGCACGTGTTGCTGAGGTTACCACGCAAAACTTTTTATCATTATTTTCAATTGGCTGAGACTTGTGGAACATTTAATTGGCGTCATTGCTTTAAATATTACTTTCGCTGTTTACTTGGTGCTGTATTTACCACAGGTCAGTTATAACTTAAAGCGACGTAGTGTTGATGGTTTAAGCTTCTTGATGCATACGCTCCTACTGATTGGTTATAGTGCCGATATGATGTATGGTTTCGGGCGCCATATGCAGTGGCAATACCGTGCAATTAGTGTGGTTGGTTTTATTGTTCTAATGATGCAACACTTTCAATTTGGCTACTTCAAAAAAATAACGCGTACATATATCATAATAACAATAGCGCTCGTATTGTGGCTTGCATTTGTTGTGTTGTCGATTATTAAGTTTCAATTACCGGTGAATGCTTATATTCGTGCAGGTATGCTGGCGTGGCTGGTGGGTATCATTTATCTTATGCCACAATTATGGAAAAACTACTGTTTTTCATCTGCAGCGGGCGTTAGCCTAACATTTATTTACTTAGAGCTCATTACGACAAGCTGCGATAGTATTGCTGCCTGGTGCTTGCATTGGGATTACCCGAGTCGTTTTGGCAGTCCGATTGAGTTTATTTTGGGGGCTTTCTTGCTCATTCAGTGCTACTTTTATCAAAAGCAATCCAAACTTCAACAAGTTATCAAGTCTTCTTAATCTTGATATCGTCTTTCTATTAGCTATATTTAAAATATGAAGGGACTATATGTTATTTTAGCTGGGCTCATGATGTGTGTATGTAGCACGTCAATGTTTGCTATTACCGAAAAAGCACCCGCGTCATCACCACCTTCACAATCAACTACTAGGCAACACAATGTAATTATGGTTAATAATGCTTGGTCTGATCGTGTGCATTTACAACAGATTTGTGTTTACTTCAATAAAACACCTTGGCGTCAAGCAGTCTGCCAGAATTTGAATTCAGCGCATACGGCATTTGTATTGCCAGAAAGTAAGCGCCTTTCTGATATTCAACGCATCGTTATTTATGGGGTGAATCAGTATTATAAAAATCATCAAGTATCTGCATGCGTGCCTTATCATAATTATCGTAATATCAGTAACAAGATACTACATGATAACGAAAAATATGTTGTTATGATTAGTTATGTGACTGGTGATGATATGGTGTGTGATCTATACCCATGAACTTTTTAAAGCCTTTAGCTTCTCTTTATCAAAATCCTCAGATTGTTGAATTGGTTTTGTAAATAAACTGATATCTTGAGCACTAGTTGATTTAGCTGCTTTAGCTGGCAGATCAAACATTACGTATTGCTCAACTGCCTGCATTTCAACGAGTTTTGCAATCAATGAATCGCGCAGTATAAAAATAATGTCAAACAAGTCTGCTTCTAAATCATTTTGTATAAAAAGATCTATAAATTTGAATGGGTGGGGTGTTGGTTTTCGATTCTCTAGTGTATGCAAAAGTATTTTGAAGCATTCATCTATGGCTTCAGGTGTGTCTAGGGTAAGTGATTGCTGGTAACAGGTTAATATATTATCGACATAACTAGCATAGTGTTCAATCTCAGTTAAAAAAGCATTATGTAGTCTTGGATTACGAAATTTATTAAGATAGGCTTTCAGATTTGATAACAAAAAATCTAAAAACTTAGTATCAAACTTTTTAAGGTAAGACTCTACAAATAAAAAAACACTAGTTGTCATAGCTATAGTACTACAAAAGTTGTAGTTAGATTGCGCACCAGATTTAGTATTTAAAGATATTTTAGCTTTAATACAGTTATATTCAGCGAAGTCTAAATAACATTGTTCAGGTTTGTTATAAATAAGGTAATCTATAGGTTCAAAGCTTTGTTGATTTTGAGGTTTAACTATAGTGATGGGAGACTTCGTAATTTTTTCTGAGGTGGTTCTATCATAGTATTGCTTATCGACAGCAAAATCCATGCATTCATAGTTAAAACGAAATATAACTCTGTAATGCCCTTGATAGCTTTTATTAAAACTATCTTCTGAGGAGACATCTATTGTATTCGCTATACTAACGTAAATTGTATCATCCATTGCGAAACAGTGAATAAGAGTATTTCCTCTGTGTTTTAAATATATGCTACAGGTGTCTTGAAGATAAGCTTGGAATTGTAATATAAGCTTACTAATATTTACCTGGGATAGAAACTTAGAGACAAGTTCATAATGAAATGGGTTTTTAGTATCAAGATTAAGCAGTTTGATAAATTTGAGTCGGATTAATAGCCAGGTTGGACATTCTTTATTATCAATAATAGGTGTAGTTATAAATTCATCAAAGATGGGTTTATTGTGTAATTTCGTTTCGCCGATAGTAACGCTTTCGAGTGCAAACGGATTATGCTTAAACCTATCACACAGGTTGTTGTCTAAAAAATAAATATGCCCCGATCTTATCAATCCTTGCTTATCAAATATTCTTCTATGATTTGATGTTTTTATTCGAATGTCTTCACTTGGATCATCAGTGTTTAGTTTAGATCTCATATATTAGCTCCTGTAAATTAATGGTATTATATGAGTGCTATTGATGTAAAACTATCCGTAAAAATTACGGAAAAGCCAGTGCATTGAACTTACCCTAATTTGATAGACACCTCATTAAGAGAGTACAATCTCAACAAATGAGGTAAAAGATGAACGAAGAACCTAAAAATCAAAGAGTTAAACGCCGGAAGTACAGTCCAGAATTTAAGGATCGTGCACTGGTACGTGCAAAAGAAGAAGGAATTGCACAAGTTGCCAAGGACTTAGGCGTATCTGAATCGATACTCTATAACTGGCGAGCAAAGCAGCAGAACACAGGGCAGCCACATGAAATTCAAAAGCAACAACAAGCCGAAGTAGCTCGTTTAAATCGTGAGGTCAAACGCCTGCAACAGGAGAATGCCTTTTTAAAAAAGGCCGCCACGTACTTTGCCAAGGAACAGGAGCCAGATACATGATCATAAAAAAATATGCACATGAGTATCCTGTACGCATGATGTGTCGTTTACTCGATGTATCAGCAAGTGGCTATTATGCTTCCGTTGTTAGACCCACATCAAATTGAGAGCGCAAAAATTCAGAGTTAGCTCTTGAAATAAAAAAGGTCTTTGATGAAAGTACATCACGATCAGGCAGCCCACGTATTACCAGGCACTTACAAAAGTCTGGTTTTAAGGTGGGTAAAAATCGCGTGGCACGCATTATGAAAGAAAATAACTGGCGTGCAAAGGCTGCTAAAAGATATAAAGCTACGACAAATAGCAATCACAAGCTACCTGTTGCAGAAAATTTATTGGCACAAGATTTTTCAGCAACTCATGAAAATCAAAAATGGGTTAGTGATATTACTTATATTGGCACACAAGAAGGCTGGCTTTATTTAGCAGTAGTAATGGATTTATATTCTCGTAAAATTGTAGGCTGGTCTTTGTCAGAGCGCATGACATCAAATGTAAAGCTTCAGACTTGATCTGACACTCCAGTCAAATTAGAGTAAAATCTAGTTTGATTTTATTGTTCAACCAAAAACAAAAAGGAGTGTCAGAAAT
>JAUIDD010000010.1 GCA_030429175.1 Gammaproteobacteria bacterium
CATTACGCGTCTTCTGCCAAAAAATACTTAAAACATCGAGATTTCGTCGCTCGAGCGCTTGAATGATAACCCCTCTTATTTGCCGTGCCAGCATTGCTCTCTCCCTAACTAAGATTCAGAAAGTAGCACAAACACTACAGGGATGGTAGTCGTAGTTTTAAGTTTTTTTTCAACTACTATAGTAGTTTTATAAATTATTATACAAAATACGTTAGAGTTTTTAGTTTTAATCACTCGTACTTAGTTAACTGATTTATCATATCTACAGCAGAGACAAGCAACTTTTTAAATGGGATAATACAACTAAATATCGAACCACAACCATCCTTCTGTATTCTTGCGGCAACAACAGTTTCACAAAAGCCTCAGCCTCTGAGACGTTATCAGAAATAGGAGTTGTCTTTGTGTTTTTTTAGATTTTTTAGAGTCAGGAACAACTACCAGGTTTAACGCTAAAAGTTGACTCCAATGGACGTTGCTTTTCAGGATCGTCATCTCGAGCCTTAACTTCATCATCAGTTAACGCCGGTCCAGCGTCATCATTTTTATGTGAACCCAACACACTTTCAATATTACAAACTTGTTTAATGGTGCGATGATATTGTTCTATTTGCCAATGTTGATCGTGTAATTTATCAAATTGCATTTTTTCAAACTGATTTAAAACATTATCCTCGTCGTTTGTGTTGTCATTAACTTGTGGATCTGTGTAGTACAACGTAATCAGGTTAATCCCTTTAACAACTCTTAGATACGACCATATACGAAAGTTAAACCGCGACCGGTGCTTTAATATGTGGTTGTGGATGATAGTCTCGAATCTCAAAATCTTCAAACTGATATTGATCGATTGCATCTGGTTTACGCTTAATATGCAATGTCGGTAGTTTACCCGGCTGACGCTTTAGCTGTTCATTTACCTGATCGAAATGGTTATGGTAAATATGCACATCACCACCACTCCAAATAAATTCACCCACTTCAAGATCACATTGCTGTGCCATCATATGTGTGAATAATGCATAAGAAGCGATATTAAAAGGTACACCTAAAAACACATCAGCCGAGCGTTGGATTAATTTACATGACAGGCGGCCTTGCGCAACATAAAATTGAAACAAGCAATGGCAAGGTGGTAGTGCCATGTGTGTCACTTCTCCGACGTTCCATGCCGAAACAATTAAGCGTCTCGAATCTGGATTAGTTTTAATGTTATGGATGAGATTAGCAATCTGATCAATCACTTGTCCATCAGCTGTTTCCCAACGGCGCCACTGCTTACCATATACTGGGCCAAGATCACCTACTTCATCGGCCCACTCATTCCAAATAGAAACACCATGGTCATTAAGATATTTAATGTTAGTATCACCGTTTAAAAACCACAGCAACTCATAAATGATACTGCGAATATGGAGCTTTTTAGTAGTGAGCAATGGAAACCCTGTGCTTAGGTTAAATCGCATTTCATAACTAAAAATACTGCGCGTACCCGTGCCGGTGCGATCTGACTTATCAACGCCATTCGCCATAATAGTCGACAATAACTCTAAATATTGTTGCATAAAAAATTATCCTGCTTGTGCAAGCATCGTTGTCAGCAATACTGTCCATAATACCCAGCCAATAGTAGCTGTAAATGGCATCGCTCTTTTCTTCACTAAGAAATAGACAATAGACACAATTGATGCCACTAACACTGGAATAATAACCAATGCAATCACGCCAACAATAATGCGTCCAGTGCGATCATTAGAAAAGATAGTGCCAAACCATTTCAACATTTCAGTATGGCCCAGCACTAATATATTCAGTGCATGGACTATTTCACTCTGAAAAAAAATTGCGGCAACAGATGCTAAAATAACTAAAATGAATTGCTTAATCATCATAAACTCCCTTTCTGTATCGGTACACGTACCACAGAAAGGAAGCACCCAAAACGATCATTGGTACAGATAAAACCTGTCCCATCGTTAGCCAGTTAAAAGCAAAGTATCCATACTGTGAGTCCGGCACACGATAAAATTCCAAAAATGTGCGAAACACGCCATAGCATAACAGAAACATGGCAGAAACTGCAAAACGTGGACGTGGTTTAGATGAATAAATCCATAAAATTAAAAATAACGCTAACCCTTCTAATAAAGCTTCATATAGCTGGGATGGGTGGCGCACAAAAGGCCCCGCACCAGGAAAGACCATCGCCCATGCAACAGTCGTCACTTTGCCCCACAACTCACCATTAATAAAATTACCAATGCGTCCCATCATTAAACCCAGCGGCACCAAAGGGGCAATAAAATCTCCAACATCCCAAAAAGTCTTTTGATAACGACGTGCAAATAACCCCACCGCAATCAACACACCCATCAAACCGCCATGAAACGACATCCCACCATCCCATACTTGAAATATACTCAATGGATGATGGATGAAATGACCCAGGTTATAAAACAACATATAACCGACTCGCCCACCAATTATCACACCTAACGCACCATAGACAATCAGGTCTGATACCTGATCCGTCGTCCAAAGCCCGCCTGATCTTTTTGCTCGATATGTACCTAATGACCAAGCCAACAGAAAACCGGCTAAGTACATTAACCCATACCAATGTACTGACACTGGGCCTAAATGAAATGCGATTGGATTGATATGTGGATACTGCAACATAGGTGCCATTATAACGCCTAAATACAACGTTGTCAGATTATAGACATAAAACAGTACTGAATGTACAATTAAGGATGGCTCATTGCAAGGAGCGTAGCGTCTAATGGACACACTCAAAAATCAACTTAACCTTGAAGTTGTTATCACAGTTAAATATAACTCTGAACGTGCATCGTATAAAAACATTAAAACATTCCATGCTGGGAAATCACTACTAGATATAAAACTCATACAGCTATTAAAAATATTCAACAACAACCAAATAACCATTCTAGGTAATAGCACGCTTTTTGCTAAATATGCAGATCAATACCAAGTGACTTTTTCTAAAATTAAAGACAGTAACTCAATTGAAGATATGATAGATTCTATTTTAGCATCTACTAAATCAGACAATATAATTAGGGCTTGCGTAACAACACCTTTCTTAAATGAAAAAACCATTTTGAATATGTGGGAAATATATCTGAACCATAAAGATCAATATGACAGCTGTGTTTGCGTTGAGAAAATCCAAACACACATGCTCAGTCAACATGGTAACAGATTAAATTATGGCTTAGGCCTAGACTATCTTATGTCACAAGAAATTGAACCTGTTTTTTGTGTTAAATCTGGAATCTTTATTTTTAACAGGAAAACATCACAAAGACTACATTATTTTATTGGCAATCGACCCTACCTATATGAATGCTCGGCACTACAATCTATCGATATTAATAATGAAGAAGATTTTACTCAGGCACAATTACTCCTGAGCGTTCCAGAATTGAAAAAATGTATTGAATAGTATATGACAGCAAAAAGAATGACGATTATTCAGCTATTGCTTTACACATGCCTAATAGGTCTAGCACCACTTAGCGAAACTGTTTATACCCCGGCACTACCTGAGTTTGTCAGAATTTTTCATATATCAGACATACAAGCAAAATACTCTGTCATTGTTTATATCTTTGCATTTTCAATGAGCCAAATTTTTTATGGCTACTTTGTCAGTAGGTATCAATTAAAAAAACTATTAACATTAGGGCTGAGTATATATATCTTTGGTGTACTGATTATTCTATTTTCTAATAACTTCGACGAAATACTGATTGGACGCATATTCCAAGGTCTTGGCGCTTCTGCTGGATCAGTACTCGTACGCGTGATCATGAAAGAGAAATATTCTTTAGAAGAACATAAAAAATATTTTCCTATTATTCTTGGCATGGTAGGGTTACTGCCCGTTATGGGTCCTGCCATTGGTGGTGCTATTATTCATTGGCATGGTTGGAAATATATTTTTATACTTTTACTTATTCTTGCGATCATTATTTTAATTTTAGAATGCGTCAAAGCACCTTACGACAAACCTAATATTAAAAAAAGTAACCCTATCAATCTACATTATTTTTTCCCGAGTTTAGTTTTTATGTCTTATGTCACCATGGGCGGCCTGCTCTTATCTATTATATTATTATATTCGATAGAAAGTCCTTTTTTTATCATACAAAAACTTCATTATAATCCACTTAAATTTGGACTTATCTCACTTTCCACCGCCACATGCTATTTACTCGGAACAATTATTTCATCTAAGATTCTATCTTCTTATAAATTGAAAAGAATAAAAAAAATAGGCATTACATTATTATCTATCAGCTGTACTCTCTTATTAATACTCAGTCTTGTACACCCTTTATCACTATCTATCTTAATCCCACCAATGTTACTTATCATGCTCGGCGTTGGCATTACAAAATCAAACACCTCTATAGGTGCCATGCATGTGCATCATCAAAATAGTGGCCAAGCATCATCTTTAATTGGCTTTTGGCAAATGTTAATATCAGGTGTTATTGTTTATATCGCGATTCATTTTATTCAGATAAACCTGGCTATGCTATCAATAGTATTCATTATTATATGCGCAGTGCAATCTGGACTTATGTTTTTCCTACCCACCAGTCTCGACTAAAAGAACATATGGATACCAATTACAATCAAGAAACAGGCAAAGATACGCCTTAATACCCAAGAAGGTAAATAGTAAGAAAGGCGCGTACCAAGTGGTGCAAACAACACACTACCAATTGTAGTACCGACCCATGCCGGCCAATAGATATAGCCCAAAGAATGTGGTGGTAATCCAATTTCATTAAACCCTGACAACAAGTACATGACAGCACCTACGACAGCGACAATCAAACCCACAAAAATTGACACACGCACAGCAATCCGCATTGAGATTTGATGATGGAGCAAATAAGGAATCACCGTTGTACCACCACCAATACCGATTAAACCCGATAATGCCCCCATTACTATACCAGCAATGCGCACCCGTAATGCTGAAGGTAATTGTGGCTTTTGCTCTTTAGGTCGCCGCATTAAGAACATACGTAATGCAATCAATAAAACAAATACACCAAAGAAAAGACGCAACACATTAGAATGTAATACGTCTGCTAACAAAGCACCACAAATCACACCAATACCAACCGCCCAGAATAATTGTTTGGCAATCGCCCAAAATTCACCTCGACCTTTATAAGCGAGATGTGATTTTAATGAGCGCAATGTTGTTGCTACCATAATCGCTAATGAAGTACCAACGGCCATATGCATCACTAAAGGATCAGGAAACTGCTCATGCTTAAAAATATAAGCCAATGCCGGTACAACGATAACACCGCCACCAATACCTAACAGACCTGAAAGAATGCCTGCAGTGGTACCAAGCAAAAAATATATAAATAAAATAAAAGTCACTTTTTCCCTCACTTCCCTGCGTGAATTAAATTACCTAAACCCGCCTCTTCGAGTACCATTTCAAGATGTACACGTACTTCGATAGGATCATCGATTTTTAAAATCTGCTTTAGTAGTTTTTGTGCATCGAGATATTTGATATTGCGAATTGTCCATTTTACACGTAATAATGAACGTGCCGACATACTCAACGCATCAAAATCCATCGCTAATAATAATATAGCCGCCATGGGATCTCCTGCCATCTCACCACAAATGCTAATCGACTTACCCGCTTTATGCGCTGCCTTAACTGTGGCATGCAATGCACGCAGTACTGCTGGATGAAAACTATTATAGAGGCTTGCTACACGTGGGTTATTACGATCTACCGCCAATAAATATTGGATAAGATCATTACTACCCACCGATAAAAAATCAACACGTTTAGCCAGCTCATGTGCTTGGTACACTGCTGCTGGTACTTCCACCATAATACCTAATGGTGGAAATTTTAGGTTTAAACCATCTTCAGTCAACTCTTCATAAGCTTGTTGAATCAAGCCATTGGCCACCTCAACTTCACTTACCGATGTGATCATCGGTAACATAATTGATAGATTATCAAGACCCTCACTGGCTGCTAACATCGCACGAATTTGTTGTAAAAATAATTCTGGATGATCCAAACTAATACGAATACCACGCCAACCTAAAAATGGATTATCTTCTTCTATTGGAAAATAAGAAAGTGGTTTATCACCACCAACGTCTAAGGTACGCATCACCACTGGTTTGGGCGCAAACGTCATCAATAATTGGCGATACATTTTACGTTGCTCGTCTTCACTTGGGAAGCGATCACGTAACATAAAGGGCATTTCAGTGCGATACAAGCCAACACCTTCAGCACCCACACTTAACGATAAACTACCTTCGACTGCAAGCCCTGTGTTCACAAATAAACGCATCAAATGTTCGTCTTGAGTCACTGCAGGTTTATCACGCAACTCTAACAACTCTTTATCAAATTGCTGTTCTTCACGCGTAATAGTGGCAAATTCTTTTTTAAGGGCAGCTGATGGTGATAAATAAACTTGGCCATTATAACCATCAACAATCAGCTCCTGGCCACTCAATTCAACAATAGGTGTACCGGTAACCCCCATCACTGTTGGCAAGCCTAATGCTTTTGCTAAAATCGCCACATGTGAATTGCCCGAACCACTCCCAGAAATCACTCCCATTAACGTGCCCTCGGGCACTTCGAGTAACATCGTTGCGGTCACTTCCTCACTAACTAAAATCGCTTTAGCGGGGTAGTTTACCGCTTCACGTTTATCTTCTTGCAAATGAGCTAAAATACGTCGGCCTAAATCACGAAAGTCAGTGGCACGCTCTTTGAGGTAATCATCGTTTAACGATTCGAAACGTAACGCATGACGATTAATCACGCGCCGTAGAGCTGCTTGCGCCCAAATACCGCGTTCGATTTCTTCTTCGACTTCATTCATAAAACTACGGCTATCTAAGATACGCAAATAAGCATCGAACAATGCACTTTCGGCCACAGATAATTCGTTTTTCGCACGCATTTGTAAATTATGAATCTCTTCACGAGCGCATGCTAAGGCTTGTTCAAAAGCATGCACCTCAGCTTCACAGTCTTTAGCTTCTCGATCAGGTACTGCATCTAAATCAGCTGGTGGATACACTAAAACCGCTTTACCAATGGCAACCCCTTCCGCCCCCGATAAGCCCATTAAGATTGCTTCTTTTTTCTTGCGCTTACGCCCCTTGGTTAATTGTGAAATTGCACCGCGAGCAATTGCTTGCGCAAGTGCACTGGATACCTGCGCAGACAAGGTCACTAAAAATGATTCGGTATCTTTATCGAAAACTTCAGCTCGTTCTTGATAGAGCACGATGATCCCAATGGTCTCACCCTGATTGATAATAGGGACCGCTAAAACACCATGAAATGGTGCTTCACCCAAAGACGGTGCACGTCGATTACGAGCGTCTTGATGAATATCAGGCAAACTAATCAGCTCTTGGCGCTCAACTACTAAACCCAGTAAACCTTGTCCGAATTTCAATCGATATTTACCAACAACATTGGTTACCATACGGTCAGCAGCTGATAGCACATACTCACCCGACTCCATATCGATTAAGTAGATCGCACATGCATCAACATCAACCGATGCCTGAATATGCTCCATCAAATAAGATAGCGCGACAGCCAATTCCTGGGTCGTACTCATTTCATGAATAATTCGGTTAATGGTAACTGCCATTACAATTGTTTAGCCTTTCCTAATATGGGCGCAAACTCTTCTAGAATCTGCTGGTATACATCTCGCTTAAAAGAAATCACTTTATCGACTGGATACCAATAATCAACCCAGTCCCAACGATCAAACTCTTGCTCTGATGATAAATCTAAATGTACAGCATCGTCAGGACTTATCAAGCGTAATAAATACCAGCGCTGTTTTTGGCCAATACAGAGTGGCTTGGAATAGTAGCGGCGATAAGCTTTAGGTAATGTATAAGACAACCAAGATCGTGATTCTGCCAATAAATTGACATCAGAGGCCGACAAACCAAGTTCTTCAACCAATTCTCGATACATTGCTTCTTTGGGGTCTTCATTTTTGTTGATACCGCCTTGTGGAAATTGCCAGGCATTCGTCTTTCCAAATCGTCTACACCATAAAAGTTGATCATTATTGTTGCAAACAATAATACCCACGTTTAGACGAAAGCCTTCTGAGTCAATCATGTACACCTCTAACAGACAATAACTATATTGTTCCATAAAAAGTCTGTAGCTAAAAGGAGAAAAGAACTTTAAACGAAAGTGACCGGCTCATCATCTGTTTCAGTCTCTGCTTCTTCGGCGGTGGCTTCTGGAATTGGAACAGGCTTAGTAGGCATACGACGACGAAAAAAACGCATTCTATCACTATCTTTCGTTTGTGGCCTTGGTGATGACCCTAATGGTAGCCTTCGATGTCGATCAGACTCATTTGGAGCCTCAGCCAATAATAATGTTAACAATATAACCACTTCATTCATCAAACGTGCTGCTCTATTATCAGCAACAATAATATTATTAAAATCTTCGATCAGATCAAGCACATACCCATGACTCTGTGTATGCAACACTTGTTTCAAGGCGCTAATCCCCTGATTAAATCGGCGGCTAATTGTGTTATCTATACCATAAGTTTTGACTCTTTGATCATAACAAGACTGAAGCTGCACATGCTTTTCAGCCAACTGTACATAAATCTCTTTTTTACGCATCACATATCCTTCCACGTTGATTAAGATTCAGCTTATAACAGTTTTCAGTTACAATTGGCAAACGCTAACAACAGCAAGTTGAACAAAATGATCTGGACTACACCTATCGATATCGATGTCTTTAACGAACGCGCCAAAAATACACTGTGTGCACATCTTGGCATTATATTCACCGAAGTCGGTGATGATTATTTAGTCGCAACAATGCCAGTCGATCATCGCACCCAGCAGCCAATGGGCATTATGCATGGCGGTGCATCTTGTGTACTCGCCGAAACGATTGGTAGCATGGCAGCACAGTACTGCGTCGATCATGCGACACACTATTGCGTTGGGCTGGATATCAACACCAATCATATTCGCTCAGTACGTCAAGGACACGTTATCGGCACTGCAAAGCCCTATCATTTAGGTCACTCAACCCAAGTCTGGTCGATCGAAATCAAAGACGACGCTGGGAAGCTTATTTCTATCACGCGTCTTACTATGGCTGTACTCAACAAAAAACAAAAATAAAGCAGGTATGTTATGTCAACATTTATCGAACACTTAAACCATGAGCTCGAACAACTCGAAGCACAAGGTCTTTACAAACACGAACGTGTAATCACTTCACATCAACGTGCTGAAATCGATGTTGCACCGGATAAGCATGTTTTAAATTTCTGTGCGAACAATTATCTCGGACTATCTGATAATCCCACCTTGATTAAAGCCGCTCAAGAAAGCTTAGATCGTTATGGTTTTGGACTATCATCGGTACGTTTTATCTGTGGCACTCAAGATATTCACAAAACACTTGAAGCAAAGATCAGTAGTTTTCTTGGTACCGAAGATACAATTTTATATTCCTCATGCTTCGATGCAAATGGTGGCTTATTTGAAACACTCCTAGGCCCTGAGGATGCGATTATCTCAGATCAACTCAATCACGCCTCGATTATAGATGGCGTACGCTTGTGTAAAGCTCAGCGCTATCGTTATTTGAATAACGACATGGCTGATCTTGAAAAACAATTACAAATGGCAGATGAAAAAGGCGCACGCTTCAAGCTGATTGCCACTGATGGCGTGTTCTCGATGGATGGCATTATTGCCGACCTCAAGTCGATCTGTGATCTTGCTGACAAATATGATGCGATGGTCATGGTTGATGATTCACATGCAGTTGGTTTTATCGGCGAAAATGGTCGTGGTACACCTGAATATTGTGGTGTTGCCAATCGTGTCGACATTATCACTGGCACACTTGGTAAGGCACTTGGTGGCGCCTCAGGTGGCTACACTGCTGCACGCAAAGAAGTTGTTGCTTGGCTGCGTAACCGTTCACGTCCTTATTTATTTTCAAACACACTCGCACCGGTTATCGCTGCGACTTCGGTTAAAGTACTTAAACTACTTGAAAGTGAACAAGGCAAACAATTACGTCAGCAACTTATCGATAACAGCAATCATTTCCGCAATAAAATGGATGCCCTTGGTTTTACCTTAGTGCCCGGCAATCATCCAATCATTCCAGTAATGCTCGGCGATGCAAAACTTGCAAGTAATATGGCCAATGCACTATTACAAAAAGGCGTCTATGTCATCGGCTTCTCTTATCCAGTCGTACCGATGAACCAAGCACGTATACGTGTACAAATGTCAGCAGCACATACTAAAGAACAAATTGATCGCGTAGTTAATGCTTTCAAACAAGTTGGTCAAGATTTTGGAGTTATTTCATGAGAACCTTAAAAAAACTTAAAGCAGAACCAGGCCTTTGGCTTAGCGAAGATAGCATACCTGAACCTAAGCATGGTGAGGTACGCATCAAGGTACACAAAACAGCAATCTGCGGCACCGATTTACATATTTATAACTGGGATGAATGGGCACAAAAAACGATTCCCGTACCATTAACTACCGGTCATGAATTTGTTGGTGTGATCGATAAAATCGGCCCTGAAGTTAAAAATTTTGTTGTTGGTGAACGCGTCAGTGGTGAGGGTCACATCACTTGTGGTCATTGCCGTAATTGCCGCGCTGGTCGCAGCCATCTATGCCGTAACACACTTGGCGTTGGTGTTAATCATCCTGGCGCTTTTGCAGAATATATTGTGTTGCCTGCTACTAATACGTATCATATCCCAGATAATATTAGCGACAACGAAGCGGCTGTACTCGATCCTTATGGCAATGCGATTCATACTGCGCTCAGCTTCGATCTTGTCGGTGAAGACGTACTTATTACTGGAGCTGGTCCTATTGGTCTAATGGCTACTGCTATTGCCAGACATGTTGGTGCACGTCATATTACCGTTACTGATATCAATCCTTATCGCCTTAACCTCGCACGCCAAATGGGTGCTTCTCTTGCTATCAATGTTAACGAAGTGACATTGAAAGACACGTTCAAAACACTAAACATGAAAGAAGGCTATGACGTTGGACTTGAAATGTCCGGTCAGCCCAGCGCGTTTCGCGATATGATTAGCGTCATGAACAATGGTGGTAAAATCGCGTTGCTTGGTGTTGCTAAAAAAGCCTTTGAAATCGACTGGAATCACGTCATCTTTAAAATGCTCACAATTAAAGGTATTTATGGTCGCTTGATGTTTGAAACCTGGTATAAAGGCATTAGCATGCTCCAAAGCGGCCTGAACATCAAACCAGCCATCACAGGTGAATACCCATACCAAGATTTTGAAAAAGGCTTTCAGGATATGCTATCGGGTCAGGCAAGTAAAATTATTCTAAATTGGGTGTAACTATGTATTTTAGCAATCAGATTAAACTCGTGTATCACGCACTTAAAACCAAATTACATTTCGATGAAATTGCAGCGGGAACAGTCGAAGTAATTCAACACACCCATCGTCATGTCATGCATACCATCGAAGCAATTGCCACACGTATTCCACCACTAATGCTACTCGTTGAATCAATTGGCCATATCGCTGCTATCACACAGTTTCGTCTTGACCATCCCAATAAAAAAGCATTAGGCTTTAAGGTAACAACAGGCTTGATTATGCTGGGAGTAGGCATTACTGCACTCGCATTACCTCAAATATCAATCCCATTGGTTATTGCAGGACTTGCATGTGAACTAAGCTATCAATTTTTTAGTATTTATCATATTCACCATAAAATTTGCCAGCTTCAAACAACACTAAAATCACTACCGCAACAAAACATACAACAACATCAAACAGTTTCCCAACAGCTGAATAAATTACAGCTGATTTACCGCGAGCAACGCCAACAACGTACTGAAAAGATAATTCGCAGTGCCGTTTCGGTAGTGGTACTGATTGCTGTTATCGCAGTTTTTGCCAATCCGATCACTGCAATCCCTGCAACTCTCGCAGCATTGTGTGCCACTTCAGCTTATCTCACTTATCACTTTTGTAAACCACTGCTTCAACGCTCCAGAAAACACTCCACAGCCAAACCTGATGATAAAGATGCATCTACCTTTCTAAAATCTGACGTAGAAATCCTAGAAAAAGAAGCATTAACACAAGCACAACACACACCAAAAGAAGCACAAATAGCACAGTTCTTAAATCACGAAGACGAAGCGCTAGCTAAAATACTTCAGCCCAAACCAGAACCAATACCACAGCAGAAAGCCGGTGCTAAACCGACTCAAGAGAAAGAAGAAGATGAAGATGGTGACGCTGGTGAACGTGATACCATAACTGAGACAGAAGAAACTGTTGAATTAATTTCTGAATAATAATGCTATGAGCTAACCATACCGGCGAGTTTTTTATAGATATTAAGTAAGAAGTCTTGTTCGTTTTCATCGATGTGAGTTAGCATACGTGATGCCATACGCACCATCGCTTTTTGATATGATTCATACAACTCTTGACCGATTTTAGTGAGCGTAACTCTAACCACGCGTCGATCTTCATCACAGCGAACACGCTTGACAAAATCAGTCTTAACTAACTTATCAACGATCACTGTAATACTGCTTAATGAGAGGCTGGGAACCTGTTTGGCGACCTCACCCATGGTGCAAGGTTGATTTGATGCAATCATCAATAACACCTTGAACTGAACAAAACTTAAGCTTTGAGTCTGTTTGAGAAACTCAACTTCTTCTTCATTAAATCGCTGACGGAGGCCGAGAATAATGTTGGCAAACTCAGCAGCCCTAGGGTTTTGTGTATTTGACATGCACTCAATTCTAGCTGAATCAATCTTTGGAAGTCAATACAAAGCATGCTAGTATAAGTAACACTGAAGTAATCAAAGGAACGATCATGTCTGGCTTCGTATACATTACCGTCATCATTCACTGCAAACCTGGCCGTGTTGATGAGTGCTTAAATGGCGCCTTAGAAACACGCGATCGAACGCTCAAAGAAGATGGCTGTATTAGCTTTATCGTCAGCCAATCGATGGAAGATCCAACCAAAATTATTTTTTCTGAAACTTATCTTAACTACAAAGCATTTGAATACCATCAGGAACAATCTTACACTCAAAACTATGGCGCCACTGCACAAGAAGAATATGCCTCCAAGATTTATTTTTATCTTAGTAAAGAGGTCGCATAGTTATTGCATCTTGCACATCTGGCTCATACGCATGAAATAACTCCGTTGGAACAGGTACTTTTGAATCAACAATACCATGGTGTGTTTTTGCCGCTTTCCCATAGTTCGTAAAGATTTCAACACACTGCCCTTTCGGTACGGCTAATCCAGGGAAATTTGGAATATAAATACCTTTTAATTGTTTTTCACGCAGATATTCAGTTAATGAAAAATAAGGACCATCTTTATGCATATGATTAGCAAAATATGCTTGCGGCCTTCTATCTCCATCGATATGCTCAATCACACTACCACCACGCGTAATAGCGCCACCAGTACCATAACCAATTATGTGGGTAAGTTTAGGGTTTTGAAGATTGCTATCTGCATTTTCACAAGGACGTTTAATGCCGAGATAAGGAATATATACATCTCGAATAACCACATCATGATCTTTTGCCACCACAAATAATCCATCACCTGCACCTTCGATCGTACTCGGCCTCACTTCTAAATAGGGTTCACATGAGTATTTATAACGTTTCCAGTGCTCTGGGCATTGCTCTGCTATCATACGTTCTACATTTTGCTGATAATCAGGATGTGTAATATGCACATCTAATACGTCTGAAATAGGAGGTACATCCGAAGAAAAACTGGGTAATTGTAGACTATGGCCTTGTTGCCTATCCGAGTATTCTTTACGTAGTTCATGCATACGATAGTCATTAACACCAGCACCTTCTAGCTGTTGAATACGACTGTTGAGGTACTCACTTGAAGACTGACGTAGTGTATGACGATAACATATCCGTTCAGCATCTTCATGTTCATACAGTTGTAAATGCTTAGCAATGTGCTCTGGTCGCATACGCTTAACAGCACCACCTCTAGGTTGAAAACTTGTTATGTCACTCTCACGTTTCCGTTTAGATTCTCGACGTGACTCAGCAGGAGGAAATAAAAAAGAATGCAATTCATCTACGTTTGGAGATGGTAGATCTTGTAATATAGGCATTATTGGCATAGACGACATATGGCTCATAAATATAGGAATAGACATGCTTTCAACAAACATCTTATATTTATCATAAAAAAAAGCGTATTCACGCAGATCCCAATTCCATTTTTCTTCCATATCAGAACATCCCTCTATCTTAAAAGAAAAAGTAGACTGTAGACGTAAAGCAGTTGCTAGAGAAAAAACACCTTCAATTTTTTTTAAAATAAGATACGGTCGACTATAACTATCATATGTAACCTCAAATATTGATGCATTTTTATTAACAAACTCAGTTATTTTAGCGATAGCATTTCCTATCAATGACGCATTATTAGTAACGATAAAACGATCCTTTGTATCTAAATAAGCAATAATAATACGAAAAACTCGGTTAGATAATTCTTGCTGATATATTGCACCTATATTTACAGTCTCTTTAAGGCTTGCCATACTAATACGCACATATATTTTTCCAGCGGTCAATTGAAATACTAAATCTTTTACTTTTGAATTTGAAATAGTATTATATAACTCGCCTATAAAACGGAACGTATAATCATTTTCAACCGGGCAAACCTTACCTTCATATGCCGTCACTTGATCACATGAATACTCTGGATTCGTTAATAGCTGTGACCTCAAAAGTTGCAACACTGAAACAATCATACGATGATGACCATATACAGCAATACCTCTGGAGTGCTCAATACTGACAAGCCCTGGATGTGACTTCAATATTGATCGCATACCATTAATAAACAGTATACTTAAAAAATTAGGCATATCTATGGTGCCTAACCCGACTAACGCCACACTGACACTATAACATGCTGTTTGGCCTTGCTTAACCGGATAAGATTGACTTGCTAACATTTCAAAATACGCTTCGCTAAAAAGGCGCTTAAATATCAGTTTGAGTTTTACTTCATGCAAACCATGTAGCATATCTTTTTTAATGTGAGTTATGGGTAACACATAGTGGTATTGTGTCCCAACTTGTGGTGGTTGACACAGTTGACCCTCAATATCATAAACATCACTAAGCTTCACTAATGAAAAACTGTGCGTTGATTGACTAAGCCGCGCGACTGAATTATGCCGCCAATCTTTGAATTTTGGCAAATATTTTTCTAGCTGCAAATCACATTCAAATTGTTCCCACTTTACAGAAAGGAACCCTTTCTCAAACACATCCAACATATTCACAAAACTAACACCAGTCGATAGAAACACAATATTATTGCGACGGCATTTTGAAATATAATATTGACATGTAGGATAAGCCGTTTTAAAAGCTCTTTTAAATTGAGTCAATTTGGTTTTATAGGCGGAGGAAACAAGTAACTTTGGATGGTAGTAATAATGCTCACCGATAACCTGACCTGGCAATAAATAAAATGCATGTTGATACTGATGCGTGTTTTCAGCATTATGTATTTTTTGTAATTCTTCTGAAGATAATAGTAAAAACACGATACTACATTTCTGTTCTTCAATGCTTGATAAATAAAAGGAACCCATACAAACACTACGCATAACACCTCACTCTTCCATTCTATTTAGGAGAAACTAATACGATGCCATCATACATAGGCACAACAGAAACAACAAGATCATTTCGCTGTTGCAAAAGACAATTAAAAGCAGCTAAAGCACGTGTCGTTGGTGTTTTTGGATTAACCACATCACCATGAATCACACGTAATATGTTATCAAACACCAATACACCTTTTGGCTGTATCAATTGCAAACTCATTTCAAGATATTGTGGATAGTACTGCTTCTCTGCATCAATATAGATAAAATCAAAAGTACCTGCCTGACCCTCATCGAGTAAATTTTGTAAAGCAATCGACGCATCATCAATATAAGTCAAAATCTTATGTGCCATATCCGCTTGCTGCCAAAAAGGCCGCCCCATTTCTAACCATTTTGCATTATGGTCGATAGCAATTACCTCACCCGATTCAGGCAACGCTTCTGCCATTGCTAAAGTGGAATACCCTAGAAAAGCACCCACTTCAAGCACACGTTGCGCTCGCATCATCCGAATTAAAAAAGCGAGAAACTGTGCCTGTACAGGTGTTGTCATTTTATGGCTAAATTCATGATCCATTGCAAACTGACGCAATGCAGCTAATGCTTTAGATTCTTTCACAAACTGGGTTTCGCTGTACTTTAATAATTCAGACAATAATAGCTTTTGGTTCATTTCAAATCCCAAATGGTACGCGATGTATCTGAGTGTACGCCTCACCAGTTAAGCGCTCCCATAACACATCTTCTGCGCCAAAATGACGCATATCTTCGATTCTCATCGGAAATAACACCCCATCGACATGGTCAACCTCATGCTGCACCACACGCGCATGGAAACCATTTACTTCACGCTCAATAAGTCGCCCTGTGGGGTCAAAAGCTCGATAACGTATGCTCTTTGGACGCGGCACCAATCCGCGGTATCCCGGGACGCTCAGACACCCCTCCCAATCTGCTTCTCGCGTTTCATCTAACACTTCAATTTCAGGATTAATTAAAATCGTTAACGGAATAGGTGCTTCATCTGGATAACGTGCATTACTTTCAAAACCAAACATAATAATGCGTGAAAAATAACCAATTTGTGGTGCAGCAATGCCAACACCACCATAGTATTGCATACTATCCTGCATATCAGTGATTATAGTTTGCACTTCTTGTGCATTTATGTCACCAACATCTTGAGATCGCTCAATTAAACGTGCATCACCCATTTTTAATATTTTCCTAACTGTCATTAGCTTACCTCATTGTTGCAGATTAAGATGCTCTAAATCAAAACTGAATGCTTGACATTGTTCAATATTCAAGTACCATCATTGCCCACAAAGTTTTATTATTGTACACATATTTGCGACGGACGCGTACTCATACGGATAGCCAACAGTCATGAAGATTAAACGCCGCCTCCTGCGCTAATGTAATAAAAAGACATTATGTTTAAGTCTGTTTAGGAGCTAAAGATGTTAATCTTAACACGTAGAACAAAAGAAGCGATTGTTATCGGAGATAACAAGGAAATTAAAATTACGGTTTTAAACATCCGTGGTGGTCAAGTGCAGTTTGGTATTGATGCACCCAAAAACGTGCCTGTGCATCGTGAAGAAGTCTATGATCGTATTAAGACGACTCCTGCCGACACCACTCAAAAAGAAGAAGATACAGTTGAATAATAACTGTATCTCGTAGCATGCGTTGAGCATAATAGCGCATGCTGTATCTTAAGTCAGTCCAATCACTCGAATCTTATATCTTGCAACGTAAAGATGCTTTGTTGCTGCTTGCCTTTATGCTCGTGCTGGTACTTATGTCGTGCTACTTACGTTATCTCACGCCTGTTAATGAAACACTCTACGCTGGTGTTGCATGGGACATGTGGTCACAACATCACGTTCTCATTCCAATGCAAAACGGTCATACCTACCTGCAAAAACCACCGTTATTTTTCTGGTTAGTACATTTCGGCTGGTTACTTTTTGGTGTGCATCAATGGTGGTTGATGGCACTACCAAGTTTATGCACGCTTGGCAGCATTTATTTAACGATGAAAATAACTCAATCATTATTGCAGCAAAAATGCAGTGGCATGACGGCAGGCTGGATACTCGCTGGCATGCTGTATTGGAGTTATTACGCCCCACGCGTACGCCTTGATCAACTACTCACATTGTGCATTATGCTCAGTTTATTTGGTTTATCGCGTACACTTGCCGCAAAGCGTTATGGTTGGCTGTTATTTACTATCGGCAATGGCTTAGCACTGCTCACCAAAGGACCGATTTGTTTTATCTTTACCCTCATACCAGCAGTTATCGCTATAGTATTTTTTAAACGAAAGCCGCTGCCGTGGCTGAGAAACTTAAGCATTAGCATTATGGGTAGCGTTGCTATCTTAAGTTTGTGGGCAATACCCGTTATCATCAACGACCCTGTTTATGCCAAATCCATTCTCTGGGATCAAACCATCCAACGCTTACAAGGTACAGTTGAAGTTCAATCAGGTAGTTGGTATTACTATTTCATCCGTCTACCGCTGTTAATCTTGCCTTGGACACTATGGCCTGCACTGTGGAAGAAAAGCCACTTACAACAGCATCACATGAAATACTGGCTAGCACTATCAATATTAACTATCTTTTGTATTTTATCGTTTGTGATCCACCAAAAAGCATCACGCTTTTTACTGCCATTACTACCATTTATAGCGATTTTATGTGCTAGCTTCAAGCTTAAACTATCACATGTGCGTATTATTTCTTGTGGCAGTTTATGCATGATAATTCTATATTATTTGATCAGCATCCCTATCAAAACATTCGCCTATGATATGAGCACTATCGGCAAATTGATTCAAAATGCACAAGCGCATCACCACCCGGTTGCTTTTATAGGTAATTACTATGACGATCGTTTTCAATTTCCTGGACGCATCATCCAACCCATTACTGAGCTTAAAAATAAAAAAGAGATTCAAACATGGCAGCAGCAACATCCCGATGGACTGATCATTCAAACACAGTCTCAAAAAATAAAACTGACACAAAAACCACTCTATCAGCAGCCTTATCGCCATGGTCAGCGGGTTGTAATTTGGCTAGCAGCATCTTTATAATTGATATTCAACGTAAAAATTCTTAAGATGTTACCTTTAAAATAAGGAAACATCATGGCTAAAAACTACAAAGAGCTTACTCAAAATATTGCGAGCTATATCGCTAAACTTCATAAAGACATGCCTGATGTTATGCAGGGGTTTAGCAGTCTTCATAATGCTGCGACTAAAGATGGTGCATTAGACAAAAAAACAAAAGAGCTTATTGCTTTAGCACTTGGTGTTGCTGGACATTGTGATGGCTGCATTGGCTTTCATACACAAACACTTGCCAAACTGGGGACAACTCGTGAAGAGGTATTAGAAACACTTGCTATGGCAATTTATATGGGTGGTGGACCATCATTAATGTATGCGGCTGAAGCACTTCAAGCTTATGAAGAAACTTCCTCATGAGTGATTCGATAATCATGCAGTAAATTTTCAACAAGGGTTTCGATCACACTAGAGCGTGCTTCATCATCGATCAAGTTGCCTTCTTCTTTTTGTTCGACCAGCATTTCTTCGATTGCCTTAGTTGCAGAACCTGATGGAAAATGTCTTGCTAACAACGCACGCGCCTTACGTGGACCAATACGCTTATAAAGGCGGTTACGTAAATTGACATCTTCTGCTGTGGTACTTAATGCCCATAGCTCGATTGGGCCTAATGTTGCTGTAAGCAGCTGTGTATTCATACCATATTTAGTCGCAAACTGGGCTAAGAAAGTCGCACCTTCAGCACGCGGCCCATGCACACGTGTTTTTAAGGCTATTTCTGCTGTGCGTGACAAACCAAATACTTGTGCTGTTTTACGTACTGCTTGCTCGGGACCGGCTTCCATAATAAAGATCGAGGTCGCAAACTCAACCATAATGTCATCGAAGTCTTCTAATGATTGCGATAGTAACGCCACTTGGACTTTCCACTTACGACCTTCACGCATATCTAACACAACTTGATCACGCACTGCTTGCGCTTTAGCAGTACGATGAAATTCATCATAAACAATACGCTTAGGATCTTCGCGAATCTCGAGGATACGTACATGGTGATAGCGGCGATACGCTTCTGGCATATCCGCAACATTATCTTCTGTGAGATAATAATGACGCGCTAACACATAACGCGCTAACATATACATCACCGCCGTTTGACGGTTAGCAGTGTCACCACCACTACGCGCTACTTCATCAAGGTCAAGCGCCACCACGCGTCCTTCACCCAAATCAAATTGCGTTACCTGAGATATAATCGGATATTCACGCACTGCACTTGAAATCATACGTGAGAAGGCATGAATCAATGGCTCACCTGTTGGCGCAATAATTTTGCCATAAAGATCCTGAATCGCAGGCAAACGACACGTTGCTGCTACGTCAGCCAGCACGGGCATCGCACGTCGTTGTGCCATCATTGCTTCATGCTCGAAACCTGCCATAAATAAGGCATCGGTGATCTCCCACCACGTCGAATGTGCATCTACAACAAAATCAATTTCTTCTAAAATACCATCGACAATCCCTTCGACACTGGGTGCAAATGTTTTTGGATTGGTATCATCGGCAAAAGCTTTATAAAGCTCATCAATAATTAAACCCGACATATCAGACACACCATCATAGGTTGCTTCAGAGCCAACCGGCGTTGCTAACAAGGTTAAAAAGTTAACTAAGAAACTTCGCTCTTGTGGTGTTGGGAAACGACATCCCAGCTGTGTATCAAATGGGTTAATCGCATAATCAGCGCGCATACGCAAACGGTGATAAGCCACCAAGTGCTTTTGAGCAGCCGGTAATGCATCTTTGATGAGAGAAATTAATCCACTACTCGATGGACCGACATCAATAATTGCAATACGTGGCAATCGTTCTAAACCTGAGGATAAACATACAGCAAGGTTAATTGCATTCGAAAGTACCGATTTACCCGAACCTGGACGTGCATAAAATAAATCAATCCACGTCGTTTGCTGACGCGATCCTGGGTGATAAGGCCAAGGCTTACCATCAGGCGAACGAAACAGTATCGCACCATGCTTCCATGGAGAAGAAGGGCGATACATCGGCAGCATATATAACACATCTGACAATGGTGCAATCGATGCTGTTGCTACACTGTCACCTGACACACCCATCATGGTCGAAACCACACCAGCATACGCATCACCACAAGTCTCTGAGACATCACAACTACCCCAGCCTTCGACTGCTTTAGCTAACATCGAAGCACGCGAGCGCAGTAAACGTAAATCATCTTCTGGCGCCCAAGTTGACGCTGCCACACGTAACCGCACAACTGCATCATCGGTATTTAAGTTGATATAAGCGAGTAACTTTAATGAATCGGTAATCAATCTATTTTGTGAAGACGTTACGGTCAATGCTGAAGCAATAGCAGAGCGTACTTTCGAATAGCCCAAGCCATTACTTTCGATGTTAAAGGTAATTCGCCATGGAATATGCGACTGCAATACGCGAGTAAACAAGCGCATGAAAGGCTGAATATCTTTGGGAAACAAATCAATATACACTGTCGAATAAATACGATCACCGACACGTGCGGTGCGCAAATCTAGCACCTCTGCTTCACGCGGTAAAATTTGTCTTGCCAATGATGGCCATAATACATCTGAAATTTCACCACGCATGTTTTTATATTCTTTAATCGTGATCTTATCACCAGGTAACAGAGGCTTCCACTTTGGATCTGTGAATGATGGGTCGGCAATATAGCGCATCGCATGCACAGCCTCATGCGCATTGAGCAGTGTCGATACCAAATTAAAGTTCTCTAAATCATTGGCAACTGAGCGTACAAACGAATCATGTGTCTCACGTAAATCAGGGACTGCTGCAATAATATTTTGTGTTTGATAAAAACTGGGTACTTGCTGTTTTTTAATCATACGCGTTTTATCTTTACGCGAGCGTTTTAGCTGCTCATTTGTTAGTGTACCCAAGCGCGTCCATAACACCAAATAGACTTCTTCATGAGCACAAAAACGCGCGAGATTTTGCACGCGCTCTCTAAACAGATCTTCAAGCCCAAGTCCTAGACGTTGAGCAGTTTCTTCTGCAGGATGCAATATGGCTTTCAACTCGCCCACTACTTCTTCTCGATCATAACCAAAATATACTTGAATCGTATGTCCAGATTGAGACATGATCGTCTGCAGGGCTTGCTGCAAACCTTCGTGGATATAATTAAATTCTTCATTACCAACTAATGATGTGACACCATCGAGTTTAATCACCGATACCAGTGAACCATCATTTGATACTAATACCGTCGGACTATCAGCAGTTTGAATGTCACAGTACGTCTCCGTACTCTGCTTGACTGAAGTACTAAACCAAGAGAAAAAACTTGCGAAAAAACCACCGATTGCTTTGAAAAAATTTTTCATAGTGTTAACTCATGTCTATTAATGCATCCAATGCCCACGCTTCTAGCCGCCCGACATAAACCGTCATCGTCGGCAAGATACGTAATTTATCCATCAATACTTTGTGCATCTCATTTTTATTTTCAATGCTCGCATCAATCAATAACTGTCCATACACACTCGGTGTACTTAATCCTTTACCTAATTCTTTTTCGACATATTGAGAACGCAAACGCATATTACGATAAATGTTTTTTGCGTCAGTACTTGAGCGCCCACCAGTGATCATCATCGAAAATAAAACATGACATAGTGCATTAATATCGTTTTGTGACATCTCTGGTAAATAAACCAGGGTACCTGCACCAAAATCACCTTTACCAATACTTTCTAAGAAAAAACATTGGGCGCAAAACGGGCACGCTGTAGCCAAATTATCAACATGATTATGTCGATAGTTGCCGTCAATATTAACGACTTCCATAAATCGCTTCGCTTTAAAACCACAGTACTGACACGTATAGTGGTCCCGCTCTAACACACGTTGCTGAAAATTTGAAAACTTAGGATCCGAACGCCTAATGCTGAAAAGTCGCCAACCAGTTCCCGTTGCAGATAATGTAATTGCACGTAGACTCACGTTCGATACCCTTCATCAAGAAAAGAGAGAAGCTACACCTGTAGCTTCACCTCATAATACAAAAAGACACTGATCTTTATCTATTGATCAGGCCTGAAATACCCGTACCCTTCGTACTCGACACTTTTGCTGTCTTCGAAATCAGTTTAGTTGTCGAAGGAATAATAATTGGGAATAAAGTTAAACCCGCACCGATGATAAGTAGTGTCACACCTTGACTGATCGGTACCTGAGTTGGGTTAAGTTTGTGTTGGTGGAATTTAAAGAATGCCGCCAGAATAAAACCAATACCCGCAATCAACGCAACGTTAGACAAAATCTTCGCCAGACTCGATACCGCAGAGCCAACGTTATCACCTATCGTTGTTAATGATACACCACTTGTCGCCTGCGCCATCGCACTGCCAGTCACTAAAAGCCCAACCAACATCGATACGATTAAGCTACATTTCACAACTCGTTTTAGTGTGTGCTTAGCAATTATAGTCATTGTATTAATTCTCCTGTTTACGAATAGTATCTTCATAAGGTAACGCTCACTCTTGTAAGAGCACCTATGATTCGGACATACAATCAAGATTATACTACACATTGGTGCATAAAAAATAGATAAATCATACAGTTATCACAGAAAAATACCTATGATAAGAGGTAAACCTACATCAATTTAAAAAAGTACATTAATTCAATTAATTAAACGTCAAAAATATACCGTACTAAATCTACGGTACCCAGCACATGCACGCAAAGGATACCTCCAAACAAGTGCATGATCGCTTTACCGATAGTGCCCGGCTGACCACCCTGGTGTCCTGCTCGCGCGAATAGAACACAGCCACGAATAATCGCACCAACGCCAACTAAACGCACGAAAGCCAATACCACGGGTACGTAAGTTTCAACATTGTGCGTACCGGTAGGATGATAAGCCAAAGGCAACGTTTGCCCAGGGCCCCAGAAAGCGCGTAATAGCGTGGTAATGGTATACGGTAAGATTAACAGAAAACAGCCCGCAAGAATCGTGCTTAGTGGCCCCCAGATTGACATTTGCTGCGACATCATGGTGCGCATCTCACCGTAGCGCTTCATCTGAAATAATCCACCAAGAAACAAACCAACACCGAGAATAATCGCAACGACATTGAGTATATTGGCAATTTCACCAATATGTTGAAGCATGATCGATGCATGTTGCTGAGGATCTATACCGCCACCCAGTGATAAACCCGTTACTGTTGGTTCCATAATGATTACCTCTTAACGTTAATAATCATTGTCTCCATACCCAATGACTTTACCACTACTCGTGATGACTTTTCCTTGGGTGGTATCGATTGCCTTGACCTTACCATAGTAACTACCCAGATCATCTCCGCTAGCAACAGAAATAAACTGATTGCCACTACCCTTCAACCAAGCACGCCCTGAAATAATCGCATTGATATGATAAATAATCGGTTTAGGACGATTTTTCATTGCTCTGATAATTTTTTTCTTTGGTGTGACTTCAAGCTTATTGGTGTTTTGTTTCACCTTGCCATTTAACTGATTCACTTCTTGAGTTAGCGCCATCACCTGATGACCAAGCTGTGTGTTCACTGCCACTACCGAATTTAATTGTTCGCTTAACTGCCCCATCGTATCAGTGACTTGATTTAATGATTTCTTGCTTTCTTCCTCAGCGGCATTCAGTGCTTGCTGCTGCTGAAATACTTGTTGGTCAGGCTGTGATACTTTAGTGATCTGTGCTGGAACTGCTTTCTTCTGTGAAATGACTGTTACTTTTGGTTTACTACGCATCATCAATACACCAATAATAATGACGATAATAACCAGCACAAAAAATATAAATTTCATATTTTTAAAAAATGGATAGCGATCAAAAAAGCCCAGCTGTGGTGGCTGCATTACTAATGGCTCTGAGTCATCAACAACACCAGCATTTTCATCAGCAGGTTTTACTTCAGAAGATTCTTCTAAGTATTCATCTGCTGGAAATTGATATTCATCATCTTTACTACTTTTATCAATCATAATCTATCCTCAATCTGCTACTGAGCCGATGCTGTCGCTACAGGCAACGTTACATCTCTCATTAGCAATAAACCAAAACCAACACCACCAGGTACTTTAATCGTAGGTGGCATGGTAAAGTTTTTAGCCATAATTTGTGAGTAGCGCTGACCAACCTGACCTAGACCGACAACCATTTGTTTGGATGTATTTAAGGTATTTTGATCATTCGACACATTACATACGATTGAACCTTGGCATTGTTTGTTATTTGCAGCTGCCGTTAGCGCATTCGACCAACCTTCTAAAAACGCTGAAGCGAATAAAGTACCATAACGTAATAAATAATGGTTATTTACTTCGCCACTTAAAGCAGTTCTCGCCGTATCAGGGTCTATCGCAACAGCCGTAATAGAAAGTGAATGTTTATACTTAGGCGAATTTAGTAAGGTAAAGTTAATCAATACTTTTGTATCGACACGCTTAAAATCGCCGATTAAACGTGCGCCTTTTAATGGGCCACTAACAACTCTTGCCATAATTGGCGTACTCTCATCAGAGTTAATTGATGTTTCCAATACTGCAAACATAATATCACCCGCTTTCAAAACCGGCCCCTGCTCATCTTGTTTTAATTTTGCAAGTGCTGCAGCCTGCTCCGCTGTGGATTGTTTTTGTTCTGGCAGAGCATTATCCATTTGTTGACGGCTGGTTGCACCCCATGCTGCAAGCAAGCTTTGCACTTGTTGCTGCATCATACCTTGTTGTTGTTGCAATGCTTGCGCACGCTCTTGTGGTGACATGCCTTTTTGGATGTCATTATCTAATGCCGTTAGCTGATCGCCGAGTGAGCCTTTTGCAGCCGATACATCTAAACCACTGGCTTTAACCATTGCATGGTGTGCTGCTGCCACATTCAATGGTGATTCAAAGCCTGACTCTTTTGGGGTAAAGCCTGCACGCAGCAAATCACCTTTGGTATATCCCGCTGCTAATAATTGCGCTGGAGAAACACCTGCCCCTTTAAGATCTGCCGCAGAAAAACCTGCATCGTGTAATTGCTTAGGTGTAAAGCCCACATTAGCAAGATCTTTAGCAGAGTAACCAGCAGCAGCTAGCTGACCTGCAGAATAACCCGCCGCCTTTAATTGTTTCGCACTGAAGCCCGCGTCTTTTAACGCTTCTGCACCATAGCCTGCCGCTTTCAATTGTGCTGCCGTATAACCTGCCCCTTTAAGTGCTGCAGCCGAATAGCCAGCAGCCCGCAATTGTGATGGATCAAAGCCAGCATTTTTAAGTTGTGCTGCTGTATAACCGGCATCGCGTAATGCTTTGGCACCAAAACCTGCTTTCTTCAAATCTGCTGGTGAGAAACCGGCGTCATGTAATTGCTTGGCAGTAAACCCAGCATCTTTTAGTTGTTGGGGACTAAAACCTGCTCTGCGTAATTCACCTGCAGTAAAACCTGCTGCTTTCATTGCAGCAGCACTACAGCCTTCACTTTTGAGTTTAGCTGCTGACACTCCTTGTTCGCGTGCCTTTCTTAAATTCTCAACGCTACATATTTTAGCTATTTCATCGGCAGCTTTAATTTCTGCAGGTGTGAATCCTGCCGTTTTTAAATCATTATCAGAGTAGCCTGCACCTTTTAAATCGGCTGCATCAAACCCTGCTGCTTTTAACTGGCCTGCAGAGAATCCTGCTTTGCGTAATTCTGCTGGAGTAAACCCTGCTGCTTTAAGCTCCGCTGCAGAAAAACCTGCTTTCTTTAATTGTGCTGCCGTATAGCCTGCAGCCTTAAGTGCAGCAGCACCACAACCTTTAGCACGCAAAACTGCTGCAGACACACCCTTATCATGTGCTTCTTTTAACGCTTCTGGACTACATGCTTTATCGTTACCAAATCCTGCTGCTGCTAATTGGCCTGGACTAAAACCAGCCTTCGCAAGCTCATCGGCTGTAAATCCTGCATCTTTTAGATCCGCCGCGTCAAAACCAGCTGCAACTAATTGCGCAAGTGAAAAACCACATTTTTTGAGTTCACTAGCTTCATAACCAGAATTCTTTAAATCACCCGCGGTATAGCCTGCTAGTTTTAGAGATGGGCATGCACATCCTTGACAACGAAGTTCATCGGCTGTCACACCCGCTTCTCGTGCTGACTTTAAATTGTTGGGCAAACATGTTGCCGGATTTGGACGATATGTCACAATTGATTTTGCCATTGGGCAATGTTTTGATATATTTTTATCTTGCTCTGTGGGCTGAGAAAACTCATCTAGATTGCCTTGGAAAGTTGGATTGACAATCGTTGGTACTGCACTGCCGGCATCTTTACGTGCTTGTTCAATATTTTTAACGTTCTGATCACGTTGCAAAACATCATGATGCACAGTTGAGTCACCCACACCGGGTGTCGAAGACACTGATGGTGGGCTAGTCACAATCGCTGCCGAACCTTGGCTGTCGTCTTTAGAATGAAGATGCATGACCACACCGATGATAACCGCTACAATCACAACTGCGATACAAAGCGTTACGATAAGCCTACCCGCAGCGCTCGAGAAGAAACCTGATTTTTTATTATTATCAACCATAGCGTTATAACCCTTGAATCGTTAACTGTACAATTTTGCCTTGAAAGGAGGCTAAAACGACAGGCGTTTGTGCGATTTCATACACATGAGTCCCATCAGGACTACTCATTGCAGAAATCCATCCTGGTGAAAGTGCCGTTAGACTCGTACGCAAATATACATTGCCATTATATTTCCACGCTTCGCACGGACCACCTGCAACCTGCAATGACTTTGCACCTTGGGGTGGTACTCCATTTAAAAAATCTAGTAATGAAGAACTCTCTGCTGCTGGCATGCTCGACATCATCGGTTGTGCATTTGGCCCAAACCCTGGCACGCGTAAATCGACACGATAGTCAACAGCCTGTTGCCCAGGAATTAACGTGACCATTACCGGCGTGTCTTGGCCTTTTAACATCACCGCTAGGTTACCCGGCTTATAATTCGTGTTTGCCTGTACCAGTAATGTGTTACCTTTTTTATTCCATTGGATATTAAAACTTTTAGGATCACCAATATCATAGGACTGAATTGGCCATGGCTGACCAGTTGAGTCTAAAAACACGAGTGAACTTACAAAACCATTACTCAAACGCACTACCGGTGGTGTTGCGCCTGGAGCCAAATTCACGATTACGGCAGAAGATGTTGGCTTTGGCGGTGTACTCGGTGACGCTACTGCCGCACGTTGGCTGGCAGCTAAACGCTTACGCAGTGTGCGAATCTGATCGGGTGTCAGGGGTAATACACCACGTAATACATTCACAAACGCTTCACGACTCATCGCCGTATCACCAAATGTACTATCCTCTTGTGTCTGCTGTGCTACAGGCTGTGATTGTAATGCTTGCTGAGTCTGCTGTTGCACTTGCTGTTGTGCTTGTGCTTGTGCTTGCTGTTTACTTTTCGCTAAAATTTGATCGACTTGCGCCATATTTAATGAGCCTGGTCGTTGCTGACCTGGCAACACAGAGGTTTCATTTGACTGGCCTAACAATTGATTGACACTCTGCGCTGCACCAGACGGGGTTAAGTTTGATTTCTGTGGTGCAATACCAAAATCATCAGCATAGCCAACTGTCGCTAGCATCATTAAACCCACTGCCACTAGTAATTTAAAATGTCTCATGATTGCTATTCTCTCTCTTAATAATACTGTCATCAGCCCTGCCCCTGCACTTCAGGCAAGAAGTTTGTAATAGCGATTTGCGCTGGAAAATCCTGAACCGGCATGCGCATCACAATCACACTCACATTCATAATAATTTTAGGTACTTGTGTTGCGTCACTATCAAATGTAATCAACAATGGCATATTCACTTTCCATGCATAATGGCCACCAACAATCATAGTTGATGTGATTTGCGGCGCTGCAGTTAATGTTGCACTCGATACCATTTTATATTTAATCAATGTATTTAAGTTATTACTATCCATCAAAGCCTTAAAGAAATCACGGAAACCTTCTGGCGAAAAGTAATTCCGATTTACTGCGTTTAATTGCTGGCGCCAGTGCACGTAATCGAGACTAAATGCTTGTTGCACACCATTCGTCACAAACTGAATTACATCCTGATCGGATACCGTTGGATCGGTTAATTTATGAATTTCGATAATGCGCCCTGCAGCAGTGGTAGCAAAATATTGTGGTTGTGGCGGCGTCAAATATTTATAGATGATCGCCACAACCAGACCACAGTTAATAAAAAAGATAATCGTAAGCAACATGGCAACGCGGCGATAAGAATCACGGTAGAATGCGTTACGCATTAATACCATGGCTAGACCGCTATTTTTAATCTCATCCGACATCGGCACTACCTGTTACGACACTATAGTCGCTAATTTGTATACCTTTTGCTGCATCGAGCACAGGCACACGTTGAATACGCATCGTTACAATTACTGAGCGACGCACTGTTTGACTACTACTCGATAACGTCAATAATAATGGCACTTGCACTACCCAGTTGTGACGACCATTCATCACAAATTCCTTAATGATTAATGGTGCATTTGACGCAATCGCACTTACATCTAATTTTTGTTTAATGATCGACTCTAACGTGCCGGAATCTTTTAATGCTTGTTTGAATTTATCAAATGCATCTGGTGTAAAATAAGGCGCAACTTTTTGAAGCTGATTTTCATACAAATCGAAGTTAAGGTTATAAGAAGCGCGTGCAGCAGTTGATGCCCATTCTAACAGATATGTTTTAGATACTACTGGCTCTGCTAATGAAAATAATGGAATGACTTCACCCGTTGTTGTCGTCGCAAAATACTTAGTCTTGCCAGGAAAAAATAATTGAAAACATAAGATCAATACCAAAATAATCGAAACTATTACCATCATAATTGCAGCTCTTAATGCAATACGATAATGATCACGATATATCGTGTTTTTTTGCATCTCTAAATCTTGAATATCACTCACCATAAAATCTCAACTATTTGTAACTTAACATGTAAGGATAATAACGAAATAAAATATCAACGCGGTTATTATAACTGCGTCCTTTCGACGTACCGTTCCAAGCAATATAGTTTTTGCTACCAAAGCCATGAGGCACGATCATACGCATGTCTATGCCACTCGACCATAAATATTTTGCAACCGCATTAGCACGATTACTGGTGAGTCTTAGCTTATTATAGGGTGGGCTACCGGCCCACGCTTCACTATCGGCATAACCATTAACGTTAACCTTAACCACAGTGAACGTTCTGATGAAATATACTAGGTGTGCGAGTATATGTTCCGATTCTTTTTTCAATTGCCAAGAGCCAGGCTTAAACAATAAGTAATCTGGTACCATAATCTTGACACTCTCGCCATAGATGCAAATATCGACACCTTCGGCTCTTAATTTCTTTAATGCGTGCTCACGTTGGGCTAGGCGTGGTTTAGAGTACTGGTAAGTCCACTTAGCCTTACGTGGCTTATGGCAGCCAGCCACAACCCCAACGAAAACAGAAAGCACTGTAAGAATGATGATTTTTGCTTTTAGATTCATATAGTTAACATCCAATTTAAGAGCAAATAGCCTAACCACTATCGCTTTTTATAAGTACTTCCATGTCTAGCGCGGTGATCCTTAACAGAAGATTAAGATAGCAGCGCTACCTTAAGGTTATATTAAATATCACCGTAGTTGTCCAAAATATAACATAAATTCAGCTACTTTTGGATCATAACATTGGCTGAAAAAACCGCTAATCTTTAATATATAGCAAATAGTGCCTAAAAACAAACCGTTAGGCAAAAAAATGAACATTTTCTTTATTATTAACTAATAGATAATATGATATATTTTTCATTGGGTGATTTTACCCAATATATCGAGGATGATACTGAGTAATGCCATTTAAATTGCTATTCACTGACGAAGCTAAAAAAAATCTATCACTATAGTCACCATTACACGCATTCCTAACTTCTATGTTGCTTGGCCCATACTAACATGCTATAAAACCAATTAATTATTTTTTCATGGAGAGAAAATAAATGTGCGAACTCACACAATTACCTGAAGATCCAGTTCTGAATATTGTGCGTTATTTAAATAATGCTGATTTATCTAACCTCTCAAAAACCTGTCGTACACTTTCTATTTTTACACAGCCAGAACGATCTAAACGTGCATTATCATTATTATTGGCTTCTGTTATCGATGATAAGCGTGAGATGGTACACAGAATTTTAGCATCACATCCAGCGCTTTTATTAAAGACACCACATTACCTACCCTTTATTGAGAGCCAATATACTTGGCAAAAGTTTTTTGCTGAGTCACCATTAAAAATAGCACTTATACGCAATCAAGTTGAGATGATTAAAGTAATGCTACCTTATTTGCAACGATTAGATCTTGGTGATGTGATGCAGCAGTGGGAGCAAGCTGAAGAAGAGATAAAACTTCAAAAAACTACTTATAATTTTGATACACTGATAGCAGCTATTAATACTAGCGGTCAGGATATGGAAGATGCACTGCAAGCATTTAGAGATGCGGTACTACCTAAAGACACTATAGCGTTAAATAACTACTACAACATCGAAGCATTATTACGCGCTGCTCATAAAGCTTATCATAATAAATTTAATAATTTTACTGATTGGGACCAACGCGATATATTTAGTGTTAAGGTTATTGGCTTCCTACAAAGCTTGGTCACACCTGAGGTTGCGCAACTTTTTTGTGAAGGGCTTTACGATGTAGTTAGAGAAGGGCGACCCATTAGGGGGCGGGCTGCATCGTTAAAACTATTGAATGGTGTTGATTTTTATAGAGCATCTTGTGATTCTGTGGAGGGTCTTGGCTATCAATATTTATGCTCGGGTGCTGCCGCATCCCACTTCACCAATGGCAGGGGCGGTGATGCTATGCGCGGCATCGGCGTCTGGGTTGCTCGACTTACCGGGGCGGGAGTGGCGGCATCCTTGAAGAATTATTTAGAGCAAAAGCATCAAAGCTTACAAAACTTAAAAACGAGCTTGTATAGACTGAAATTTTTCTATCCCAACAATGTATAATATGGTTGTGGTGGGTCAGGCACTTGCGCTTATAGATTTTATCAAATAGCTTAGTCCCTATGGCATGCATTTTTTCATGATGCCAGCACTCAGACATTAATCTACCTGTTCATCCTTCTCTTTTTTCTTGAGTGAGACTTTATCAATGATGGCATCAATCTTATTTGATAACTCGACTGCTGTAATTTTAGGGCGCGTATCAGGTGGATAGTGAGTGCCTTTTTCCATGTCGCCAATGACTTCGATAGCGACATTCATTGCTTGTTGGCCTGTTTTACCCATTAAACGTTGGATATATTCGGTTTGGTCACGCGTATAAGAACGATCCAAAATAGGCTTTTTAAATGTGTCATAATCATCGACAATCAAAGCATCCTCGAGATGCGCTGCTTCACGCATCGGTGTAAAGATATTAAGATGGTCAACCGCAACCTCTGGTGCAAAATCTTCAAAGAATGTCGGCACTTCAACTTGTTTATTGAACTGTTGCATCGCAGCCACTGCACGATCGATCGGCATGCGTGCATCGTTTGCCTGCCAATAAGTTAAAAGCTCACTCATTTCTTCTTCAGGTTTTAATTCTGGATTTAAAACCTCACCATCAACTTGTGAAATTTGTTCAAATGTTTGGAATGATTGCAATAATTCGTGTGCTTCAGAATCTTCAATCGCACCAATCTTTAAGAAATGATTTAAACGCATTTTTTTAACTGGTCTCGGTGATGCATAAAAAAAGCGACCACGCACAATTTTAGATTTGAAAAAGAAATGTGCTTCACCTGGTGTTTGTTCTTTTAAATCAAGCAAATCAATACGTGCACGCTTTTCAATCTTAGCACCTTTAGCATCAGCATAAGTACCTAACACACTACCTTGATCGACTTGGAAGCTATCAACATGCGTGACATATGATTCACCTGCACCTTTCATAAAAAAGTCCCAAGTTTCTGTCGGATCTTCAAGCTTCATACAGATCTTAATGTTGGTGTTCGCACCAATCGATGCAGCCTCTTCTTTTGAGGCTTTTTGGAAGGCTGGTAAATCCTGACCAGCAAAGACAACCGAGAAACCAAGCGAACGCGCCTGCGCAGGCACCACCGCAAAACCCTCCACTGCATAGTAACCATATTCATCTAAGATACAAAGGTAAGGTGTTGCAGCATTAGTAGGCTTTCTTTCGATAAGGTCAGCATATTCACCTTCAACAGCATCACCAAGACCTGCTGCCATCATCGCTTTAAGTGTGGCGATAATGATCTTACCTAAGTTAGCTAATTCTTCAGGTGCTTTTTCAAGAGCCGGTAAAAGCACGCATAAAATACGGCGGTTTAATACTACGTCGGTTAAATCTACTTCAGCAAGTGACGTACGCATAATATGACCGTAGGTATCTGCAAGTGACGTAAACGCACGCGTTAACTGCATCGTAATAAAACCGTGCTGCTCAAGCACCTGTGATACTTGCTTACCTTTTTTCTCACGGTTATAACCTGGCAAGTTAAAAAGGTAGTTAACAATCGGCTCCATAATTGTCGGAGGCAAACCTTCAAGGTTTATAGATTCCTGACCATCACGAATAAATATTTTATCGATACACATCGCTTCAATCTTTGGTAATAGGAAGTAATTACGAATCGAGTTAGCATCTAATAAGATATGCCCCGCATCGCGCATCGCAACCAGCACCTTCATAATTGCTTCGACAAAACCAATTGCGCGACCTTTCCACATATCACCATCAGACGAATTGCCAGAAGAGCCCATTAAACTTACTACTAGCTGCGTCAACATGCTCGATGAACCGCGTGCAAATGGATTCAAAGTGTTTGATAAACGCTTGGCTTGCGGACCAATAATATCGCGCGCACCGGTCATAAAGTTAATTAAGAGTAAGTCATCATCACGCCCCATCGAGCGCACCATCGAAAACACTTTGGAAAATAGACTATTATCACCCTTACCATCAACGTAGATAAAACCACTGGCTTGCAATAATGCATTATAGGAAATCCCTAGCATCGATTCGGTTTTACCAGAACCGGTTGATCCAAAGATTAATACGTGAGTACGCATATCATCATTAGTAAACCATAATTCTTTTTTGTCTTTTATTTCATTACCAAAAAAGTAAATACCAGCCGCCATATTGGCTTTACCTGTGGCTTTATTCACATCATTCGCATCAAGTTCATGAGAAAATAATGGCTTTCTAAAAGGAAGATGGTGCTTTTGTGTGACACAATAAATAAATAAACACAGACATAGGAAGAAAATTATCTCTGAAAATCCAGGCAAGATAAAGAATGCTAATAAAGCAAAAATCACTAGTACAACTGTAACCACCTTAGGGTTTTTACTTGCATCATTAATCCGAACACTAAGCGTACGCGTATCACGAACGATGTTCTGTTGATTCTGCTCTTGATTTGGGTCTAAGCCGCGCTGGGAGTATGCCATGAATCACCTTCGTGTATGTATAATGTGTTAAGCATATCAGCCTCAAGTGCTTTTACTGCTTCTTGAATCATTGGTGTACGCAATGAGCGTTGCAAACGTTTTTCTGTCATCCAATGTGCAAATGGACCACCTACTTCTACTACTGCTGTTTGACGCCCAACGCTATTGAGTATATACCACAGACGCCGATCAACCGGTTTTAACCACAAAAACTCAGCGGTAGCCAATACACCATCACTACGCGCAGCATCTAGTAATGAAGCCATTAATGTATAAACATAAGCATGACGCAGTTGCATCCACTGAATAATTCTACTATGTTCATATTTTTTTAATTGTTGTTCAACACCGCTAAAATCTAATTTACCACCACCTGCAGAACGTGAAATTTGTGCCAAAAGATTATTCGCAACCGTTCGTTCACGCAACGCACGTGCAATAAAAATCACTACCAATGCTTTCATATAGATAGGTAAATCATTAACACTGGTCCATACAGGCCCCATTTGCATAGTAAAAATACGTGTTGCCTCATTACAATCTAACTTCCATACTTGCCGCTCTTTAACAACTGTGGGAGTAATCATATTGTGCTCTTTACAAAATGCTAATGGCTGTCTAGACATCGCCCACGGGCCTTTCTCGATGTCTTGCTTCACTAAGTCTAATGACAGAACTGGAGTGATTTCAGGCCAGTTTTCTTGATCTGCATCGCGTAATGAATTCATCGTATAAATGCGTGTAAATTTTCGATCACCAAATTTAAAATAAGTAACGTAAGCCAACAACAACAAAAACACCAGCGCAAACCATCTAAACCAACTACCCACGGTGTGGTTTAGACTTGAAAACGTTTCCCAATTGACATTTTGCGGATCTGACGTGCTAATATACTGTTTCATTTGAGTAAAATGACTGATATCTGATTGTGGTAAATTTAGACTTGGCCACAACCCTGCAATACCATTCCACCCACGCGCAATTAATTCGAATAAAGATAGTTCATAATAACGGAAATAATAAATTGGGATGACATACCATTCACGCTTAAAATACCATACAGCAAGCAAAGCACCGGCAATGATGATGAGTAACCAAAAAAAGTTAGAGGTTTGATCTGTCGGCGTCTGGGGCTGTTGAGACATTTATCAATTCACCTTTATCAAAATGGTAATGCTGCTTACCATGTACAAATTCCAAAACAGCATCGCTTTTAATGGCTCCAACCGGCAACGTAATTAACGTATTACCTAAACGATCCTGGCGGGGTGATAGACGCGAAGATGCTTCAAGTAGTGACTTTGACACAGCAACTTTAGCATAGGCTTCTAGACCATTGGTCATCTTTGCGCGAATGACTTTTTGCACATCCACTTCATTTCGATAGACCGGTCGCCCTAATGCATAACGGCTTAAACCGCGTAACAGCTGCTCCCACTTTTGCACATTCTGGCCTTCACTCTGAAATAATAGCACAAAAACTGGCTCCATATCAGCTTCTAGCTTTGGCTTTATATAAGATTCCGATTCTTGTTGGTTAATCTGCTTAAGTAAATCAATCGCCTGTACTCGGATCTCTTTTAGTGGTTTTACCGTATTGCGTAAAAACAGAGAATCTTCATAATCGTCATTTTTTAGTACTTCATCAACCGCATTAACGATTGACTTAGCCAGTCCAATATAATCTGATCTATTATGGATATCAGACTTATAGAAGTCACTTAGAATTTGCAGCGTTGCTTGGTGCTGTTCTTGCATTGACTCTAGCAATTGACGCTTAACCTCATCACTCTGAGTTTTTTTAGTTGAAGTGACTGTGAACTTATTTGACATCCTATGCCCCTATTCTTAAGCGGCAGACGCAATTCGAGTTTTATTTTCCGCTTCTTGCTGCATGTCTTGAGAGCTTTTCTGAGCACAAAAACCACTTTGCGCAACCTCAGTCTTCATTGTCCGTAGAACAGACATAAATTCAGTACTTGCCTTAGCAACTGCTTTTGGGAGGTCGGCACTATCGATTTCTGTATTTTTATTGACTAAACGCTGGCGCATTTTAATCCCCTTAAATGGCTAAATAAATATCTAGTACAATTGTAGGATATGAACCTTAAGGGAACATTAAGGTAGCGTCTTTTTTTGAAGAAATTTTAATAATTTTAGCGCTATATGACTGATTTTTAGTCATTTTGTAAATCAAGCAGTTGCCTAATCGTACATAAGCTCATCAAGCGACGCAACTGCTTTTTCTGGACTATTACGCACGATCTCAAGTAGCACATCGACAATACAAAAAATTCTTAACACATCAGGAGTGAAAGTATCAAATTTTACCTTGGTGCCTAATAGCGATTTCTCTGCATCTTCATAAGTAGCCCCTAAACTGTAGCCAAAACAAAGAGATGCAAGCTGATCGGCGCGTTTTGCCAGTCCTGGTAGCAAGCCTGTTACAGAAAAAAGCTCAGTAGAGGTAATAGGGCTGCCTTTGAGTGTGAAAGTGGTGCCCATGTACTTAATAATACTGGTTAATTTTTGTTGTAATTCTTCCATCACTGCTCCCACGGTGGATTGACCAGTTTACGCTTACCCGCAACAAACGTGCGCAGCCAACGCAAAAAAACCACCGGTGAAAAACCATAACGATTAAGTACCGTAAAGAAAATCATGGCAAATAGCGCAAGTCCCCACGTCCAAATGCTACGTGGATACATTAAAGGTATTATGATAGGAAATACTAATTTCCCATCCCAGATAAAAAACTTGATGGGCCTTGCGGAGTCGCGCCAATGTGCTTCATTAGTAACTTTCATAACTGCCAGTATACCCCATGTGAATTGACGGGACCAAATAATGATTCCAATAATTAGTGCTTTAGTCTATTATTGGACATAGAGAATACAACAATCACTTAGCGTTACTTCTGAATGTAAGCTTTATTCGAAGCGAGTAAGCTAGTAATTTTGTTAATGTTCTCTTAAGGTAATTTATGTATAATACATTGATATACCTAGATAAATTACCATCTCACGTTAGATGGACATAACGACAACCTGAAGAGAAGCCCATGGATAAAATCATCAAGTTATCTATTTTAGCAGCCATTATCGTACTTGTCGGCTGTTCTGATAATAAACGCGTCGTAGATTTACATCTTAAATACTTTACCGAGCATTCAGCACCACTTAATACCTCTGATGCTAGCGCTCAAGCTCAAGTTGCCAATGCAGCTACCTCAGCCTCTGGCTCGCTACAAGAGCTCTCAGCTATCGATATGGCTAACAGTAACGTTAAAAAACACCGTCTGAAAAGGCCTTGGAATAACCGCTTAGTTGATATGAATCAACGTGGTTCTGTCGATTGGAACGGCCCTGTTGAACCGATCATTAAAAAAATTGCAAAAGCATCCGGTTACCATGTGCATGTAATGGGTAGTGCTCCTGCAATTCCGGTATTAGTCAATGTTGTGATGGTCAACGACACCATGGGAAATATGCTACGTAACGTGATGTATCAAGTTCATAACAAAGCATCGATTGGCGTCTATCCAAAAACTCGTACCATCGAATTACGCTACTTCAAACTTTAATTGAGGCTTTAGAATGAATCAGTATATGAACGGGTCATTAAAAAAAATTATTTTATGCAGCTGTATAACATTACTAATGATCGTCAGTGCTGCTGATGCCTCAAGACATAGACATCACGACACCAATAGACATAGACACACAAATGAAGATCAAGCACCCGTTGTAGCGAATATTGGTTTTATTAATGTTGAATCTTTACCTGCAGCAAACATGTCAAGCATCAGCAGAATTAAACTTAAAGCAATACAAGAAACTGCGTCAACGCTAGGTGCCCGCGGTGGACTTGCATGGCGCGCATTACAGATCAACCAATCACTGACTGACCAAGACAGAACGCTTGATCGCGTATTTGATTTCAATCAACTGTTATTACCACACAACGTATTACCACCTGTACTCACACAATCAAATAATAGTATTCACCAAGATAATGGTGTGACATTAAGACTTGCATCTAAAAGCTATACCATCGAAAGTAATGCACGCTTTGTCACCACACCACCAACCTGGCGTACTTACTTGTGGATGAGCTTTAGCAAACCTGATTTACCTGATCACACCCTACTACCCACCACCCAAGCAGAAGCCATAATCTGGAATGCCTGTATGAAAGAAGGCTGGAAAAAAGGCCTTGCACAAGCTAATAATATTTTTTCAATCAATCTAAATCGCCTCAAACGTGATTATCTCGGCATGGTGCTTTACCGTAAGCTCTACCAAGAAAAAATGGTCAGCGCACCATTTGTTGCTAGTGCTGATTTTGGTATTACCGGTGATGCGAATCACTTACGCATCAACGATCGCGTGCTTCGTATTACAGCCTTATCGCAGCTACAGCCTAATAGCAAACAGTGGCACCCTGTGATCGTCAAAAACCATTAGTGCCAGATTCGGTGTTTCTTTTTTTTATTGTTTTTAATCAGCTAGTTAAGCTTCAAGAAAACACTAAAAAAAAGAAACACCGAATCCGACACTATGCTATACTGAGCTGATGAACAAAGCAACCAACAGCGAGTATATAAAATATTTTCCAGAGGAACCATCACGCTTTGATGCCGATTCGCTCGATCAACTGCTCGTCTACTGCAACCGCCTTAACGCTTCCGATATTACCATCCAAACTGGCTCGCCAATTATGGCTGAAATTTATGGCCGCTTATATACGATTACTAAGCGCTCCATGTCAAACGCCGAAGTCGGTGACATACTTAATGCCATCTATGGCCCCAATGGCACCACTCAGATTATGCGCGGTAATGACATCGATACCCACTTTGAAGTACGACCTTCACGAAACGAGCGCTATCGTCACCGTGTGAATGGCGTAGGTATTCATGTTGATGGGCACGAAGGTATTCAGATTACTATTCGTACGATCCCGTCGACACCACCACTACTATCATCATTGGATTTGCCTGAAAGCATTTTAAAAGCGATCGCGCCACACGAAGGCGTAGTTTATGTAACAGGGGCAACGGGCTCAGGTAAAACAACACTATTAGCTGCAATTATTCGTGAGCTTGCTGAAGAACCTGAAAGCCACCGTAAAATTTTAACTTATGAAGCACCAATCGAATTTGTTTATGATGAAATCGATGCCAAAACAGCTATCGTTAGCCAATCAGAAGTGCCACGTCATATTCCAGATTTTGCAGCAGGTGTACGCAACGCATTACGACGTAAACCACGCTTAATTCTAGTGGGTGAAGCACGCGATGCCGAAACGATTAGTGCCGTACTAGAAGCCGCATTAACAGGCCACCCCGTCTACACCACACTACATAGTAATGGTGTTGCTGAAACCGTACGCCGTCTTGTGGGTACTTTCTCCAAAGAAGAACGTGTTGGTCGCACCATTGATATCATTGAAACTTTACGCTTGATTATCTGGCAAAGGCTTGTACCTTCTGTCGATGGCAAACGTGTTGCGCTACGCGAATACCTCATATTCAATGAGCAAGTACGTGATGAATTACTTAGCGTTGAGCCTGAACACGTTACCAAAAAAACACGTGAACTGCTTCAAAAATATGGCCAAACCATGCAACTTGAAGTCGATAAACGTTATGAAGAAGGCGTTATCTCTGAGCGCACACATAAAGTCTTAACTGCTGGCTTAAAACGTAATAGATCCTAAGCGCTATTTTCTATAAAATAATCACATTGTCTCAAACAAAAGGCCGGCACTGTGAAGATTCATCAATCAAGCTTATTACTGCAATTTTCAGCTTTACTGTTTCATATTATCTTAACTTGTCTCGTTGCCTATGCTTGGATCCATCATATTAATTTTTATAAGATGCATTGGCTCGCCTTGGCCCTACTCTTGATATGTCTATGTCTTAAATATACCGGCACACACGACACACAATTACAACATAAAAATCAAATCAACATCGTCTTGTTTCAACTTTCGCTTTACTTAATTCACTTTGGTGTCAGTAATCTATTTAGCCCCAATGCCTTTGCTGAATCAATTCGATTTAATACTGCTTATGTAGGATTATTTCCATGGGCTTATATGCTGCTTATTGCTGTGATCTTAAGACTTACTATGGAACGTAGCCATAAAAATGCAGCCCTTGCCGACATCTTAACTACCACATTCAAAATTAAATACGGTGGTCAATTTTGGTCAATACTCCATTTATCTGTGCGTCAAGCAACACTTATGGTGACAGCATTATCCCTTGCGCTGATTTGCATCGGTGTTTATGCCAGCTGTATCGATAAACTCGATTATTTTAGTATGCGCGCATTAATCTTAAGCGTGGCTGTGATGATACTTGCGTTATCAAAGATTACTAAAAAATATCTCCCAGAACTTGTCACAAAAAAAGCATTACTCTTTATCAGATTGCCAGCCTTTGCCGTGATATTAGGCTTTACACTGGTGATTATCGCATTAATCTTAACACCGCTAGCAACAACTTTAGTACGCCCACCCAGCTCGATGCATCTATTTAACGCGCTATTCCAGCATGCAAATGCACCCTTACTATTTGGACAAGGTTGGTGGCTATGCTGGAGTGTGATTGGTGGTTGTTATATCGCACATCATAGTCGTGGTTTGAGCTTGCGTCGTATGATTATGACCAGCCTATTACTACCCTTGATTATTGGCCTACTGATGCAATGTCCTGCCATAACCACTCATATCAATAGCTCAGATACGAGCATTCTGTTTGCCATCTTAGGTATTTTAATTTTATTCAATCGATTGTTTAAACCAGACACGCTACCTTGCTATATCTTGACGCAATTACCCGCATCAAGCACACCCAAAAAACGTGCTTATAAGATTTTACTCTCTAAAGCACCAAAAGCGATGCTATTGTTGATCTTTTTTAGCATACCCATTGGTAGTCAGGTTTTTACTGCAAGCAGTATGCTCGTTAGTATGCCACTATTAGAATTATTCATATTCGTCATAATCACTGTTGTGCCTGTGATACGGCATCAATAAGCTGTTGTAGTGTATCAACCTGCCCCATAGCATCTGGATCCACTCGAATCCCCATCGCTTCATCAATCGCTAACAATAAATCCATCGCATCTAACGAATCAAGATCCAGCTGTTGACTAAAAGACGTATCAAGCTGTAGTTGATTTGGATCGATATCTAGATGCTCCACCATCAGTGCTCTTAATTTTTTTTCTATGCTATCGCTCACTATTACCCTCCATCAAAAAAGCCGTGAATGCATGCGTCACGGCTTTTATGTTTCTATTCAACTTAACCCATGGGTGAGCCGCCACCACCACCGCCGCCACCGACATCCATACCGCCGCCGCCACCTGGGCCACCACCACCTGGCTTGCCACCGGCAATCTTATCACGGGCCATCTTACCACCGGCACGCACACCTTGGCTGACACTTGTAACAGTTTGACCAGCAGCCTTACCCACCTCACCAGAGTTTTGTTGAGTAACACCCTTGATCTGTTCCATAACTTGGCCGATCTTGGAGTCTGATTGTGGTGCACCGATCCAACGCATAATGTAGTCTGGTAATACATAGACTAAACTATAACATTGATTCAATACAAGGTAGACAACAGTTGCGTAAACCACCATGAGTACAGGCATACCAAATAACATCACACCAAATCCACTGATGCCGCCACCTTTACTAATAGATTCTAAGTGCGACAGGCCAGTTAATACATCACCCTGTTTAGCACCATCGAAAACGTTACCATTGACAAATAAATCATTCACAAATCCGGCAAAACCTGAGTTCATAAGTCTGAAAGATACAAATGCCAGTATCATAGCAGCAAACAAACCAATCACCATTAATGCCGGTCTTAAAAATATACCTAAGAGCAGCATTAACCCTTGCTTAGCAGGTCCTAAGAAGTCTTGTCCTTCTGGGTGGGTTAAACCAAAGGCTATCAAAGGTGCTGCCACCATTGCCTCGATCACCATGATAAACCAAGCAATCACCCCAAATAAGAATATAAAGAATGGGTAGAGTGGCACATAGAATGCAAACATACCACCTGTGGCAACAAATAATCCCGCAATAGCCATCGCCAAAGGTTTAAACCAGTTGATCGCCATTTCGATAGGTGAGTCTAGGTTTAAGGTACTTTGACAGACAATACCAATTAACATGATCACCGCACCAGCGAGACCCAGATTTACCCAGATATCACTAGAGATATCCATCATTTTCACACCTACTTGCTGGAGGAAGAAAATCGGATCATCACCTGCAGAATTACCGCTAACCACCTTGGTCTTAGTAACATGACCATCACCATCTTTCACATAAGTGACTTGTTCTACACCTAAGTTAATAAATAAGTGTTCTAAATCATGCAAGTCATCCAACAGTGTGCTTAAGAAAGGTAAAAACACACGCCCGGCACCACTTATGGTATGCACAGTGTTTTCACCGTATTGCGCACGATGTGTCGAACCCGTATAGGTATTAAATTGTTGCATCATTGCATTATAGTAACGACTACTTTTCATCTTAAAGTCTGAGGAGCCAAGGTTAGTAAGTGGGTTATTAAGAGCATCAACGCCATAAGGATGATCACCACCCATACTCGCAGCATATTTTGCATAATTAAGTGAGCCTTGATAACGTAATTTTAAATGACTTAAATCCCAACTATAACGCCCTGCCATAATCCAACCGGAGTAATCAGCTGTGGTAAAGAAGTCTTTAAGTTCACTGTAAGCAAGGCCAGATTTAGCATCTTTAATGGGCACTATATTTTTTACATAAGCCAATAAGGTATCAAGTAGCTTCTGACCAACGTCCGTATTTGAAGCGGTATAATCAACACCTGCACAAACAGGTGATGATGATGCACCAGAAAGATGCGTACATGCGTACGTCTGAGCAATAGGCATAATATCAGTCACTGCTTGTTGTGCCGCCTGATACAAATACTTACCATAACCTGAATTTAGATCTTGGTACTCTTTACCAGGTACTGTATTCCAATTTAAATAGCCACATCCAGTATCACTGCCAGCACTAGGAAAAGCAAAACCCTGGTTTAAATTAACAAGAAAAGAGTGAACCGTGTAAGGATACTTAACTTGTAATGGCATAGGCGGTAATGACTTAGTATTAGCAACACCACCACTTGAACCAGAGGCACCACCAGACCATGGACTTTGATTATTATTAGATTTCATCGCTGAAGGTGGTTGCGTACTACCAGACGTACCCATTTGAATACTATTCGCAACCATACACCCTTCTGCATAAAAGATAGGTAAAATAATTTGACCATATATCGCATTTACACCATCTTTATCAATCAGGGTATCTTTTGTTTGTGGAGGCTGCCATACAGCACCACCTTCGCTTAAATAAGTCACACCACTCGACCAGGTCATATCGGCAAATTTGACACTTTGCACCACAACCTTCATTACAATATCTTGGATCACACTGTAACCCGTAGAAGGTGAAGGAATTAAGGCACCGATACCAATGGCAATTTTTAAGAATGTCAGTACTAAGTTACTCTTTTGACCCATAAAAGAGCCTTCCATCGCGGAAGTTACTGAAATAGTAAAGATGGTGTAACACAGCCACAAACCTGCAACGACTAAGACACCAATATTAAATTCATAAAACATTTTACCCAGTAACTGACCAGAACTACTCGTTAGCAAATTACCCACGTTACCGAACAACTGAGACAGATATTGAATGGATAAATCGGTATGCTGATCGACAGCTGCAGAAGAAATTTGAATATCGCTATTTGCATTTGAAGCAGCAAATACCATAGATGTCACAAATAAAAGTAGTGCCCCATAAATCCAACGTTGTTTATGTAACATAAAAACCCCTTATACCTTATTCTTTTTAAATAAACTATTAAACCATTCTTTAACTGTACACCCTAATTTGCGCTCACGCATCTGAAATAAATTATAGTGTTCGCGAAAGGCCATGGCCCACAATAACAATGCGAGTGTCAGTGATAAAACTGCACCACTTATAGAATGCTGCATGCATTGATAAACTAAAGAGACTAATGTCAGCAAGGATAACCCCATACAAAATGAAACCGTATAGTTTGCATTTTTGATACGTTTTTTGAGATCCGCCTCTGAGATATTATAATGCTGCATGCAATCTTCAAATGAGGTCGGCGTATACTTTTCTTTTTTATTACGCTTAAATGCCGACTTAAAAGAATCGCTCATAATCTTGGTCTGCATTTTAACAGACTCTGGACCCATGATCTTTTTTGGGTTAACACCGTCCAAAAAACCGAATTTTAGTACCTTTTTTAGCCCCATGACTTGAAATCTCCGAATAAACATAACCTTAAGAATGAATTAAAATGATATCAGTTATACCTTAAGAGAACATTAAGAAAGGCTTATGTGCCATCACATCTGTATATTTTAAAATCATTAACTGATCAACACAAATACAGATATTAATTTGCACCTTATTATGAGTTGCTTTATTTAAGCGCAAAATAGTGATTAAATAAGAATATCTTAATTTTTCCTTAAGGTTTATCCGTTATCCTAAGTTACTATAATATCATAAATTTTACAAATTATGGCTAAAAAACAGGAGCTTATATGCCAGACCTAAATCATGCTGCGGTACACGAATTTTGGCACCAATTTCAAGATCCCACCATATATAAAGTGATCTCATTTATGGAAGGTGTCGAAGACTGGTCAATGGACGGAGCGCCTGAACTCGAGGACGCACTAAAGCGCCTAGGTGATGAATTGGACGAAATTGGTAATATCGACCTCCAGCTTGAAGAACATATGATTGAGGTATGTACCCACCTGAAAACAGGCCGCTATCTGCGCTTACTCATGTGTCTCGATATGGCCTATCCAGGTGCTGCGGCAAAAGTGCTCATGCATGCCGAGGAGACAACAAAGTCGGATACTGATATTCCAGGTACCTTTCTACGTCGCAATGTGGTATTTGAACGCTTAAGATTAATCAGTCGTGTCTTTGGGGTCGATCGCTTTAAATTGATTACAAAAGCTTTAGAGGAAGGTTAGTATGACAAAATTCACAAAACTAGGTTTGCTGATTACATTAGGTAGCATGACTACGATTAGCTTCGCTGCATCAAATTGTAGTTCATTACAAGCTGCGGGCACTAAAGACAGTGTGATTGAAGCGATTGCTGGCAGCAAAGTCAGTCCAGCAAGTGTCAATGCCTGCATTCAACAGTGTTCAAAACAGTCTGATGCGGCCGCTTGCTCTAGCGCACTAAATAACGTGTTATTTGCTGCTTACTATAATAATGCGATTAATGCATTACCTGATCCCAAAAATAACTACGATACCAGTAACAATAATATCTCAGGCAACAGTGGTTTTGGCAGTCAAGCACCTATCACACCACCCAAAAATCCTGCAACACAATATGACCGCAATCCCTACACCGATCAAAATCCTGCAGAGTCGACTAAATCATATTTTAATCAAGGTAGTAGCATAAACCCAGAAAGTTCAAACGAAAATAAACCTTACATGTTCGATCAATAAATAAAGGCTGATTACTATGAAATATTTAACACTCAATAATATACTAAAACTAACTGCTATTTCCGCCTTGTTTGGTGCATCTGTAACGAGTCTGGCTAGCTTACCGTTTGGCGTAACACCTACAGGAGGTGCTGGCATCGAACAACAGTTGAAAATGGTAAAACTACTGTCATCTCTCAATAAAAATGTGCAAGTTGTCGGTAACCGTATACAATCAGCAGCTGAAGCTCAAATCAGACTTAAAAATGATCCAGGTAGCGGCAGCAGTACAACCCAAGCTTCAACTGGAAACATATTATTAGCGAGCAACAAAGTTATATCCAACGAAGCACTCGCTAAAGCAAATGCTGATGAAATTTTAAAACAGCTACAACCACTGTCAATCTATCTATTAAGCACCGGCTCGAATGTGACCAATGGAAAAAACATAGCTGATATACAAAACTCTTATAAACAAGCTGCTGTTACACAATCTCTAACCAGCGGCATATTGGCTAGTGATAGTATTTATTCAAATGATCCAACCGTTCAGATGATTAGTATCTCTGGAGACAATCTTTCCAAACTACAATCAATAGCGCCAGAGAGAAAATCCATAGGGCTTCCTAAAGATCCAAATGAACTCCATAACGATTACTTTAATTTTTCAACATTAATTCAACCATTGAGCTACACGACACCACCCGCAAAAGACATTAACGGCAACCCTATTCCTGTCACACCATTGTGCGATGGGATACCAGGTTCTGCCTGTGCGCCTAATATGTTTGTAAAATATGTCACTAAAGACTATCTATACGCTTCTAATCCACTCCAAAAAGCTTATGATAACTTTAATAATAAACTCAACAATGCAAAAGGCAGCAGCAACCCACAACAAGCTATGTTTAATTTGTATTATCAATTTATAAAAAATCCACTTTACCAACAATATGCTTTAGCAACTCGCTCACAAACAGCTGCCAATTCAGTAGCACAAGGTAACTTCCAAAAAATGATTACAGAACGCACACCAACCATCCAAGTGCCTAAAAACATTAATATCATGGTACCGGTTAAATGTTCCGCTCAAGAGGCACAACTGAATAAATGCCAGCTTGGAGACATTATGAAAGATAAAAATGGTAACCCCATTATGCAAAGAACAACAACCACCAGCCCATTAGCATTACAGCACTACCAGGCAACACATCGCATATCTGATCCTATGTGGTATACGAACATTAAAAGCGCTTCATCTGCAGCACTACAGCGTGAGACTTTAGTGGTACTAGCAGAAATTGAAGCACAAAATTTCCAGGCACATCTTGACCGCGAACGCTTACTCGCAACCATGTCTACACAAATGGCGCAATCAGCTGCACTATTGGCTGAGAAAAATATCACGCTTGCAGGGCAAGTTGCGGAACAAGTGAAAAACTTTTCAATTAGCAATCCTGATCAAACACAGCCAACATCGAGCCCACAAGATCAAGCTGCAGCGGCAAAAGCACAGCAGCAAGAGCAAATGGAGCAAGCACAATCAGATGCAAAGCAAAGACAATCTAACAATAAATAACACAGTATAGATCCTGGCTCATTGGGCCAGTAAGAAAACTTTCACTAAACCACAGCTTCAGACTGTGGTTTTTTTATATTTACATATTGATAATATTTTTCAACACCAGCTTCAAGACTGGTAAAGTTTGCATTAAACCCAATTTGTCGCAAGCTGCTTATGTTAGCCTGAGTATAGGCTTGATAAGCATTTTTTAAATGTTCAGGAAAAGGAATATATTCCAAACGCCCACTGCCATGCAATTTTAGCAGTGTACGCGCAATATCATTAAAGGCACGCGCCTGGCCAGTACCTAAGTTAAAGATACCACTATGTTGTGGATTATCTAAAAACCATAAGTTCACATCTACCACATCATCAACATAAACAAAATCACGTCGCTGCTCACCGGCCTCATAACCATGCGATCCTTCAAAGAGTTTAATCACACCATTGTCTTGCAACTGATTCATCAGATGAAATGCAACACTCGCCATACCACCTTTATGCTGCTCATGTGGTCCATACACATTAAAATAACGAAAACCTGCAATCTGCATTGGTGCTGTTGCTAATAACGGTTTAACGTATTGATCGAATTTCCATTTAGAATAACCATACACATTTAATGGTTGTTGTTGCCAGTCTTGATCATTAAATTCGTGACAATCGCCATAAACTGCTGCAGATGATGCATATAAAAAAGGGATCTTATGATCAAGACAGAAATGCAATGCTGTTTTGGAGTAATCATAGTTATTACGCATCATATAACGACCATCCCACTCAGTTGTTGCAGAACACGCACCTTCATGAAAGAATGCTTTGATTGCACCACCGAAAGTATCTCCAGCTTTCATACGTTCTAAAAAATCTTGATAATCAATATAGTCGCTGTATTCGCAAGCAGTTAAATTTACAAACTTATGCCCATCGGTTAAATCATCAACGGCAATAATGTTGGTAATACCACGACGGTTAAGCCCTTGCATAATATTACTACCAATAAAACCTGCAGCACCTGTCACTATAATCATAAGATACCCTTATACTTCTTCTGTTGCTTTTATTGCCATTGCTTGAATGCGCTCAACCAAACCCGTTGTCGAACAACCCTCTATAAAACTTAAAACTTTAACCTCACCGCCGTTAGCCAATACAGCTTCGTGACCCGCAATATCATGCACTTGGTAATCGCCACCTTTAACCAAAACATTTGGCAATAAAGCACTAATTAGCCGTGCAGGCGTTTCTTCAGAAAAATCGACTACCCAATCGACTGCTCGCAATCCCGCAAGTACATGCATACGCTCACTTAATGTATTGTAAGGACGACTGTTACCCTTGAGTTTTTTAACCGAAACATCACCATTAACGGCAACGATTAATCTATCACCTAGGCTTTTTGCTTGTTCAAGGTAGTGCACATGACCTTGATGCAAAATATCAAAGCAGCCATTGGTCATCACAATCCGTTCACCTTGGGCGCGCGCATCTTGTAAGAGCTTTAATAATTCTGCTTCTTTGACAATACCAAATTCAGATGCATTTTGTTTGCGAAGACCGCGGCGTAATTCTACCGGCGTCACTGTGCCAGCCCCCAACTTAGACACAACAATGCCTGCTGCCGTATTGGCAATATATGCTGCTTGTTGCATATGGCGTTCTTGTGCATAAGTTGCTGCAAAGGTAGCAATCACTGTATCACCTGCACCTGTCACATCAAACACCTGACGCGCACGCGTTGGCAAGGCATAGGGCTCCACATCGCGCTGTACCAATAACATACCCGCCTTACCCAAAGTAATCAGGATAGCTTCAATATTGTAGTCTTTTATCAGCTGCTGTGCTTTTATAATCATTTCAGTTTGATCTTTACAAGAGCCGACAATATATTCAAATTCTTTTTTATTTGGTGTTAATAATGTTGCTTGAGAATAACGCGTCATATCTTCACCCTTAGGATCAACAAATACAGGTAAAGATTTTATTACTGCTTCTGCAATTATTTGTTGCACATGCACCAAAGATCCTTTTGCATAATCAGATACTACAACCGCATCTGCATCAATTAAACATTCTTGATATTTAAGCATTAAAGCAGCATGATCAACCAAATCAAACTTGGATTCAAAATCCATACGAATCAATTGCTGATTTTGTCCTAGTAAACGTAATTTCGTAATTGTTGGGTGTTCTGCTACCTCACAAAAATAACATTCGATGCCTGCAATTTCTAGCAGATTACGTAACTGTGTTGCTTCTTGATCACAACCGACAAAACCCAAAAGCTTTACACGCGCACCCAGTGCACGTAAATTTAATGCGACGTTCGCTGCACCACCGGGCTTTAATTTACAGTCTTTAACTTTTACTACAGGTACCGGTGCTTCTGGTGAAATACGTGTCACATCACCATACCAGTAACGATCCAACATAAGATCACCAATTACAACCATGGTTAATGAGGCAAAGTCAGGCAAAGATTCATGGCTCCAGTTTTGATCCATTTTTACACATCTCTTTCCATATTAAACATCCTCAGAATGTAATCGATCGCATTAGTAGAGTCAAACGCTTGTTGCTTGAGATTATGGCTGTTAGAATTCACAACACTTCAACAAAGGAATGCTTTTTATGAATATCACCATTTTTGGTTCAGGTTACGTTGGCCTTACAACAAGCGCGTGTTTTGCACAAATGGGCAATCATGTCATTTGTGTCGATATTGATACAAAACGTGTCACACGCCTAAACAATGGCCAGTGTCCTATTTTTGAACCAGGCATTTCAGATTTACTCAAAGAAAATATTGCAGCAAAACGCCTAGAATTTACCACTGACGCCGTTAATGCTATTAATCATGGTGACATTATCTTCATCGCTGTCGGCACACCTGCGAGCCCTGATGGTTCTGCCAAATTAGATTACGTACTCGACGTTGCACAAACAATCGGTCAGCACATTAATAGCTATAAGGTCATTGTCGACAAATCAACTGTTCCTGTCGGTACCGCTGACAAAGTCAAAGCAACCATACAAGCACAACTGACTCAACGCCAAGCTGATATATCATTTGATGTTGCGTCAAATCCAGAATTTTTAAAAGAAGGTAATGCTGTTACCGATTGCTTTAAACCAGATCGGATTATTATCGGTGTTGCTTCTGCTAAAGCAGAAGATTTATTGCGCTGCCTCTATGCTCCATTTAATCGTAATCATGATAAGTTAATCGTGATGGATGTGCGCTCTGCAGAATTAACTAAATATGCGGCTAATGCAATGCTCGCAACTAAAATCAGCTTTATGAATCAAATAAGTCAAATTGCCGAACGCGTCGGTGCTGATATCGAGCAAGTACGTCTGGGTATTGGCTCAGATCAACGTATCGGTTATAACTTCTTATATCCTGGCTGTGGTTATGGTGGTTCTTGCTTCCCCAAAGATGTATTAGCGCTTCAAAACACCGCACGTCAAGAAAACTACGAACCAACTTTATTAAGTGCGGTACATAACATCAACGAAAAACAGAAACATGTATTACTCAACAAAATACTTAACCACTTTGGCACACAACTTAAAGGGCGTAAATTTGCATTATGGGGTCTTGCGTTTAAACCCAATACCGATGATGTTAGAGAAGCGCCAAGTCGTGTGATCTTAGAAGGCTTATGGAAAGCAGGTGCCACTGTTGCTGCTTACGACCCCGAGGCACAATCAAGCATTCAATCTATCTACGGTACACGTGATGATTTAATCTTAACAGATTCACCTGAAGCAGCACTAACTGAAGCAGATGCGTTAATTATTGTAACGGAATGGATGGCATTTAGAAGCCCTGACTTCAACCATATCAAAGCAACCCTTAAACAACCAGTGATCTTTGATGGTCGCAATCTTTACGACCCTGAGGCATTAAAAGCGCTTGGGTTTGAATATTATGCGATTGGTCGTGGACAATTAACTCAAACTACAGCAGCAACTGTTCAAAAAGTTGAAGCAATTGAAGTTTGACAGAGTGTGTCTTCACTTATCCAAACCTTTTACAACGGAGGAGAGTCTTACATGAAACTTAAAATCAATCGTTATGTCGCATTAACAGCAATAATAAATGCTCAATCAAAATATCCTGCTCAAATGGCGAAGCATATAACCCATGCCAAAATATTCAGAAGATAACCTTCCGAAAAAATATCCAAATTATAAACCATTATGGCACGCTAAAGGTAAATGACTAACTTTCGGCATCGGCAGGTTGGCTTTCTTTGGGATCAGGTCCGCTAAAATCTTTTAGCACAAAGCGCGCCTCGCAATAAGGGCACGTCACCTCACCTAAGGTCTCAATAGGCAGATAAACACGTGGATGCGCATCCCACACACGTGAGTCATTCATCGGACAACTTAATGGCAACTGATCTTGAGTTACTTCGTAGGTACGTGCCGTACAGGCTTGTTTTTTAGGTTGTGACATCTCTCAATCCTTATAATAGATCTAAAATGATGAAGTGTACCATAACCTCTTTTCTTCTCAAGCATAAGAGTTTTGACCATGATTTTTGGAAATTTACGGCCACAACTACCTACTGAGACCCTGATTTGGCCGGAATGAATAAAAAACGAACTAAATTAATCTTCGATATCAACAATACCCTGTGCTTCTAGCAAACTACGCAATTTAATTAAGGCTTCTTGTTGAATTTGACGCACACGCTCACGCGTTAAGCCAACAGCCAGACCTACTTGCTCAAGCGTACCAATTTTATGACCACACAGACCATAACGACGCACAATTACTTCACGATGGCGCTTATCTAGACGTTCTAACCATAACTCAAGCTTACCTTCCAAGTCTGAATTTTGCACTAACCTTGCGGGATCCAAATTATTTTCATCGGGAATAATTTCGGCTAACGATTTAGTACTATCATGACTTAATGGCGCATCAATAGAAGTAGAGTCAGGTGCAAGTGCCATCACACGTCGGATATCTTCGATCGGCTTATCAATCATCTCAGCAATTTCTTCTGGAGAGGGCTCATGGTCTAATGACTGTGTCAGCTTTTTAGCTGCACGAAGATAAATATTAAGTTCTTTAATCACATGAATCGGTAAGCGCACCGTACGACTTTGATTCATAATCGCACGCTCAATAGTTTGACGTATCCACCAAGTAGCATAAGTTGAAAAGCGAAACCCACGTGATGGATCAAATTTCTCAACTGCAGTCATCAAACCTAAATTACCTTCTTCTATTAAGTCTAAAAAGGCCAAACCACGATTTAAATAATGACGTGCAATTTTTACAACAAGACGTAAGTTACATTCAATCATCTTATGACGTGCTGCATCATCCCCTTTGGCTAATGCACGTGATAAGCGTACTTCATCTTTAGCCGTTAGCAAACTTTGAAAACCAAGCTCACGTAAATAAATTTGAGTGGGATCTAATGATTCAGATTTCTCTTCTGGTGCAATCTCAGCATCATCGGCTACATTAGTTTTAGGTTGATCGCGCTTGGAGCGCGACTCTGCAAAAATAAGACTATTCTCCATCGCCGCCGATGAAGAAGCTTTCTTCTTCTTTTTAGTTGAACCAGACATGGCCACATATCCCTGTGTTTAAAGTTGCGCTAACTCAGATAACGTAGTGGGTTAACTGGCTGGCCATTCTTGCGAATTTCAAAGTGCAAAACAGCACGACCTTTGCTATTCCTACCCATAATCGCCACTTTCTGTCCTTGGCGAATCCGACTCCCTACGCGAACCAAATTTTGCCGATTAAAGGCATAGGCGCTTAGAAAGTCACTACTATGTTTTATTATAATCAAATTCCCATAGCCACGCACCCCATCTCCACTGTAAACCACTACTCCAGAGCGCGTTGCCAACACTGGCTGACCGGTATGGCCATGAATATTAACACCAGCATTACCGGTAAGGCCTGGCTCAAATCCTTGAATAACCTGTCCTTTTGTTGGCCAATGCCAATTTCCTAGAGATAACCCCTGTACCACTTTAGCAGTGAAAAAGTTTTTTGATGTAAGCGAACTTGATTTAGCTAAAGCCAAGCTAACTCTTTGTTTTAGTTTGAGCTGCTGTCCAGGCCAAATATGATATGACGTGTTCAGATGATTTTGAACTGCCAATTGCCGATAATCCAGACCATAAGTCCAGGCAATAGAATAGAGGGTATCTCCACGCCTTACACGATAAGTGTCAGGTGCCTGCTGAGGCCCAACCCCAAGCTTTACCACTGGCGCAAAGCCACCGCTACAACCGTATAGTAGTAGACAAAGACTCAAAAAGAAATTAATTCGAAGGAGTGCACTCATCCTGCATACTCCCAACCCAAGATGACACTTGCTCAAACGATTCATAATTTGTCAGATCAATCTTAAGTGGTGTAATAGAAACTTTGTTACGCTTAATCGCATGAAAGTCTGTACCCGGACCAGCATCTTCTTCCTTACCAGCAGGGCCAATCCAATAGATAGGTTGTCCGCGGGGATCAATTTGGCGGATTGTTGGTTCCGCGCAATGACGCGTACCGAGACGCGTTACCTCAAAGCCATCAACTTGAGCTAAAGGCACATCAGGAATATTTACATTTAATATTGTACTGGCAGGCAGTGGATTTTTAAGTAGGTGCTTAATCAGTTGGATGGCAACTGCAGCACCCGTCTCATTATGCTCATGCTGTTCACTTGCCAAAGATAAAGCAATTGCAGGTAATCCTAAAAAACGCCCCTCCATCGCGGCCGCAACCGTACCGGAATACCAAACATCATCACCCAAATTCGCACCAGCATTGATGCCAGACAACACCATATCTGGTTGAGTCGATAGCAAACCTGTAATGGCAATATGTACACAATCAGTTGGTGTGCCTTCAACACTAATACAACGTTCAGATAAATGCTTTAAACGCACTGGACGCGATAATGACAATGAGTTACTTGCACCACTGCGGTTGCGATCAGGTGCTACCACAGTCACTTCAGCATACTCCTTAACCGCTTCGGCCAAGACCTGAATTCCTTCGGCGTAAACGCCATCATCATTTGAAATTAAAATACGTAACATAATGCTCAGCTTAGCAGGCCTAGCTTATGTTGCCAAGCATTACTACAACAGTTGCAGCCAAACCTTCGTTTCTACCAATCCAGCCCATTTTTTCATTAGTCGTGGCTTTAACGCTAATTTGAGTCACTTGAACTTGTAACAATGTCGCCAAATGTTCTCGAATCGGTATGATATATGGCGCAAGCTTCGGTGCTTCGGCAATAATGGTGGCATCCATATTAACTAATTGCAGATTATGTTGTTTTAAAAGATCGATCACATGTAATAAAAATTTACTACTCTCAACATTTTGATAGTGAGGATCAGTGTCAGGAAAGTGAGAACCGATATCGCCAAGTGCCGCAGCACCCAACATCGCATCGATTAGTGCATGAATTAACACATCACCATCAGAATGCGCTTTTACACCCTGTATATGTGCAACCTTAATGCCACCAATCGGCACATGATCACCCTCTTTAAAACGATGACTATCATAACCAAAGCCTACTCGCATAAGTTTTGCTCCAAATAATACTGTGCCATTTTTAAATCATGAGGATAGGTAATTTTAATGTTGGTGTCAGAACCTGGTACAACCAGCGGCTGTTTACCTAAAAACTCGATAGCACTTGCCTCATCGGTAATAGGATAATCTTGTGCAATAGCTTGCGTTAACCCATCACACAACAAACCATAACGAAACATTTGCGGCGTTTGCGCGCGCCATAAACCTGTACGATCAACGGTCTTTTGCACCCGTCTTTCCTTCACATCTTTAACCGTATCACTCATCTGTACAGCTAACAAACCGCCAACTGAATCATCTGCGATTGTATTAATCAAGCGGTCGATATCTTGATGGGATATACAGGGACGACACGCATCATGCACCAACACCCAATCATCATCAGCTAACTTAAGTGCGTGCAAGCCATTCAAAACTGATTGCGCACGTGTCTTACCACCAATGGTAGTTTTGATGTTTGGTTGGCCATATTCGAGAGGATCATCTGAGTGCAATACCAGCATTACATCAGTAATTGTGATATGCGACAACAACACATCTAACGTATGTGCCAGAATCGTTTGTTGGCCGATTTTGGTATATTGCTTTGCGCATTCTGCACCAAAACGCGTACCTATGCCTGCTGCAGGCACAATTACTGTTAAGCTTTTTGTAATGTCAGGAGTGCTGCTCATGTTGTTTAACGACTTGATAGAATGTCTCACCTTTTTTTACCATACCCAATTCACTACGTGCTCGCTCTTCAACTGCGTGATTTCCACTCTTTAAATCGGCAATGTCCGCATGCAACGCATCATTGCGTTGTTTCAATTGATCATTCTCTTGCTGTTGCAATGAGATATGATCTTTTTGTTTCCATGCGCTGATGACACTTCCCTTGCCTATCCAGAACTCATACTGGAGCAAGACAAACAAAAAGACTAGCGCTATAAGTATTAGTCTCATAACCGGCTAGTATACATAGATTAGCTCAGAAAACAAAAGACTTCTGTACAATGTCCACAAAAAACCCAATATTGGCTTTTAAGCATGTAATAAAAAGTAGCTTTTTCTAAAAATCTAGCATATATTTCCTCAGCTTTGAGAGAAGCACTGATTAAATATAACTATTCAGGGCAGAGATTTATGCATACCCTGCTGTTTTAGTTACGAATAAACTTCTTGAGGGAAACCCATATGACTAACCACTACCATGACTATGATGATGAGGGCTATACTGATAATTCTCAATCAGAAGGTGACTCTTTTGACTTAAATAAATCCTCATCTAACAACTGTAACCAGACAAAGCGAAAAAGACTTGACGACCTACTTGAAAACAAAAAATTACGTCAAGAACTCGATGATTACCATAAATACCTAGAAATAGTTTCTTATGATGATGACATATATTGTCAACGTGGCTTAAATAGAAACGGCGAAGAATAATGATCGGCTGGATACTCTACTCAAAAAAACAAGATGAATTGACTGAATCAGATAACGGTGTTAACCGATTACTAGAAGCTGCTGCCTCCAAAAATATTGAATTAAAGGTATATCGGCCCGAACAATTTGAGCTAGCAGTGACTCGAGATGATCGCAAAAGTATTCTTATTGATAACGTTCCAACACCTTTACCTGATTTCATTATCCCTAGATTAGGCGCTTATACCACATACTTTGCTTTAGCGGTTATTCGACAACTAGAATACTTAGGCGTGTATTCATGTAACTCATCTCAATCGATTGAAATCGTTAAAGATAAATTGCGTATGCATCAAATCCTTGCACAAAGTAACTTTCCCACTCCAAAAACTATGCTGGTTAAATTTCCAGTTGATATCAATATCGTTAAAACTGAAATTGGCTTTCCGATGATCATCAAAAATATCACAGGATCTGAAGGCGCAGGCATATATTTATGTGAATCTGAAAATCGCTTTTTGGATCTTATGGAGCTTATTTACAGCAATAATAGCCAAGCAAATATTATTCTTCAAGAATTTATTCAAACAAGTCATGGTAAAGACTTAAGAGTATTTGTTTTGGGTGGACGCGTTATTGGATGCATGAAACGATTCTCAACGACCAGCTTTAAAGCTAATTTTTCTAGAGGTGGTAGCGTCGAATCGTTTGAACTTACGCCTGAAATAGAATGGCTCGCTGTAGAGACAGCACGCCTGGTGGATTTAGACATTTCTGGTATTGACCTGCTATTTACTGATGATGGGTTTCAAGTATGTGAAGCAAACTCATCTCCCGGATTCAAAGGCCTTGAGCTTGTTGTTGGCAATAACATTGCCGAACAAATACTCGACTATATTACCGTTAAACTAACTGGTCATCTACAATAGAAAACGAAATGCCTCAATACCTGCATACTTACCTTGATTACCCATTTGTGCTTCTATTTGTAGTAAGCGATTGTATTTAGCTACCCGTTCTGAACGACACAATGAGCCCGTTTTAATTTGGCCAGCAGACGTAGCAACTGCAAGATCTGCAATGGTGGTATCTTCAGTTTCTCCAGACCGATGTGAAATCACCACACCATAATTGGCTTTTTTAGCAATGCCAATCGTCATTAATGTTTCAGTAAGTGTGCCAATTTGATTAAGCTTTACCAGAATAGCATTGGCAATATTTTTTTGCACACCCTCAGATAATGTTTTTGGGTTTGTCACAAATAAATCATCACCCACTAATTGCACGCTTTTACCTAAGCGCTCGGTTAATAATTTCCAGCCATCCCAATCATTTTCATAAAGGCCATCTTCAATGGATAGAATAGGATATTTACCGACCCAATGTTCTAGACGATCAATCATTTGCTCACTTGATAAAGTGGCTTTCTCAGAGTCTAAATAATAAAGACCATCTTTATAAAATTCAGAACTCGCACAATCTAAACCCAAATAAATATCTTCACCTGGTCTTAGACCAGCATCTTCGATGGCATACATAATCACTTCAAGTGCTTCTTCATTGCTTTTTAGGTTAGGTGCAAAACCACCTTCATCACCAACCGATGTCGAATGACCCATATCACTTAAACGTCTTTTAAGATGATGAAACACCTCAGCACCATAACGTAATGCTTCTTTAAATGAAGGCGCACGTGCTGGTAAAATCATAAATTCTTGGATATCGATATTATTATTTGCATGTGCACCACCATTAATAATATTCATCATAGGTACTGGCAAGTACAACGATACTTCACCACCTAAATAACGATACAAAGGCATGTTAGCATTCGCTGCTGCTGCATGAGCTACCGCTAAAGACACACCTAAAATCGCATTGGCACCAAATTTGGATTTATTATCGGTACCATCGAGTTCTAACATACAATTATCGATATCTTCCTGTAACTCAGGTTGCATACCTTTTAGCGCTTTAGCAATATCATTGTTGATAAAGCTAACGGCATGCAATACACCTTTACCATCGAAACGTTTGGGATCACCATCACGCAACTCCAGCGCTTCTCGACTGCCCGTTGACGCACCAGAAGGCACCATAGCTGAACCTTGCTCGCCATTTTCTAAGGTAACTGTAACACCTACCGTTGGGAAACCACGAGAGTCAATGACTTCATAACCCGTTACACTTTTTATATTTGACACTATGCCTCCGCTAAAGCTGGTTGTTGTTTCGTTACAGCATCAAGTGCCTTTAACGTTTCTAATAAGGATGCCATCTGATCAAGTGGCCATGAATTAGGCCCATCACTTAAAGCTTTTGCAGGATTTGGATGCGTTTCCATAAAAATACCTGCTACACCTACTGCTACCGCTGCACGTGCAAGCACCGGCACAAACTCTCTTTGCCCTCCCGATGCATTCCCTTGACCACCAGGTAATTGCACCGAATGTGTTGCATCAAACACAACGGGTACGTTAAAACCTTTCATCACTTCAAGTGCACGCATATCAGAAATAAGATTGTTATAACCAAAAGAAGCACCTCGTTCGCAAGCCATAATCTGATGATTGCCTACCGCTTGTGCTTTATGAATCACATGTTGCATATCCCATGGCGATAAAAACTGTCCTTTCTTAATGTTAACTGGCTTACCACATCGTGCGACATTTTGAATAAAATTTGTTTGTCGACATAAAAACGCTGGCGTTTGTAATACATCAACTATCGATGCTACTTCATCTAAAGGTGTATCTTCATGAATATCGGTTAACACTGGCACACCAATTTGTTGTTTGACTTTGTTTAGTATCTCAAGACCAGCGCTCATGCCTGGGCCACGATAACTGTCATGCGAAGAACGATTCGCTTTATCAAACGATGCCTTAAAAATATAAGGAATGCCAAGTCGCTGAGTAAGCTCAGCCATATATTCTGCCACTTGCATAACCAGCGATTCGCTTTCAATGACACATGGTCCTGCGATGAGAAAAAAAGGTTGGTCATTACCAACTGTATATTGAGTTAATTGCATCATGTTTCCTTAAACATTTTCTTGTTGCGTTTCTTGGTGGCTTAATTGCGCCATACCTAGGGCCGCTCGAACAAACCCTGTAAAAAGTGGATGACCGTCACGCGGGTTAGAAGTGAATTCTGGATGGAATTGGCATCCAACAAACCATTTATGTTGTGGTATTTCGATCACTTCAACAAGCTTACCATCAATTGATTTACCTGAAATCGAAAAAGTGTTACCAATCAATTTATCAACCAGCATACTATTCACTTCATAACGATGACGATGTCGCTCAACGATTTGCTTGGAACCATATAACTGATGTGCCAAACTCGATGGCTCTAATACACATTGTTGACCGCCCAAACGCATTGTACCACCTAAATCACTTTGATCATCTCGTTGCTCAACCGTACCTGCATCATTAACCCACTCATTGACTAAGCCAACAATTGGATAAGCGGTTTGTGGATTAAACTCAGTACTATTCGCATCAGTCATACCTGCACAATGACGTGCAAACTCAATTACTGCAATCTGCATACCTAAGCAAATACCGAGATAAGGTATATTGTTTTCACGTGCATATTGTGCCGCCAAAATTTTCCCTTCAATACCACGCGTACCAAAACCTCCTGGCACTAAAATAGCATCTAATGTTTTTAAAACATCAGTCCCTTCTTTTTCAAGTGTTTCCGAATCAACATAAACAATATCTACTTTGGCATCGGTTTGAATACCTGCATGTAACAATGCTTCATTTAATGATTTATAGCAATCTGCATAATCAATATACTTACCAACAAGACCTATTTTTACACGATGTTTAGGTTGCTTATGGCGCTGGGACACAAAATCCCATTCAGAAAGATCTGCATCCTTAACCGATAAGCCAAACTTATCAACCACACGCTGCCCTAAACCTTGAGTCATCAATAATTTTGGAATTTCATAAATCGATTCAACATCGGGTAATGAAATCACATCAAGCTCAGCAACATTGGTAAATAAAGCAATTTTAGAACGCTCTGCCTCAGGTAATGGTTTGACAGAACGGCACACCAATACATCAGGCTGAATACCAATCGAACGCAGCTCTTTAACTGAATGTTGTGTTGGCTTAGTTTTGATTTCTTGTGATGCTGCAATATATGGCACTAAGGTAAGATGAATAAATAAAGTTGAAGCGCTACCCAGTTCTGTGCGCATTTGACGAATTGCCTCAAGAAACGGTTGCGATTCGATATCACCAACCGTCCCGCCAATTTCAACTAGTACCACATCAGCACCTTGCGCACCTTCATGAATCTTATGCTTTATCTCATCAGTGATATGCGGAATGACCTGTACAGTTGCACCCAAGTAATCACCACGGCGCTCTTTGCGAATAACATCAGCATAAACACGACCAGTAGTAAAATTATTTTTGCGCGACACCTTAGTTCTGACAAAACGTTCATAATGACCAAGGTCTAAATCAGTCTCAGCACCGTCTTCAGTCACATATACTTCACCATGCTGAAATGGGCTCATTGTACCTGGGTCGACATTAATGTAAGGGTCTAACTTCATTAAAGTGACTTTGAGGCCCTGTGCTTCGAGAATAGCACCCAAAGAGGCAGAAGTAATACCCTTGCCAAGTGAAGAAACAACACCGCCTGTGATGAATATATAATGGATCATTAGAACTCCCGTTTTACCTTAAAAACGGGAGTTTATTATAGACTAAGAGTCTGTAGCAGGCTAGAATTATTTTCGTTTTTCTTCAAACTTAAAATTGCGAGCGATAAAAATTGCCACAATCACCCCGACTGCTCCGACAGATGTCATCAGCAATGGCTTATACACACTGTGGCCAAGCTTAATCGTAAAGAAATATCCCAGCACTGGCGTAAAGATCACGCCAACCAAACCAAAGCACATATTTAAAAAGCCCAACGCCAAACCATAGTGACGCGTTGCTACAATTCTATGTGCCATATCAAAACCAAGAATAATACCACCCGTTGCAAAACCCACAAGAAATAATGTAATCGTATGACTGATAATAGAAGACGCACCAAAGTTTATCAGTAGTAAAAAAATAAATTCAAAAGCCATACAAATTAAAATCAGTATGCGTGTTTGAATCATACGTGAAATCCAACCAATTATCGGACAGCCTACCACAAAACCCAATATAGCCATACTATTCATAAGTGCAGCATCAAATTCATCTAAACCAAATTGCCCTCTTAACCACTTCACACCCCACATATCACCCATCACAATATAATTCATTGCAGCCAAACCAACATACGCACCCAACCCCCACAAATATTTATTACCCAATATAATTTTAATATCACTCTTAACACTTATTTTTTCTTTAATTGATTCTGATTCACTTGGTTTATCGCGTACGAACAACCATGATAAAAAAGCTAATAACAAAGCAATCAATCCCATCAATAAAATCAGTTTACGTCGATATGCATCACTATGTGATGATGAAAATAACAACGGAATACCTATTTCAGTTAAACCGGTAATCCCTTCTGTAATACCAATCATGATCGGTAACATTGCAGCACTAAACCAACAGCGCGCTAGATAAACCGCACCAATAAATGCAAAACCACCGCCTGTACCCATCACAATACGCCCAAACAATGCCAACCAAAATACCTTGGTAAAGCCTTGGATTACACATCCGATCACAATTAACATCGTCGCCCAAAAAATAAGTTTGCGGCTATTAAATCTATCGAACAAAATGCCCACAGGAAATTGCACAATTACCCATGCATATAAAAACATTGCCGAATACAATCCGACATCGGATAAACCTACCTGAAAACTTTGTTTAATCTGTTGCACACTCACTGAAGGAATGACAAGAAAACCATACTGCAACATATAAATCGCTGTTACGATCGCCCAGCAGAGCGTGGGATAGTAGAACTTTTCGGTGAGTTTAGACAAGGTAACTTCCTTATAAAAATATCCTTGAATAAGCATTGTATCACGTCTTCTTCGGTGCCTGGCACCTAGATGTTGATAGATTTCACTCGTTTTCAGTACAAACTGTCAACATCTAGGTGCCAGGCACCGAAGGGCGTGCTAAAATGCTGGATCTTTAAAAGCGAGGTTGTAATGCAACAGACTGATATTAAACTAAAAGATTCATTTAATGCCATTTCTGATAAGTGGGACACTGATATCGTGCCACAGCTTGAGACGTATATTCGCATTCCTAATAAGTCGCCTTTGTTCGATGCTGGCTGGCAGGCACATGGCTATATGAGCAAAGCCATGGACTTAATTGAAGCCTGGTGTCGCAAGCAAAACATCAAAAACATGCAGATCGAACGCTTTGAAGATCAGGACCGTACACCGCTATTATTTATCGAAATTGATGGTGATATCAACGATACCGTTTTGTTATATGGTCATATGGATAAACAACCAGAGATGACTGGCTGGGATGCAGATAAAGATCCTTGGAAACCCGTACTGCAAGACGGCAAACTTTATGGCCGTGGCGGCGCCGATGATGGCTATGCAATATTTGCATCACTTACTGCAATCGAAACACTTCAAAAAAATAACATACCACACGGCCGCTGTGTAATTATTATCGAAGGCAGCGAAGAAAGTGGCAGTAATGATTTACCTCACTACTTAACTCAGTTAAAAACTCGTATTGGCAATCCTAGCTTAGTGATTTGTTTGGATTCTGGTTGTGGTAACTACGAACAACTGTGGAGCACCACCTCTCTGCGCGGATTAATTGAAGGAACTTTAACAATCGATGTACTTAAAAATGGGTTACACTCAGGCCTCGGTAGTGGTGTAGTACCATCGACATTTAACATTTTAAGACAACTACTCGATCGTATCGAAAACCATACTACCCACGAAGTGCTACTTGATGCACTGAAAGTTGATGTTCCTAAACAACGCATCGAACAAGCAGAACAGGCCGCCGCTTTACTCGGCGATGACATCCTAGAAGGCTATGCTTTTGTCGACCAAACAGAGCCTGTCGTTGATGAATTAAGTCAACTCTTACTAAATCGCACTTGGCGTGCTGCAGTCTCTGTCGTAGGACAAGATGGCATTCCAGATGTTGCCATTGGTGGTAATGTCACCTTACCGCATTTAAACGTCAAACTCTCAGTTCGTGTTCCCCCAACAACCCATGCTGAAACTGCAGTCAAGGCACTGCAAGCAGCGCTTGAAAAAGATCCACCACATGGTGCTCGTGTTAAATTTACACCAGGCCATTGTGGCCAAGGCTGGAACGCCCCCGAGCTAGCTGATTGGTTAGCACAAGCAAACGACAAAGCCTCACAACTTTTTTATGATAAACCTGCAGGTTATATCGGCGAAGGTGGTACGATTCCTTTTATGGGTATGCTTGGCAAAATATTTCCACAAGCACAATTTTTAATTGCCGGTGTTCTTGGACCCAAATCAAACGCACATGGACCAAATGAGTTTTTACATATCGATATGGCCAAACGCTTAACCGGTAGTGTTGCCTCAGTCATCCATTCACACTATGAGCAATTTAATCATGCAACAAAATAATAAGCAGCTACTACCTTTATTTTTATTAATCTTTATC
>JAUIDD010000045.1 GCA_030429175.1 Gammaproteobacteria bacterium
GATCCAAGGAATTAATGCAGTTAAACAAAAAATTATTGATTTAATGAGTGACTCCATCAAGGCTATTTATCATATCGGTGAAAATGTCCAATTTGACCTGGAGGGTGGATCAATATGAGTTATAGCTTAGGAGTTTAAAGAAAATACTGTACTTACCTCCTGGCTTCTGATAGTTTTGGTGGTAAGATGTTACTGGCTATAAAAAAGGCCCATTAGCGATTATTTACTCTGAGTTTTACAGTAGAATCAACTTAAAAAGAGGTAGAGGATCACACCCAGGGCCAGAAACTGACTGGGGCCCGATACAATGCCATTACCGCAATTATCATCTAAATGTATCCATGATGGCTTAGCTTTTTTAAGTGAAGCATTCGTTTTATATAGCTCAAAAATGCCAGCTAAAACACAAGAAAAATTATCTTTTGAGCATGATTTTTATGAAAAGCATCATAAAGCGTTTTTTTCTAAAGTCCCCTCCACAGGCACTCACTCTATTTTTTATGGAACAAACTTAGTCGTCTGTCAATTGCCAATATCATTACGCGCAAACATAGATAGAACTGCTATGAAGCAGCTTCTTGGTGATATGGGCTTTACGGGACGTTTTGAAAAAAACGGTGAGTATCTTTACATCTCACTGCCATTATTTGAAAAACAGATTGCTAAAAGCGCAGGTAAACATACAAACGAATTTGATAACAATATTCTATTACTATTCAAAGCAGTTGCATTAGCGGCTGACTCTAGTCGTGATTTTAAAATACGATTTGAAGAGTTTATAGCATTTGCCACAGCTATTAACCCTATATTCTGTAGCGGTAGTCATTATTCAACAGATATAGGCACAATTGCTTCTTCAGATACATTACACTTTACAAAGCCTGCTGAGCTTCAAAGCAAACCTCTAGAAATTTTCTTTTCAGGTGTGCGGCTTTTTGTAACGCAAATTACAGAAGACGATGAGCTACGTGAATTATGTTTTGACCGCAGTCAAAACCGTTTTTACTCTGAGACACACCCTCAATCTAAATCAACGCAACTGATGTTACACCATGTTAAAGATATCTATGCGTACTTTAATCGTACTCAGCCTGTTGTAGAAGAAAAGCGCGAAGAAGATGTCGAAGCGTTCTCGCCTAGATTTAGCTACTGATCTGACTTAGCTTTGCTGTCATTCTTGTTTTAATTATGCGTCATGCCGGCCTTTGGAGCCGGCATCATTGGACCCCGTGTTGAACATGGGATTTGCGAAATTTTCATTATCATAACCATAAAAAAACCCGCCAATCGGCGGGTTTTTTTTCAAATGTCGTCCCGGACTTGATCCGGGACCCAGATCCCGTATCGAGCACAGGATGACGTAAGATGACACTATTAAGTGACGGGATGACAAACATGATTACATCATGCCGCCCATACCACCCATGCCACCCATACCGCCCATGCCGCCCATGTCGCCACCAGCAGGCATAGCTTCTTCCTTCTGAGGAAGATCGGTAATCATGCACTCAGTTGTGATCATAAGACCAGCAACAGATGCTGCATTTTGCAAAGCAGTACGTGTTACCTTTGTTGGATCTAGAATACCCATTTCGATCATATTGCCAAACTCATCAGTCGCAGCATTATAACCAAAGTTAACGTCTTTCGACTCAGCAATCTTAGCTAAGATCACAGCTGCTTCTTTACCCGCATTTCTAACGATTTGAGATAAAGGTGCAGTTACCGCACGACGCATGATTTCAACACCAACACGTTGATCTTCATTGGTTGCATCAACTTCTTTCATCGCAGCCAACGCACGCACTAGCGCAACACCACCACCGGGTACAACACCTTCTTCAACGGCAGCGCGAGTTGCATGCAATGCATCTTCAACACGTGCTTTCTTTTCTTTCATTTCAACTTCAGTCGCAGCACCTACTTTAATGACAGCAACACCGCCAGAAAGTTTTGCTAAACGCTCTTGAAGTTTTTCACGATCGTAATCAGATGAGCTTGCATCGATTTCAGCGCGAATTTGAGTAATACGTGCTTTAATATCGTCAGCACCACCAACACCATCAATGATAGTTGTATCTTCTTTAGTGATCACAACACGCTTAGCAGAACCAAGATCATCTAGAGATGCTTGCTCAAGTGATAAGCCAACTTCTTCAGAAATCACCTTAGCACCAGTTAAAGTCGCAATATCTTGCAACATTGCTTTACGACGATCACCAAAGCCAGGCGCTTTAACTGCAGCAACTTTAACGATACCACGGATATTGTTAACTACGAGTGTCGCTAACGCTTCACCTTCAACATCTTCAGCAATAATTAATAACGGACGACCCGCTTTCGCAACTGCTTCTAGTGTTTGTAACATATCACGAATATTAGAAACTTTTTTATCTACGAGTAAGATAAATGGATTTTCTAATTCACAGCTCATGTTTTGCTGATTATTGATGAAGTAAGGTGATAAGTAACCACGATCAAACTGCATACCTTCAACAACAGTTAACTCGTTATCGAAGCCTGAACCATCTTCAACAGTGATCACACCTTCTTTACCTACTTTCGACATTGCTTCAGCAATGATGCTACCGATAGATTCATCTGAGTTAGCAGAAATTGTACCAACTTGAGCAATCGCTTTATCATCAGCACATGGCTTAGAAATTTTATGTAACGCTTCAACTGCAGCTTTAGTCGCTTTGTTGATACCACGTTTCAGATCCATTGGGTTCATACCCGCTGCAACTGAACGAATACCTTCGCGCAGAATAGCTTGTGCTAACACAGTTGCTGTTGTTGTACCGTCACCAGCAGTATCAGAAGTTTGTGAAGCAACTTCTTTAACCATTTGTGCACCCATGTTTTCAAACTTGTTTTCAAGTTCGATTTCTTTAGCAACACTCACACCATCTTTAGTAATGGTTGGCGCACCAAATGATTTATCTAATACAACATTACGACCCTTAGGACCTAACGTTACCTTAACAGCGTTAGCAAGCTTATCAACACCGTTTAACATAATATGCAGCGCGTCGCTGCCTGATCTAAAATCTTTTGCAGACATGTGAAATCTCCTCTTTTGTCTAGCTTACGATCACGCCCATGATGTCGTCTTCACGCATCACAACGAGTTCGCTATCACTGACTTTTACCTCAGTACCCGAATATTTACCAAAAAGGACTTCATCACCCTCTTTGACACCTAATGGAATCAAGTTGCCGTTGTCTAGCATTTTGCCAGGACCAATTGCAACTACCTTACCACGCATAGGTTTTTCAGTTGCCGTATCAGGGATAACAATACCACCCGCTGATGTACGTTCTTCTTCTAAACGTTTGATCACTACACGATCATGTAATGGTCTAATATTCATAATTAAATCTCCATAAGTCAAATTGAGACTAGTTTTAAGGACTCTTACATTAAGAGTGCCAGTGATACTGATATGGGGATAGACAATAGGAATTCAAGGGACTTTTTTTAATTGTACTAAAAGTACAATACAAGACCTCTAAGTATACTGGCCTTGCATACTATTTGATTTGTGGCACTATATTCCTGCGAGGTTAATAGAAAGTGAGGTGAGAGATGCAATATAAACATGGCTTATTCTTTGGCGGCGCTGTATCAATGACAGGACACCGCCGCATCTACGCTGGAAGTCCTTATTACTCACTCTTGCAAATACAATCTTCACCTCCAACAGCTATCGATCAACAAGTTAATGAGATTGAAACATACATAAAAGAAATATTTAAAAATGACACTGACTGCCAGACATTACTCAGAAACTTGGCTACCATTAGAATAGCTCTAAACAGTGATGTTCGTGGAAAAGATATGACTGAAGAAGCTGCCAAAAGTATCATTACCTCACTAAGTAGCGCAGTTACGGCTGCAGCCAATCACCAATACAAAGAAACAAATGTCCATGTCAAAACAGCTGCTGAAAACTGTAAGTATAGTAAGTCGATGCGAACAAAATGGATCGTAAAAAGAGCACTCGGTTTTGCCGCCCTCTCGCTATTCGCACTAGGCCTCATCGCTTTAGTAGGTATTTCACATGGCGCTATTATACCCATGCTCGCATGGGTACTCACACCAGCTGGCGCTGGATTATTTGCTGGAATCTATGCTGCATATGACTGTAGCTCACATATATCCACAACCAAAACAAACATAACTAAATGCGCTGGTTTGTTTACAACGCTCAAACACAAAGATGTCGCAGAAGTAAAAGAAGATACAACAACTGAGGGACTTAGTGTTTAAAAATCTCATTAATATCTGCAGCATTAAACGCATACTGATTATTGCAATATTCACAGGTAACTTCGATTTCTTTGTTGGTCCTTAGCAGCTGACGCGCCTCTTGCTCACCTAAAGTTATAATTGCGCGCTTCATACGTTCAACTGAGCAGCGGCATTTAAAAGAAATTGCTGTTGGATCGAATAGGCATATATCATACTCATTAAATAAGCGCTTTAGTAATGTTGTATTGTCCAATTCTAGTAATTCAGCTGCAGTTATGGTATCAGCCAAAAGCGACACTTCAACCCAATCTGATTGATCCGCTTTATGCAATTCTTCAGGCAAGGCTTGCAACAATAATCCTGAGACACGTGACTCAGATACAGCAGTATAAATACGCGTCGGTAGCTGCTCTGAGGTCATAAAGTAAGCTTCTAAGGCTTGTGGTATAGTTTGGTGTTCAATTGGGATAATACTTTGGTAGGGCTGCACTTTTTTATCATAATCGATCGTCACCACCAACCGTCCCTTGCCCAGTGCTGCCGGCACATCCATCGGCAAAATATCTTTTTGCCACTGCGCCAAACCTCGAATATGATGCTCTGAATCACACTTTGCCACCAATAACGTCACCGGACCATCGCCCTGCAATTGCAGGGTTAATTGACCATCAAATTTGATAGTATGTGTCAATAAAACCACTGATATCAATGCTTCACCAAGCAATGAGCGAATGACCGCAGGATACTGATGCGCTTCCATAATCTTATTAAAGCTGTCATCTAAATGTACTAAGGCACCGCGAATGGCCTGTCGCTGAAATGTAAATCGGGAAATAGAGTCAGTCTGCATAACCACCTTCCAAACAAAAACAACCATGATACAATCCCCAGAAGTGGTATTCCACTCAAATCTTTTGTACAATCTCTCATCATGAATTCATAGCCCTAAGGAGCCACTCATGGCAGATAGTTATCAGTGTAAGCAGCAACTCGACGTTAATGGCAAGTCTTTCCATTATTTTGATCTCAAACTTGCCGAAAAAAACGGCTTAACCAATGCACATAAACTACCCTATTCCTTAAAAGTACTCTTAGAAAACATGCTCCGTTTCGAAGACGGATCAGTTGTAACCAAGGCTGATGTTGAGGCATTTAGCACTTGGCTTAAGACTAAATCTTCCCAACATGAAATCGCCTATCATCCAGCACGTGTCTTAATGCAAGATTTTACCGGTGTGCCTGCGGTTGTGGACTTAGCAGCAATGCGTGATGCAATGAAACAACTCGGTGGTGATCCAAATAAAATTAATCCACTGTGTCCAGTTGATTTGGTGATCGATCACTCAGTGCAAGTGGATCAATTTGGCTCAAATAGCGCGTTTAAAGCGAACGTTGATATTGAAATGCAACGCAACAATGAGCGTTATCAATTTTTAAAATGGGGCCAAGATGCATTTTCGAATTTTAGAGCCGTCCCTCCTGGCACTGGCATCTGCCATCAGGTAAATCTCGAATACCTGGCCAAAGGTGTATGGACTAAAACTATTGATGGCGACACGATAGCTTACCCAGATACGTTAGTTGGCACAGACAGCCACACCACCATGATTAACGGCCTGGGTGTACTAGGCTGGGGCGTTGGTGGTATTGAAGCCGAAGCAGCGATGCTTGGTCAGCCAATTTCTATGCTCATTCCAGAAGTCGTCGGCTTCAAACTTGAAGGCCAACTTCAAGAAGGCATTACCGCTACCGACTTAGTCTTGCGTGTGGTGCAAATGCTACGTGAAAAAGGTGTGGTCGGTAAGTTTGTTGAATTTTATGGCTCAGGTCTCGATCATCTACCATTAGCCGATCGCGCCACAATTGCCAATATGGCACCTGAATATGGTGCAACATGTGGCTTCTTCCCAATCGATAACGAAACGATTAAATATCTCGAATTATCTGGACGTGATGCCGACACGATTGCATTAGTTAAAGCCTATTGCCAAGCTCAAGGTTTATGGCGTGATAGCAAATCAGTCGAACCTGTATTTACTGATACATTATCACTAGATATGAACCTTGTAGAGCCAAGCCTAGCAGGCCCCAAACGCCCACAAGATCGCGTGGCATTATCTGATATGCACGATGCAACAATTAACGTTGTTAAAAACCATAATCAGACACAACAGCTAGATCAAAGTTTTAAAACAGATGATGGTTTCGAAATGCATCATGGAGATGTTGTGATTGCTGCTATTACTAGCTGCACCAACACCTCTAATCCGAGCGTTATGGTTGCAGCCGGCCTTGTAGCTAAAAAAGCAGTTGAAAAAGGTATTACTATTAGGCCTTGGGTAAAAACATCTTTAGCGCCTGGCTCTAAGGTGGTGACAGATTATCTGGTTAAAACAGACCTGATGCAATACCTCGAAAAAATCGGCTTCTTCTTAGTTGGCTATGGCTGTACCACTTGTATTGGTAACTCCGGCCCATTAAGTGATGCTGTCAGCAAAACTATTACTGAAAGCGATTTAACCGTGTCTGCGGTTTTATCTGGCAACCGCAATTTTGAAGGACGTATTCATCCACTGGTTAAAGCTAACTGGCTCGCTTCCCCACCACTAGTTGTTGCCTTTGCACTTGCTGGCACCACTAAAATCGATATGACCAAAGAGCCACTAGGCGAAAATGCTGAGGGTGAGACCATCTTCTTAAAAGATCTTTGGCCAACCCAACAAGAAATTCAAGCTGCTGTTGCGCAAATTAATGATGATATGTTTAGAAGAGAATATGCCGAAGTCTTTAAAGGTGATGCAGACTGGCAAGCCATCCAGGTTGCCAAAGGTGATACTTACAGCTGGGATGCACAATCAACTTACGTGCAAAACCCACCCTTCTTTGAAAAAATGCAAAAAGAACCTGCACCGCTACATGATGTAGAACAGGCACGCATTCTAGCATTACTTGGCGACTCAGTAACAACCGATCATATTTCTCCAGCAGGTGCGATTAAACCTAATAGTCCTGCCGGTGAATACTTAACTCAACACGGCGTAGAGATTAAAGATTTTAACTCATTTGGTTCACGTCGTGGTAACGATAAAGTAATGACGCGCGGCACATTCGGCAATATTCGTATCCGTAACGAAATGGTGCCAGGCCTTGAGGGTGGTTACACCAAACATCTACCCGATGGCGAAGAACTCTCAATCTTCGATGCTGCAATGAAATATAAAGCTGATGGTATTCCATTAGTAATTTTCGCCGGTAAAGAATACGGTACCGGTTCATCACGTGACTGGGCTGCTAAAGGTACACTGTTACTCGGTGTTAAAGCTGTTATTGCTGAAAGCTTTGAGCGTATCCATCGCTCCAACTTAATTGGCATGGGCGTACTCCCACTCGAGTTTATTAAATGTAACCGACAATCACTTAAACTCGACGGCACAGAAACCATCGATATCGCCGGCATTACAACTCTACAACCTCAACAAGAAATTAAAGTCGTACTCATACGCGCAGATGGCAAAAGCGAAACCTTTAAAGCCCGCTGCCGTATCGATACCCAAAACGAACTCGAGTACTATAAAAATGGCGGTATTCTACAATACGTGTTACGTAAGATGCTTTAACGTAGATACCTGCCTTCGCAAGCATGACAGTTCACGACTATTGTAAAAAAGAATAAAGCCTTATCAATACCGTGTTTTGCCGATAGAAGTTTAAAAAAACCAGTTGTGGGTTTAACTAGATAATTTTGCTAATCAGCTTCTGCAGCTATATCTAGGAGCTCATCAAAATCTGGAGGTGTTTGGGGTGTAAGATGACTTTAGAGATGTTTTTAAGCATTTGAAAAACTAGTGTCGCACTGAGAGTTAGAGCCTGCCCTGCTTGAAACCACTAACCACCTAATTTTACACAAAAAAACATTTTTTGTGATTGTTTCTGGCGTTGTTGAATAAATCAGATTTTGCTAAGGCGAGCGCCGTTATAAATTGAGGCATTAGCATTTAATCGTGATAGGCATACCCAATGCTGTCATTTTATTCATAATGAGACATTTAATAC
>JAUIDD010000011.1 GCA_030429175.1 Gammaproteobacteria bacterium
AGATGTTATTGCCTCATTACTGTTTAGCTGGTTCGGTCTTGAGGGCAAACAAATTTATTTAACATTAGATCGTACAAATTGGAAATTAGGTAACTGGAATATCAATATCTTAATGCTGGGAGTAGTATATGAAGGTATAGCAATACCATTGTTTTGGTCATTACTGAGTAAGAGAGGTAACTCCAATTATAAAGAGCGTGTGTCAATTATATCGCGCTTCGTCAATCTTTTTGGGAGTGACTGCATTGCAGGTCTGTTAGGTGATCGAAAGTTTGTAGGTAAGCATTGGTTTAAATATTTAGAGCGTCAAAATATACCCTATTATATAAGAATAAAACAGAACATGTTAATTAGTAATTCAAAAGGCGTGATGAAGAATGCTATGTTTTTATTTAGTGGTTTGAAGCGATGTGAAAAACGCGTTTTATCCAAAAAACGTAAAATATCAGGCTTAGAATTATTTATTGCTGGTGTGCGCTGTCCCGATGGTAGTTACCTAATTGTTGCTACAACAGAGCCACCTGATGACGCTATCGATATCTATGCTAAGAGATGGCAAATCGAAACATTGTTTGGTTGTTTAAAATCACGCGGATTCAATTTCGAGGATACACATCTAACAGATCCAGAACGTTTGACAAAATTAATCGTTATTATGAGTATTGGGTTTGCTTGGGCGCACAAAATGGGACAATGGCACAATCACATAAAGCCTATCAAAATTAAAAAACATGGACGTAAAGCTGAAAGTATTTTTCATTATGGGTTACGGGTTCTGAGGCGCATTATTCTTAGCAACCCAGGGGTGCGGCTGTGCAGACAGATATTTAAGTTACTTGAGACCCCGCCTGATCAAATTCATAACATCAAATTGGCGGTAACGCTATGAATTTTTGTACGGTACAGAGTTCATCCACCGCAGCGTAGGCCCCCAAACTAGGCTGCAGCACTGTGGGTGAGACGTAGGCTTTTTACATGTTTCGTCCTAGAGACTGTTGAAAATTGTCCCTAAATAGAAATGATCCTTTTCTACATTGTGCCGAAGCCGCACCCTAGATACTAAGTATTAACGCACTGAAACTATTAAAATACTTTAGCCGCAGACTTAATTAGTGGATTAAATTTTTCATTAAGGCTATCAATGTTTTCTTGTGACATAGCGCCAACGCGAAGCATCATCGTGTCAATATCGCTATTTTTCTGATAGGCATCTATGAGACAATAAATAATACTGAAATTAACTTTACGCGTAGCTTCAATTGCCAATTCGTCTGATATAGCAGCATTTGCCTTAAGCAAAAAACAAACGAGCAAAGTGTTATCTTGCACGACAGCATGCTCCAATAAACGTTCATTTGAAAGCTCATCTAGATCAAAATCATAATGCAATATATAACCCAACGCAATGTAACTAGGTGCATCCATTAAAATATGTTGCAAATCTGTATCATCATTTGAACTAAAATATTTTTCAACTTGCGAAGGTGTAGCTATAGTAGGGTTCATATTCATCTCATAAAAAAAACGTTCAAATAATTTTTCTAACATTATGCAATACCTCTATTGTAAATTTTAATGTGAGTATAGAGCACTATGAATGTTATGTCATCTCAAGACGGGGCTTAACTAGAATTTGTAGGTCATCTTGTCTACCTGCATTAAGATACAACAAACCGGTATAAGCAATCATTGCGCCATTGTCGGTACAGTACTGTGGTTGTGGATAGAAAACCTCAGCGTTCTTAAGTTTTACTGTCAGCGTTGTACGTAGTTTGTGGTTGGCACTGACACCACCGACCATTACCAAACGATTTAATCCTGTTTGCTCTAATGCGCGGCGGCACTTAATATAAAGTGTATCAACTGCAGCATCTTCAAATGCACGCGCAATATCAGCTTTGATATTTTTGTCAGCTTGGTGTTTTTGGTAAGTGTTAACTGCAAATGTTTTTAACCCACTAAAACTAAAATCTAACCCAGGCTGCTGGGTCATCGGTCGTGGAAATGTAAATTTATCTGGATTACCTTGCTCTGCAAGCTTGGCAATTTCAGGGCCACCGGGATATGGCAAGCCTAATAGCTTAGCTGTTTTATCAAACGCTTCTCCAGCCGCATCATCGACACTTTCCCCCAACAATACATACTGACCAAAGCCTCGCACTTCATATAATTGTGTGTGCCCACCAGATACTAACAGCGCAACAAAAGGATATTGTGGTTTAGGGTCAGACAACATCACCGCCATCAAATGCCCCTCCATATGGTGCACACCGATGGCAGGAATATCCAAACCAAACGCCAGACTCTTTGCCACGGACGCACCCACCATGAGTGAGCCAATCAAACCTGGGCCTTTGGTATAGGCGATTGCATTAAGTTGCGATAATGTGACATCAGCATCTGCCAATAATGTTTTTATCAGGGGAATGAGCTTGCGAATGTGATCGCGCGAAGATAATTCCGGCACCACGCCACCATATTGTTGATGCAATGGAATTTGGGTATAAATTTCTTGAGCAATCAACCCCTGCAACGCATCGTACAGTGCAATACCCGTTTCATCGCAGGAGGTTTCTATGCCAAGGATTAACATTACCCGACTAAGGCAAGGCCTTTGACAGTATCACGTTCTTGACGTAATTCATCTAAAGTCACTTGAAGTTTTTCTTGGCCAAATGCATTGTGTTCAACACCCTGAACAATAACCACTTTGCCATTCTCAGTACGGCAAGGGAATGAATAAATCAAACCATCATCGACACCATAAGAGCCATCTGAGACACGGCACATAGAGTAAGCATGACCAGCGGTAGTATCGAATGCTAAGCATTTAAGGCTATCGATAATACCATTAGCAGCACTTGCAGCAGATGAAGCACCACGCGCCTCGATAATCGCTGCACCACGTTTTTGTACCGTTTCGATAAATTCGTGACTTAACCAATTTTCATCTTGGATCACGTCAACTGCATAACGATCGCCAATTTTAGCATGATAAAAATCAGGATATTGTGTCGCCGAATGGTTACCCCAGATAATCATATTATGCACTTCTTTCACTGCTGCACCTGCTTTTAAGGCAAGTTGTGCAAGGCCACGATTCTGGTCGAGCATAGTCATCGCAAAAAATTGTTCCCGTGGAATATCCGGTGCACTATTCATCGCAATTAAGCAGTTAGTATTACAAGGGTTACCTACCACCAATACTTTAACGCTCCGTTTGGCATGATCGTTGATCGCACGACCCTGTGTAGTAAAGATGCCGCCATTAATTTCTAAAAGATCTGCACGCTCCATGCCTTTTTTACGTGGCACAGAACCCACTAAAACAGCATAGTCGACATCTTTCATGCCGATATTCACATCAGTAGATACTGTAACACCACGTAATAATGGAAACGCACAGTCTTCTAATTCCATGACCACACCACGCACAGCTGATAAAGCTGGCTCGATTTCGATAAGTGATAGCTCTACTTCAGTTTCAGTGCCAAATACCGCACCCGAGGCAAGACGATATAGCAAGGCATAACCAATTTGTCCTGCTGCCCCAGTTACCGCTACTTTTACACGCTTTGTTGTCATCGATCACTCCTCGCTTGTTTGATTAAATCAATAAAAAAAGTCTGTTGTTGTGGATCACCCACGACCATAAAACCTGGATTAATCAGTGTATGGCGCGCGTTGTAAGTTAGTGGTTGGCCATCTAAATTGATCACTACACCACCAGCCTCCTCAACGATACATTGTCCTGCTGCCGTATCCCACTCACTGGTTGGTCCCAGTCTTGGATAAATATCAGCAACACCTGCCGCAACGAAGGCTATTTTAACCGAACTATTCATTCTAACCAACTGATGATTGGTTAAATCGCTTAATAGTTTTTCAAGCCATTTTGAACCATGATACTGGCTAACAGCAATATGAATTGTACGTTTTCGATCAAATGAGCAACTTTTTATTTGCTTTACTTGATCATTTTCACAAAAAAATGCCCCCTCACCTTTTGCTGCATAGTACAGTTGCTTATTGAGTTGCGGCCCATAAATAACCCCCAGCACGGGTTGATGGTTTTCAATTAAGGCGATGTTTACCGTGTATTGACCACTGCCATCGATAAATCCACGCGTACCATCAAGTGGATCAACTAACCAACAACATGGCCATGACAAGCGTGCTTCAACTGCAACCACTGCATCTTCTTCAGAAATTACGGGAATATTCGGTGTAAGTTTTTGCAGCTCAGCGCAAATTAAATCACTCGCAGCAATATCAGCTTGCGTCACTGGAGAGTGATCTTCCTTTTTTTGCACATCAAGTGGCATAGTTTGCGCAATATGCTCAATAACACTGCCGGCACGTTTAGCAATATCGATAACATCTGGTAATAATTTACTGAGTGCTTGCATGTAGCTCCTTCAAATAACGTTGACACAAAAACAACGCAGCAATACTACGCGCTTCATTAAAGTCTGGTTGATCTAATAACGCATCAATTTTAGCAAGTGGCCACTCAACTACTTCAATCGATTCAGGTTCATCTCCTGCCATACGCTGCGAATAAAGATCTCGTGCGACTACAATTTGCATCATCGCCGATAAATATCCCGGCGATAAACTAAGCGAACGTAAATGATGACACTGTTTAGCGCCATAACCCACTTCCTCCATTAGCTCACGATTTGCTGTCACCAAAAGATCTTCATCTTTTTCGATTGCCCCTTTTGGAAAACCTAACACATAATCGCCGACGCCATTTCCATATTCACGGATGAGTAATAACGTATCATCATTTAATATCGGCACGACCATCACTGCACCACTGCCACGAGAATTAACACGCTCATAATGACGCTCATTACCATTACTAAAACGTAAATGTACTTCATCGATAGTAAATAAACGTGACTCAGCAATTCTTTTGCTGCCTAAAATATTGGGTAACTTTTTCATGATTGGTGTACGATCACCTCTGTACCAATTTTAACGAACGACTGATTAAGCCATTTTGCATCTGCATCAAATAACCGAATACAGCCACGACTACGATTGATAAAGCCTGATAATGTCGATGTGTGAATCGCAAAGCCTTTGTGATAATACATGCAGTATGGCATTGGTGCACCACCATTATCTTCAATAGGGTAAGTCCCTGAACGACAGCTCTCACCGCGCATACGATATACATGAAATTTGCCAATTGCTGATGCACATCCGGCTTTGGTATCTTCACACCAAGGTTTACCACCACTAGCAGGACCCCATTTTATTAAATTGCCATTTTCATCATAAGCTGCAAACGCAAATACATCGAGGTCTATATACAGTAAACGTTTACCTTCAGTGTCTTTATGCTGAGGTAATGGTGACCAACGTTGATAATTAAAATGCGCCATATCACGTGGCTCAATTAGCATCTGTCGATAACGTAAGGGTACGTTAGTACGGTTTAAGCGTTGAATTAAATCACGCATTTTCGCATTCGGAAATAAATCAGCCCAGGTGTCACCGCGTCTCACCTTGCGACAACTAAACTCTGGAGATTTACATAAGTACATAAAATACTCGGCATCCGGCACAAATTCCTGCCCGCCGATCATATATTCATTAATGTTATCGTGCCAAGGCGGCCGCTCAGTATCATCCATTTGAGCCAAACTACTAATGCTGAAGAAAAAGAGTGAAATTAATACGAAAAGCCGTATCATGATGCCGTTGCGAATGAGTAGTTGAGTATGATGATAATGCACAGTAGTATTCCCATTAGTTTGTATATTCATGTCCCGTGGTGCATAAAAAAATGCCCCTATTGTGATTTTAATTCACATGTTGCACGTACTGAAATACCAGAACATGCATATTTACAGGCGCTTATCACTGATTTTGAACAACAGCTATCATATCTAGAAAAGCGCAAAATTGAAACCATTTTTATCGGTGGCGGTACACCAAGTCTGATGTCTGCTGATTTTTACGCCGCGCTTTTCAAGGCAATTAGTCCTTATTTAAACCCAAATCCAGAAATCACGCTTGAGGCTAACCCAGGCACTATCGATGTCTACAGTGATAGTAAGCAGACCAATAAGCTCGCACAATACCGTGAAATTGGTATCAACAGGCTGTCATTTGGTATTCAGTCACTACAAAATGATAAGCTTAAATACCTCGGTAGGATGCATGGTAAAGATGAAGCCCTGATGGCCATCGATCTGGCATGTGAGGCGGGCTTCGATAATTTTAATTGTGATTTGATGTTTGGGCTGCCAAAACAAACGCAAGCCGATGCTCTATCTGACCTGCAACAAATCATTAACAAAAATCCGACGCATATTTCTTGGTATCAATTAACGATTGAGCCTGATACCCATTTTTATCGTCGCCCGCCTATTTTGCCGGATAGTGATCTGATTTTTGAAATGCAACAGGCTGGGATAAAATTACTTTCAAAACATGGCTATCAGCAATATGAAATTTCTGCTTACACACGCAATAAACACTACTGTCAGCACAATTTAAATTACTGGCAATTTGGCGACTACCTCGGCATCGGCGCTGGTGCACATGGGAAGTTTACACGTAACAATATCGTCACACGTACAACTACAGCCAAACACCCGCGCTTATATTTAGAAGCAAACTTCAAACACCAAAGCAACACTATCGAAATCAAAGATCTCATTTTTGACTTTATGTTAAATGCATTACGCTTAAATAAACCGGTTACCTATCAACTAGTTGAACAACGTACTGGTATGAATCGCAATCAGATAATACCTATTCTAAACACTTTAGCTGAAAAAGACTTAGTTGAAATAAACGCAAAACAATTTAGTTTAACCGTACATGGCAGGCTTTTTACAAATGATGTACTGGAATCATTCTTATTGTGACTATAATAAAATACTTATCTGCAGCAGGAACCCAGCTTGCCTTCACAAATCAGGCTAATACACTATCCTTATCGCCTTAGACAACTGAAATGTATGAGCTTTTTCTCCCATTTGCTTCTGGAGATCGTACGTAATGACTATTATCACCAAACAAACCTTGAGTATGTATTACTGATGCTGTTTGCTGTTTTACGAAACCAGTAGCGTAACCATTCTCATCAAAGGTAACCACACCTGCAGGTACTATTTCTGCGTCAGTCACATCAGCAGCTGTAACTTGAACACGTTGCGCCAACATACGTTTAATTCGCTGCTCAAAAACTTCATCAGCAATACGCAGCTCATGATCAGACTCAGTAATAATAAGACTCGGATCTCTTCTAACAATTAGTGCATTCAACTCAATGATCGATTCAAGAGATGTGCGATTAGCATCAAATATAGCTTTCAATTCACGTGTTAACGACACAAGTTCATATGCTGACATATTCAACCATGATGCATACACATCCAGATCAACACTATAATCCTCACAGAAAGCGATTGGATCTATCATCACCAGACTACGCCAAGTTGTAAAAATCTCAGCAGAAGACCAGGCTGGATTGATTTGCGCAGGAAAAATGACGTGCCCATCATCACCACCAATGATCAATTCATACATCCAGTTAACCTCGACACTAGTTGTATGTTTTAAATATTCGATAAAATCATTTTCAACTCCAGAAAGCATCCTAGACAACAATGGCAAAATACCCGTGTAATACTCATGTCGGTGATGCCATTGACGTGGACTTAACAAGTTATGCAGTGGACGTATGCGTGCACGATAAGAGTAGCCAAGAGAACCAGGTGCTGATACATCTACATCATTGGGTACGAGTTGTGCAAATTCACTTTGATCAACTTCAAGATGATAACTATTATTCATTATTAAATGTAAACTGTGATGAGAAGTACGCTTTGACAGATGGGCTGATACGGGCTCACTATAATAGCGCTTTAACCTTTCAGAAATCGGCAGTGCTGTTGCCAAGTCAGCACTCGGCATTACCTTTATAAGGTTATTATAGTCTGGTATAGCTGTGGCGAGCAGATCTAACTTTGTTTGTTGCTCATCAGATAATTTTACGTTACCTCTCGCACAAAGAGTTAACATATATTCTGCACATCTCATCCCGGCTTTAAGCTTAGTTTCAACTTTATGCGCGCCACCCGGCAGTACCAAGCCATCAAAACGACCATCCTCAGTGAACTGTTCCAATACCAATACTTTCAAATCGGCAGGCAACCGATTAATAACATCATTTTCAATAGTAACTTCTGGCAAACCACCTTGATCACAACGTATCGCTGTTAAATACGTTTGACGTGTTGTAATTATAATCGTACTTACAGAAAACACCTCTACATTCTTGGCATTAACAACACAACCATGCGTATTTTTTTGTAAAACATGCTGATTTATGACTGCTCTACGTTTTTTTTGATCTGATACGCAAGCAGAAAGTGCTGCAAATAGTGAAGCAAGATCATCAATTTGAGCAGTTTTCACATCAAAACCAAGATCAAATTGTTGCGCATCAGACCTGAATTGCAGTACCCAACATAATCGCTGTGTATCCCGCATCTTTGCAGGCACAATATGCTGTGCCAGTGCCATACCACCATGAGTGACAATAATAGCGGCGAGCATCGGTCTAATAACAATATCGTCCCTACCTAATACATGCTTCCTAAGCACAATGATTGAACTGACGCCCATACCCACACTGGTTTTTTTAGCAAAGTGAATGCGTACTTTTTCTGTAATGGGAGCAGAAAGAATAGTATTTGTAGGTAGTTTTGAAATAAATAGGTGGTGTCCTAACTCAATAAGATGCTTATTTTGCGCACTTAATGGATCATCAACATGTCGTACCACAACCTCACAAGCAGGCGTCATGACACAGTGACGCGTTGCCTGCACTAATTGATCGGATACAAATGACGGCGAAATTAACCGATTCAATAAATCATTCATACTATCGTGAGCCGCCATACTAAGAACAAGCACTCCTGGCTGCATTTGAATAAAGTCTCTCAGCACATCAAAACGTGCTTGTACAATATATTTTTTATTATTAGTGCGTAAATATTGACTTTTAGCTTTAGCACTTAAAACCATAGCCGTACTACGATTACAGATCAACACATGCATGTTTTTGCGGATATATGATGCCATTAATACGGGATCCTGCATAACATAACCTGTGATTGGATCACGTATCAAACAATCACGATTTTGCTCTGATTGATCTGCCACATATGCTTCAAGTGCATGCCAGCGAAAATGTTTTTTTCTAGTGAATGAAACACGTGTGTATGGAGATTCCTGTAATTTATCTAAAGTCCGCTTTGCGTAAACATTTACTGAGATATGCTTACCTCTAACATCAAAGGGAATAAGGATTTGATCATTCTCTGTATAAACATCCATATCAATCGGGTCTTCTAAGAGTGCCGGTGCGCGAGTCATAACGCTTAATCTAGGTATTTCAGTGATAACACTTTTGACTGTTGCAACACCATGAATCATATTAAGAACACGTTTATCTGTTGTTATGCAACTTTTGTATTCTTCAATCAACACAATCAAATTGGATTTGTATTTTTCACATTCAGCTTGAATCAGTTTATTAAATGTATATAACTCATCAAGCACCATCCCCAGGCTGTCTGCATATTCAACTTGATTAACCCCGGGATACAATTCAAAAAAATTAAAAAAATCAATATTAATAAGACTGGACCATTCACTAAATATTTTTTCAGCTGACCACTCTAACTGTATTTGCACCGGAAAGCGACTAGCGAGTATATCGGCAAGCATTGCTTGCATAACACGGTTGCAAGCTTGTAGCGCATATTGTTTAAACAATGCTTTATCATAACCAAGCTCTTTATAGAAAAATATCAACATCACATAAAATTCATGTAAATCAACATAATCTTGAGGATAGAGCACATCCAACAATGAAACTACAATTACTTGAAAGCCGCCAACAAGACAACTACGCTTTTGATCGTTCGAAATCATCTCACCTAAACGTCGCTCCGATAAAAATAAACTTAATATGTTGTATTCGACTAATTCCAGGGATTCAACCGTGTGTTGTGCCATCTCATAATTGGATACCTCTTCATAAAATTCTTTCACAGATTCATCCAGATATCCCTCATTAACTAATTTTTTTAGGGTGCTATCGTTATATATGTTTTTATGCGTGATGCTACGTGTATCTAATAACCTACAGTACACTGATGCCATAGTTGCCATTTCAGCTTCGCTAAAATTACTGATATTAAAATCATTAATCTCATTAAAGTTTTTCATTACATTAGCGACTGTAGCTTCACGATTTTCTTCAAAAGATGACGTTTGGCTATAAACTTTACCACCGGGCAACGCCACTCCACGCCATCTGCCACTTTCATCGTAACACTGCAACAGCACAACAATTTTAGTAGGATCAAGCACACCAATCGCATCATAGCTCTGTCGCGGATACACCTCAGAGCGCGTACGATACCAAGTAGATGCCGTCAAAATCAGACTGCTGCTACAACCCCTATTTAAATAAGACGGATTATTCTCTTCGGCTGAAGCTGATTGGTTTAGCACATAATTTTGCAATAACTGCATACGCTTTAGCGTATCGATACAACCATTCTCAGGCATAATACAAGCACTCAGTGCCGCCGCAAATGAATGTGCACCTGCTATTTTAGCCGCATCCAATGAGAAGCCAGCACTAAATTTTTGTGGTAATACAGGGAATTTCTGATCAAGCAAACTGACATATGCCGTTAACAAACAACGCTGTTCATTAGACAAATCTTCATTAAGCATTTCTTGCATATGAGCACTAACAGGGTGTTTATAAACAATTAATTGCACTATAGTGTTGCTAGTATTCGATTTAACTGTGACAAAAAAACCCAAGGTGTTTAATTCAGCAAACAATTTTCTCAATATAGTGGGATCATATGATGTGCTCGCATCACGTGTGGGACTCTCATAAAATGCCTTGAACTGAAATATCTTCTGTTTGAATCTAGAAGGATGATATTGTAGTTGATAAGTAAAATTACGATAAAAATCTTCTCGAGTCAGCCCTGGCATAAACTACTCCTTTGCATATGGTTTCTAACCAATCTATATTAACGAAAGCAAAAGTCAAGTAGATTATTTTGCTGTAATCTGCAAATCAACACAATAAATCAAAAGGAAATGCATGTGAATTGAAATACTATTTTAAAAATCACATTCTGTTAAGTAGCCACCGAATTTGCGGATGTTCAAAACACCATTATCAAATAATAAATATTGACCTTTAATACCTTTAAGCACACCGCTAATTTCAGGGGTTTTATCAAAAGAAAGACTGCTGATTTTCGTTGGGTATTCAAGCACGGGATAATTAAGTGATACACATTCAGAATGATCAAGTATTTCAATAATATTGTCATCGTAGCGTGCAGTTATTTCGGTTAACACCTGCCGTACTTCTTTAAACAAACGCACACGCTCAATATTTAAATCGATTTCAGTCACATTGTTTTTTAGCATCGTACGCCAGTTTGTTTTATCGTAAACAAATTGCTTAAATGCCACTTCAACCAAGCCTGCTTGACGACGATTTTGCACCCGGATTATGGGTAATGCAGATATTGCACCTTGATCAATCCAGCGTGTCGGAATATGGGTATGGCGGGTGATACCTATTTTTAAGTCTGATGTATTTGCCAGATAAATATAATGTTGTTGATAGCATTGTGCATGCGCCCAATCATCTTGTGGGCAGCTACCTTCTTCAACATGACAACGCTCTGGATGCAGCATACAGTTATCGCATTCATTAATGCGTCGCATACAGGGATAGCAATGTCCTTGCTGAAAACTTTTATTGGTTTTGCGACCACACTGAATACAATGAATTTCGCCGATAAACTGCAGATGGATACGCTTACCTAGGAGTGCATTTAGATGAATATCCTCTTCCCCCAAACGTAACCAATAATTAATAGGGTCGGCGAGCTCACTATGCATCTTTCTTAGCATGCCAGCGTACTTACTCATTAAGACGTCTCATGCGTATTAACAAATGCATACTCGCTTACTACTTCGCCACCAATCAAATGGTGTTGAATGATTTTTTCAAGTACGTCAGGCGTGCAATGGCGATACCATACACCTTCAGGATAGACGACTGCAATAGGCCCATCACAACAGACACGCAAGCAATTCGCCTTAGTGCGGTATAAACCTGCTTGACCACTAAGACTTAATTCATCGATACGCTTTTTAAGGTAGTGCCACGACTCGAGACCGGCAGCATGCGAACAGCAATTTGATTTGGTTTGGTCACAACATAAAAAAATATGGCGCTTAATCTTATCAAGACCTAAGCGCGCCACTTTTTCTTCGAGTGAAAGCGACATTAGGATTTATCAGATGTAGAATGATGAACCTTCCATGTTTCAAAACCACCAATCAAGCTATAGACTTCGACAAAACCTTGCTCAACCAAATGCTGCGCTACCGACTGACTAGTAATACCGTGATAACAATAGACTAAAATAGGCTGGTTTTTATCTGCAGATTCGCAGAAATCCTGTAACATCGGCATTGATAAGTGAATCGCACCCTGAATATGTCCTTCTTCATAGCTGTCGATATCACGTACATCAGCAATGACAGCGCCTCCGTCTTGAATCAGCCCCTCTGCCTCTTGACAGGATAATTGTTTAAACATTGATAAATCTCCTTGTAAAAATAGTAACTATTATAACGAGTCTGGCGCAGAAATCTATCGTTGCGTCTTCAGCGAAACTTCTCTAAAATGAGTTTTTTTTGAGCGAGCTAAGCCATGAAATCAACCATTCCAATCAGTATCGTAATCCCGATGTACAATGAGGTAGAGAATGTCGAACCGTTTATCAGCGAAATTCACGATAGCCTTAAAGATCAGGTGGCAGACTATGAAATTATCGTTATCGATGATGGCAGCACCGATGGCACCGATACAGCGCTAGCGAAGCTCACCCAGACAATCCCAACGCTGCGCCCACTCTATCACGATGGCAACTTTGGCCAGAGTGCGGCAACAGTCAGTGGCATTCGCGCCGCACAGTACCCATGGGTCGTCACCATGGATGGCGATGCACAAAACGATCCACACGATATTCCATTATTACTCAGGCAACTCGAACAACATCAACACGATTACCCAACATTACTCATTGCCGGTAATCGCAAAAAACGAAACGACAACTGGGTACGCAAACTCTCATCACGTATTGGTAATGGTGTGCGTAATGCGATACTAAAAGATGACTGCATGGATACTGGCTGCAGTTTAAAGTTATTTTCACGTGAAGTATTTCTATGTATGCCGCACTTTAATCATTTACACCGTTTTATTCCTTCACTGATCAAACGCAGTGGTGGTCATATTATCAATGTTCCCGTGAATCACCGACCGCGCACACGTGGCCATTCAAAATACGGTATTATGAATCGCTTGTGGGTGGGCATTGTCGATTTATTTGGTGTACGCTGGCTCATGAAACGCCCCTGCCTACCCAAACTGCGGAACTTAGAAAAGCTTACTTAGGCTTAAATGAGCTCTGCTTATCCTCATCAGACTTATCAGCAGTGCTGTGATGATGCTTAGACTTAAAAAACATGCTTATACGTTTCATAATCGAAGAATTTGCACCACCCTTAGAAGCATCGGTATCTGTTGATTTTTGTGCGCCCAACGATTTTTTTGCTATGGTAACCTCAACTTTTACTTGAATAGCTAAAGGATCTTCCCCTGAAAAACAATGTGACCTACGCTTAAAATCACGTGGTGCACGCTCTATTAAAAATGCCTTAAACGCTTCTCTTGAGTTGAATTTTGATTTCCCCGAAAACCTGACCCGCTGACTCTCATTCGAAAACTGATACAAGATTTTTGATCCTACAATAATTTCGTGTGACTCCTTAACCAACGGCAAAAAATCACTAACTACAAATTCATTAAGCGCTCTCTTATAGTGGATAACAGGCCAATAAGTTTGCTTATTTTTATGTGCCATTTTACCTTCCCCAATCTATCTTATTTTCTCATTAATGATAATTATAGTAGATACAAATAACCCAAGCCAATAACCGCAACTGGCAGACACTTAACTGATTGATTATTAGTGATTAAATTTATGGGTTACCAAGCTCGATACCGTCATCACCCTAACATGCTTGCATACCAAAGCTTAGTTAAAGTTTCTTGCATATGATTTTGTGTGAGACGTTCATCAAGTGCGTTGATATCAATTAATTCCATTGGCTGATGCTGCCAGGAACAGGCATAGACAGCTTTAGTGCGTTGGCCCGTTTTAGGATCGATCTGCCACTGCAAGCACTGCGCACATACGCCTTTGAGCATGCATTGCATCGGACCATACACCGAGGCTTTAAAGCTGGTGCTAGATTTTAAATGTGACAACCATGTTGTAGCACGGAGTTTTTGCGTCTCACGCAACAGATTGGCATAACCAATCACATGTACTTCATCGAGCGTATTCAGCAGATCTAACCCCAATTCTGCTGGACTTGATAGTGTTGCAATACTATCGGCAATACGGCTGACATTTTCTTTACAAATGAATGGTGCGCCAATAAGTATAAAATGTAACGTGCAGCCTGCGTCTTTTAGTGCAGGGCCTACTGACAATAAATACGGAATTGCAAACACATCACCAATAATTAAAATATTTTGTGGCGTTACCGGTACATGACAACGCACACCCGTTGGACCCATAACGGCTAAGCACTGACCTACTTTAGACTGCATTAATATTTTTGAACTAACACCACGATCAAATAAGATAAACGATAATTGATCGTCGTCTACATCTTGTTTAAAAGCCAACGTAGCCACACCTTCGGCGGCAAAACGATTGCCTGCATCGGTTTCATAATTTTGTAGGCGATAAAATTGACCAGGCTTAAATACTTGAGCTAATTGCGGCGCATTTATGGTGAGCTTCATTGCGTGATCAAGCGGCTCAATTGCAGCAATGGTAATATTAAACTGGGCACTAATCGCATCATGGAATGTAGCATAATCATCGCTTGCTTTCGCTGTTTGCAGGGCTGCAACCACGCGTGGATAACTACGCTTAGCAGAAGCAATCGCCTTAACCACACTCCCATGAAAGATCGGATGGGTGTCACCAATAAAACTCACAAAGCGCCCATCACGCGCATAACTGGTAAACGCACCAAACTCATCCATCTTCACATGGCCATTTTTGGTTACTGGCTGCAAAGCACCGTCGGTCATTTGAAAACGTGGATATTCAAATTTTACTCGAGAAATATCGTCTTTATGTTCGAATGCATAAGCAACATTAGGTTTAGCGCCTGTAGCAACAAAGATACTACGTGCTGGAAGAGTACGTGTTACTTCAGTTTTAACCCACTGACCATCATTATCTTGAACGCGCAAAACACATTGTAGTGAAGCACAGTAACCACTTTCATCAACGGTAACCGCTGTCGGCTCAAGCCCCTCAGCATAGTAAATACCTTCCTCTAATGCTTTGGTTAACTCTTCATAGTTACGCTGATAGGCTGGCGAATCCTGCATACGTCGACGATATACAATGGTTACGCCACCCCACTCGCGAATTAAAGGTAAGAAATCAGGTTGTGCTTGTTCAACTCGCAATTGTCGCACTTGATGTCCATGCGCACAAAATTCATCTAAAATGTTTAAATCTTGTGGACTAAACGCTGCACGTATTTGTGCTTCACCTTGTTGCTGACACAACGTTTCATAGCGAAATAAGGTTTTTTCGACTTGTTTGATATAGTAGGCTTGTACTTCAGTTGCTGTATCAACACCCGTTAAACCACCACCAATTATTACCGCAGGCATGCGCACTTGTAAATTAGCTAAGCTCTGCTCTTTTGCCGCACCTGTTAATTGTAGTGCCATTAAAAAGTCATTTGCCTGACGCATACCTGGTGCCAAACTATTTGGGATATGTAATTCTTTAGGCAGTCCCGCACCTACAGCAATTGTTATATGATTAAAACCATGCGCCCACGCTTGATCAATCGTTAAGGTGCCACCAAAGCGGACGCCGCCAAATACTTGAAAATAAGGGCGGCGCATCAGGGCAATATAAATGAGCTTTAAGAAGTTTTTATCCCAACGTACCGTAATACCATATTCAGCAACACCACCAAAGCCTGTCATTAATCGCTCATCTAATCTTTCTTCGAGTTGCTGATAGTTATAAATCGGCTGTGAAATCAGCTTAGGATCAAGTGGTTCAATTTTAAGGCCATCGGCACCGACAACTGCCGCACCACTCATCAATAAATGATGCGCCATAGTAAAGCCCGCCGGCCCCATACCCATAACCAATACTTTATTGCCATTATACGGCTGCATCACATATTGATCATAACGCAATGGATTCCACCGCGTGAGTAAATCATAAATCTCTACCCCCCATGGCAATGTTAACACATCAGTTAAAATACGCGTTTCAACTTGGGGAATATCTACTGGTGTTTGCTTTTGGTAGATGCAAGCCTTCATACAATCGTTACAAATTCGATGCCCAGTTGCCGGACACATTGGATTATCACGCATCACCATTGCAAGTGCTGCAATACTCTGCCCGACTTTTTTAAGGGTATGCATCTCAGATATTTTTTCATCGAGTGGACAACCCGTAAGTGGGTCACCTAATGGATTAACCTTTAAACCCAGTTCTGGATTATTTTTCTTAACTGGAAAACCTTGCGAACAAAAATCACCATCATTTTTATGGCAATAAACACAATAATCAATCTCACTCAATACTTCACGCTCACTCATGCGTGGGTCGGTTAAACCAAAACCATCACGCAAGCGATAATTTTGCGGTAAACCTTGCAAACGCCCGCTAGGATCATGTGGTACTGCCGCTACTGGCACTAGGTGCTCATAGTCGATTTTCTGTGGTAATTTAAAACTCACCCAATGTTTGGTTGCATCAGGACACGTTAATAACACCTGCGCACACCACTGACTCAGTCGCTCAATATCATCTGCATGCTGAGCAGTATTGGCAAGCCATAATTGCGCTAACTGTGCTAAAGCCAACTCACGATCATCTGCCTCAGGTAACCGGGTATTTAACCATGTATTTAATTCAGCGAAACTTGGCAAGGTTTCTGGGGCTTTAATGAGGCGCTTTGCTAAGCGCAATACAAAGTGATGTTTAAAAGTAAAAATGGGATCTTGATCGATAATCACTTGCGCAAGCCCATGCGCTGCATCTTCAATATTGAATAACGCAATAATAAAAGTCTCGATCTTAGCTGCTAACGCCAGCAAAAAGCTGGATAATTGTTTCGGATCAGCGATGCCCGCGTTACGCCTATATTCGACAAGCTGTATCGCTAAGGCCGCATCTTGTTGTTCTAGCTGCTGAATAAAACGTACATCTAGCTCTTTTAGTCCGTTTGAGCAAAATAAAGCCTGAAAATCGAAATCTTTTAATTTTAAATTTGGTGCAGCATGTGGCATAATGTGTCCATTTCACGCTCAGCGCACAGCGACTAAGCGTTTTATTTAACGAATAAATAAGATGGGCATTATAACTGATGCAAAAAGTAAATAAACATTTTGTCAGCGATATTGACATAAAACTAAAGGCCTTCAATGAAGACCAACCCAGATCGGCATCACAACAAGCTGAGATGGAAAAATATAAAAGAATTTATGAGTTACGTGACAATCCGGACGCGCAATCGATAACCCAAGGAGATATCTGGGATGATAACGAAAACGAGTAGAGACAATGCATTTAATGCAGTGGTTAAAGCAGGCCTTGATAAGCAGCACGCTATTATTTAGTGTGAGTGCGACGCTCGCTGCAAAACCACTACTCACTGCTTTTTACTATCCCGGACATCATACACTTAACCATAAAGACTTATCTCTCAATCAGGCTGCAATTGCACATCTTGATGTACTGATTTATTCTGCCTCCGTCGATAGCCTGCGTCCAGCTGGTAACGGTGATTTTAAACTCGCAACAATCACCAAACATAATCTCACCTTTGTTGCTAATTGGCTTAAATCACACCACCTCAAAACCAAACTGATGCTGTCACTCGGACTGTGGCATCCCAAAGCGATGCGTCTTGCAATCACCGATAGCCAAACGCGCAAACGTTTTGTTGCTCGCATCAAAGAAACATTGAACGATAAAAGCCTTGGTTTAAGTGGTATCGACCTTGATTGGGAGAATGTATATGGACCTGTTAAACACGAAGTAGAACGCTTTCCTCTACTTTTACGTGATCTCCATCAGGCACTCAAAGGTAGCGATAACATCATCACGGTTGATCTGCCTTCAAATTTTATTGAACACTTTCCTAAACCCACGCAGTGGATCAATTATGTTGATTGGGCTAACTTAATGGCCTACGAATATTATGGTGACAAACGCAGCCACACCGAGCTCGATGGTACATTTGATCCCATCAATGTACCTTATGCTAAATATACACCGAAATATCCGATTATCGGACTCCAAACAGTATTAAAACGTTATCGCGAGCTTGGTATCGAAAATCAAAAGATGGTAGTTATTCTACCTTTGTATGGTGCTGCTAATCGCGTTAAGAGCACTGACAAAACACATCATTATGGCTTACATCAACATGTCATCGATAATCACAATATTAAAGTTGTGCCCTACTGGAAAATCGCTGCACGCATGGGCATTGCTGACCATACCAAAAATGGTTATAGCGCCCACCGTTATGATCATGGTAATGGCTTTAGTAGTTATTGGCTGACACGTGGCCATGAGTTTATTACCTATCCCGACCCTATCGCCACCAAGCAAATCACTGCCTACCTAACGCATCACGATTACCGTGGCGTTAGCGTTTGGGAACTGTCAGATGCTATGAACTATAACAGCCACTACTCACAACTCAAACTGATTTCAGAGCAGCTGTAGCATTTTGGTCAACAACCTCTAAGCATTTTCACGGTACAAAAACTTCTTTAATTGATTCAGGCACTCAGGCATATTTTTACGACCAAATCCTATGCGAAAATGGTTGCTCGAGTAATCATAGACAGATGCAGGCATCAAAAGTACATTTTGCTCGTTTACCAATCGATCGCAAAATAACTCAACAGAACCAGGACCTTTATATTTAACAAATCCAACGCATCCTCCCTGTGGACGAACCCACTCAAACAAATAGCTATATTCTGTAAAAAATTCATCGAGAAGTTTAAGGTTATCAGAAACTATTTTATTGTTTCTGTGTAGGATTATATCTTTTGATTTAAGCGCTATTAGGCTTAGGATTTCAGCAGGCGCGCTATTGCAAATAGATGTGTAATGCTTCATTCGCTCTATCTTTTTAAGTAAGGCTTTATTTTGACATGCAATCCAACCAATCCTAAGGCCTGCCATACCAAAAGCTTTACTCATGACACCAAGTGATAAAGCCTTATCATAAATACTTGCAGCAGCGGATGCCCAAGGTTTACTGGGCGTTCCAAGAAGCCGATAAACCTCATCAGCAAACAACCAGATATCTTTGGATGAGCATAGAGCAACAAGCGCTTGAAGCACTTTTTCCTCGATGACTTGCCCTGTAGGATTATGCGGAAAATTAATTATAATACATTTTGTATTAGATTGTATTGAATCTCTAATAGCATCAAGATCAATACGCCAATTATTTTCTTCGCTAAGTTGTATCTCAGTGACACTAGCGCCTTTTGATTTTGGTATTTCAAGCAGCGATTGATAACAAGGCGTTAATACGATCACATGATCACCAGCTTTCACAAGAGCATTAAGAGCGCAGAATATACCTTCTTCTGCACCAGCAAACATGAGTATATTACCTAATTCCAGTCCGTTGTATATTTCCTTTGCCACTATTTCGCGTAGCTCTGGCAAACCAGGAACTTCGGTATAACCTAATTGTAAATTACTCCATAAGTCTTTATGTTGTGGGTTGGCTATATCTAATATTTCAGACATAGCAAAGCTTTCCGCATCAGAGCAGCACAGTAAGTACTGAGCATAAAATTCATATTTTGAAAGATATTCTTCTAATTTAAAAAGGTTCATTGATCTCTCCATTCTTTTAAATATTTAAAAGCAGTAGCTCTACCTAAGCCCAAAACTTTTGCGATATATACGGCTGCATTTTTCTCATTGAACGCCCCAAGTTCAAATAAATGTCTACCTAAAGCTTTTTTCTGATTTTGAGCAAGCTGGTCAAAGGATAAGTTATGATTTTGCAAATATGCATTAATACTAGCATGTAATTTTTCCTGCCAATCATTCACAAAAAGGGACTGAGGCTGATCACTCATTTTAAGCAAAGCACCACTTAATTCTTGCATCTTATTAAATATCGAAACATCACAATTGATGCACAGAAGATATTTATCTTCCAACAAAACTGAAACTGATTTGACAAGTCGCCCATCAAAGTTAACTTTTGGATAGGTTGTTATTTTATCTACATTATTGAGCTCTTTTGTATCCAGCAAACTTGCATCACCTACTTTGCGCTTGCTAAGCTTGCCACTAATATAAGCAATGCTATTTTGAGCAATATCATGAATGACAATCTCTACTAAAGGATTCATTAATTGCACAATAGCTTCGCATATAGGAATGTAATTTGATAAATTCACACACATACTTCATAGTCTATATATAAGAGTAATATATACTATTTAGTACACTTGTCAATGCAATGTAGACCAATAGTTCGCATAACGGTTCTTTTGTAAATTTTGAACGCGGACACGCATATCAAGCACAACTGTTGACATAAATATCTCAAAACTCTAGGCTACTTGAATTTAACGCGAACAACGGAGGGTTTATGTCATCATTTGATATTAGTTGCGAATTTGATACACACGAAGTTGCAAATGCAGTCGATCAGGCGAATCGTGAAGTAATAACACGTTTTGATTTTAAAGGTATAGATGCAAAATACGAATTGGAAAAAGACTGCATTAAAATGCGTGCTGAGGCTGACTTTCAGTTAAAGCAGATGTACGATATTTTGTGCAACAAGCTTACCAAACGCAACGTCGATATCGGCCATATGGAATTAAAAGACCCAACGGTACAACTTAAATCAGCCATTCAAGAAATCATACTCAAACAAGGCATTCCCACTGATACAGCCAAAAAAATTACCAAATTTATTAAGGAGCAGAAAGTCAAAGTACAGTCTGCAATCCAAGGAGATCAAGTACGTGTCAGTGGCAAAAAGCGCGATGACTTGCAACAAATCATCGCGCTTTTACGTGAACATGACTTTAAACTACCATTAGATTATGGCAACTTTAGAGATTAGGAGCTTTCGCTATTAGATTAGAAACATGACCACGATTAGCAGCAGGCTGTTCTTGTCCTGCTGCAGTTTCCACCGCGTCAGACCTTGGAAAGACAGAATGCGCTAACAGATCTGTCACTAATAATTTCCCGTCGTCTTCATCTAAGCCATCGTCTTCTACCGTAGCAGCAGCCTGACCGACATCAGCTCCTCTTTGTCCTGCTGCTTCAGCACGCGTACGCATTTCAATAATCGAAGCTTCACCAACAGGCACTTCAACTTCGTCTAAATACATACTAACAGGTCGAAGCTGCTCAATATCCACAGATCTTTTTTCCATGACTTGCTCTAATAGTGATTTCATTTTTTCACGCTCAGAGAGCTCTTGGATCAAAGTTGTAACAAGATGTGAGCCTAAGAAAAGCTTATAGGCCAAGCGCACTTGATCACCATTATACTCTAACACCAAAAATCTTATCAAAGTTGCCGCACTCACTTTAAGATGTTTTTGATAATAATATTCACGATATAAATTATTAATCACAGCACCTGAACCATGCTCAAGAATATATGCAATTTTACGGCAGTAGGTATATTTATCAACATCTTCAGCATCAGACAACAATGAAGGAAACAATGCATCAGCAACAGAAAATTCAGCTAAAATAGGATCTAGCAGCTGCACTATTTCTGGATTATTTTGAGCAAACGCAGCTTTAGCGATATCGGTCCTATTCATATCCGTTAATGCTGCTGATGGTGGTAGCGCCTTATAATATGTCACCACTTCAGATATGATCTGTTCACTGCCACCCTTGATTGCGGCTAATAGCGCATCTTCATAATTCTTAGCATCATAAATGCAATAGCTCGCTCTAATATCTTTATCTCCAGATTGTTCAAAAATGTCTGGTTGTCCGGATTTAAGCGCGGCTAGAATAAGATCCCAGCACTCTTTTTCTTTTTCTTCATCAACTTCTTCAGCGACACCATTTTTCATCGACAATTGAATATGACGTACTTTATTGAAAATAGCACAGTCACCCGTTTGCATCGCAGTCGTTAATACTGCTTCATTATCAAGAAATTCTTGTAATAGATTATACTTAGTACTTGAAAAAGTGCCTACTTTTTTAGTAAACGCAAGCGTCTTAAATATATCGACAAACCACTCTAGAACATCAACATTCGCCAGCTTAATAACAGCAAGTAACGACTCGATATTAGGCTTATCATTTGGATAGAGCGCATGCATAAATATTTTCTTAACATCGCTTGGCTTAAATGAATCTATCACACTTATGACAAACTGCGGCACGTTAGTTGATAATATACGTATTAGAAAGTCATTACGCATTACTAGCGTTTGTACATTACGTTCGACATACATAAAGATTTTATCGTAAATTGCTTTGTTTCCTACTTCAGCTGCAATAACCAGGGATTCAATATTATCTGAGAGTAACATCGTTTTTAAGGCTTTTTCACTGTACAGATCAGCAATACAGTCGTATACGGCAAGATCAGCACTACGAATCGCAGTATATAAACAGTTTGTATCGAGTGCTTTAAGTGCCTCATTGAGTACACCACTTATTCGATAGGCATGTATCACACGCTGGAGTACGAATATGTCACCCAACGATACAGCTTCTTTTAGCAACGTATAGGATTCAACACGCAGTGCATCACGTAGCAGTCCGTGTTTTGCATAAAGATTGATGACGTGCTCGATTACATCGAAATGTTTATTTTTAATAACTAAACGCAAACAAACATGCGCTTGAGCCCTAAGCAAATTATGCTGAGATCTAGCCCCTATGAGGCTCAGCACATAGTTAACCGTATCTAGATTTGCATTACGTACGGCAAGTTGGAACAATAAAAGTTCATTTTCAATAGGACCAGATAAGTGATTTTTAACTAACTCAAGCATATCAATATTATCGGTATAAGCAGCTAAAATAAGCGCACGCTCATCAAGTTCCAAGACACTGTTCTCAGCGATTTTCACACCATCCCAAACCCATTTGACATTAGGCAAGCTTGGAATATTCGCAACAAATCGTGCATCGCCAGTTAAGATTGCTAAATCGAATAAGGTAAAATAATGAAAACCCTTGAGATATGGATTTTTTTGTAGTTGCTCAACACAGCTTATGATCTGCTGACTATTGAGTATCAGTTTGTCTAGTGGCCAGTTATACTGATGTAGTAGATTTTTCAGGTCAATAGCAAAATGCTTTCTTAAGAGTGTTACTAACGGACGTAGCGACGGCTCATCAACATCAGGCTGACATGCCATCTTCTGGAGTTCTGCTTGGGCTTGTGTTTCGTTCATGACACGCTCTGCACGCATTAATGCCACATTCCTCTGTTCTGAGGTTGGGTCACAAGCCTTATAATCCTCATAGCATCCAATAAAATCTAACGCTGCAGCATGTGTAATATGACTTTCTACCCCACCCTTTAATATTCCAATACTCCTACCTGCAAATGCTTTAAATTCAAAGTCATCATCTTCATCTACGTCAACCCTAGAAAGAATTAAGTCTGTAACGCGTCTTTCAAGATTAAATACGAGCTCACGATTTAACTTATCATCTAGAAGTGTCAGTAGATATGCCCTAGGTGAAACAACAAGGTCAGTAGCATTATATTTAGAGATGCGCGTTGCTAATAGTGCTATTAATAAATCTGCATATTTATCTTGATTGCGACTACAGAATGTAATAAAAGCAACTACATCAACCAATTCATTGAGCTGTTGCACAGATGTAGATGTTAATTCTCCAACATGAAGATATATCTCCATTACCTCAGCAATGCGCGCATAGTGTCGAGGTGATCTCACTAGAACATTCTTTAACAATTCATAACGCCATTCTCGCTTATCGAAAATAACTTTATTGTAAATGACAGGTTGCTTAATCTTGACTAACGTTCTAGCAATATTAATAGTAGAAACACGATTAAATAGCATACGCATCATCGGTCTAATATCAGCGACGTTACGTTCAAATATAGACGCTAATACATCAAAACCAACACATTTTTCGTTGTCACCAAACATTGCTGTATTCAAGTGATAGCTCACTTGTTCACGACCATCAGAGTGGTACTGCTTCAATATCCATTCCCAAATATCAACACAAGCATACCTTGCTGCAACAGTTAACAACTTATATGGCTGATTGAATGCATCTTTTGAATCCCGCCGATATTTAACTACAGATTCTGGTAGCGCTTCGATACCCAAAGATTCGAGTTTGTTAGTTAATTCAGCGAGACTATAAACTTTACATGATTCCATCAAGCAGTGGCGTAGCAGCATTATTTCATCTTCAAATAAATCCACCTGTTTTAAATCACTGAGTATATGCACCAATGCCCATTTAATATCTAGCGCTATCAAATTATCCGTATTAACAAATACATCTGTTAAAGTTGGCAACATCTTCTTAATCGGCTTATCAGCATAAAATTTAACTACGGCTTTAAATACCTCAACATTGCTATAAGTAGTGGATGCTACATAAGCCAATAAAGGCAATTCGGTATCAACATGATATTGTGCTAATGCTAATTGAAATGCTGTCTTTTTATCAGATACATGAACAAACTCATATAACTGTCGCACACGGTTGAGTACTACCAGGTTGCCCGTGCCAATAGCAGTTTTCAATAAATGAAACTGTTTTGCAACCAGCACTTCATGCATCAGACTTTTATAGGTAGGGATTTTATATTCATGACTTTGCATGCTCGTATATAAAGTAATAACTTTATCGAGTATATCCAAGTTAGACAGCCTAACTGCAAAATTGATTAGAGCAAACTCATTACTACGAATAAGATCCATTGCCACATCAGCATATCGTTCGAAGTGTTCGAGCAAATATGCTGTCAACGTCATAAGATACTCGCGGGTATCATCATTGACAGTTTTTGCACACAAGCAATGAATAACCTTAAATCCATCGGATCGTAATGCAAATTGACGCTCCTCATCACTGAAGCACTCATTTAAAATAAAATCAACCAACTCAATATTATCAGCCTGATTTACAACATATTTAAGTGCCCAGTATGACCTTGCTTCAATATCAGCAGGCGTATCATTGAGCTGACTCATACTGCCCATGTTTAAGGATTTTATTTTAGATGTGCTCCAATTCTGTTTTAGTCTGTCCGGTGCCATTAATGCTGCATCCAACAAATCTAATTTATCATACAAACTGATGACTTCTCTAAAAAGATCTAAGTTTTGTGTGCGCAGTGCAACTTGAAATAATTCGAACCCCCTCGCTCGCAAAGCATTTTCTGGCACTGTTACATGATAAGCGCCCGTCACCAGTCTAAAAATATCACGCGCTTGATTATATACTGCTTGAGCAACTGTAAGTTTGCGCTGGCACTCATCATACTCATCTGCTGCAGTCATATCAGTATTAAGCGGTACAACTGCTAACTGACACTGTTTTAAAGCTGCTTCTGTCGCTGAACACTGATGTATCGCTATTGATAAAGCCTGATGCTGACCATTTGCTTTCAGTGCTGCCGGCAGCAACCTATTTTCAGTATACAAATCCTTAATACGCAACACTACTGGATGACTACATAATCTAACTGCCACACTTAATAGGCTAAAGTTGTCTTTGCTTAGTAAGTAACAAATATCTTCACCAACACCATACTCACGCGGACTATCTAATAGACAATTCAAAAATTTTTCATCATCCATCACTACAGCAAGGTGCAAAATGCTATCTAAATCGATAGGAATAATAGGATCTTTACGTTCAACATCATCCGCAAAAGTTACTAACTTTTTATCTGAACTAAACTTCGAACCAACAATATATTTAGCTAATCTTCGATCAAAAGTTGTATTTTCAAGGATTTTTCTAATTAATGGTACAAATAGCGCTAATGGCCAGTTTGGAAAACGTTGTCCGATCAACTCAAACATCTCTTCAACAATTTTTAATTCGGCATTTTTTTCGTAATAAGTGATATCTAAATCGGCGAGTCTTATCGTAGGCATAACAACGTCTCCATCGTAAATTGAATAAAATAAAATTATAAATGTTGTAGCTTCAAAAAGAACTTAAGATGGTACTCAGTTAATTGTTTTTGATATCCTTATCCTCTAATAACAACATTGCCTAGGATTCTAAACACTTTTTGGTAAATGTAAAGTAGGTCTGTTTAAAAGTATGTCCCTATCGGAGCATAGTCTATGAATTTGTTCGAAAATAGCGCGTTATTTTCTCTTCGATATTCATCCGCAACCTTTTTACTACGTACCAACAAACCCGAATCATTGGCTGTAGATAATTTAATTGATTGCGCGGATTGTGACTGTTTATGAAGTTTGTAAGAAAATGCACCATAGGTCGTACCAATCATACTGGCAGCAAATATACACAAACCTAATAAGGCCAATCCTAAAGGTGGAAAGCCAAGTGATGCTACAATAATCGCACCCGCAATACCTGTAGCCAAAGTGCAACCATAATTCCACTTGGTAGCACGTGATCTGCGTTTTTTTGAATGATAACAAAAAACAGGAGAGTCCTCTTTAGACATCAGCAAAATACTTAACTTTAGACTTTTCTCATCACTATTCACTCTATGTTCGGATCGCCTCTCCGCTTGTAAAATATCATTACCTATGACGCTAGATTTAAGTATGCGCCATTCAAGTTTATGCTCATCATCCAGTTTATACGTAATCGTAATTGAATCAGTATTAGAAGTTGTATCTATCAGCAACGCACCCGGCGTTAAACTTGGATATATACGCTTTAGAAAGTCATCATAAGTATTTTCATCTTCACTCGGGTGGAAAAATCTCAGCGGTACATTGCTATCAATCAATTTATCTGAAATGCTATTGACTGTCTCTAAAGTGAACGTTGCCGATGCGACAAACCCAAAAATAAAGCCAGTTAGAATCACCGGACAAAATATACCCGATGCTGCAATACCAGCTGCACTAAAGCCTACAGCTGCAGAGCCCATTGTTGTCGGCACCATATCAAAGTGGTTTCGTAAACTCCATACATCACCTGTATCTCGAACATTATTAATGATCTTTTCCTCGCTTGTTGACATATCTGCCTCTCTTATAATGGAAATAATTGTTTTACTGGTTTAACTGTTTCAGTTTTATGTACTGCTACTGCAAACATACTCTTTTGAGATAGCTTAGGCTCATTATGTGGTGTATCTGTTAAAACGCCTGCTGTTGCGCCAGCGATTGCTCCACTTGCAATAAAGCCTGCTAATAGCACAAAACCAACTGCACCAAGTGCAGTTGTTGGTGGAAACCCAAATAGCACACAGGCTAATATACCTGCAGCAATTGCACCTATAACACTCAGCTTAATCGAGCGCTTTAAACATTTGCTATTATAATGTTGTTGCACTAAAGTCGCATCAGGAGAGATGATAAGTGCTTTTCTGAGTTTTTTATGATTAAAACGTGTTGCTTGTTCAGCTATCATTACTTTTTTTGCTGTAACGCTGTCAGCAGGGATAGTCCACTCAAGCTTTCTATTGTGCTCGATGACATATGCAATATTAACTTTATCCATTGAGTTTTTCGTATTAACAACAAGATCTCCTGGTCTCAGTGTTGGATAAAGGCGCTTTAAGAATGCATCATAAGTATCTTGTTTATTTTGTGGTCGATAGAAGTAAATTCGGGCATTAGGCTGCTCAACAAGTTCTCGTGTGACCTGTGCTGTAACACCGTACCACAACGGCACCCCACCCACAAAAATCCCAGCAATGCTACCTACCCACAGCGGAGCCAAAATCAAACCAGAGGACGCAATTCCAACTCCCGTAGCTATAAGCACGCCCAAACCATAACCCATAAATCCACCGTAGAGCATAGCATCAGCATTGCCCACATCAGACTTTACCAGCCTTGATCCTGTAAATCTTACGCGCATCTCCCCCTCCATTATAAGACCCTTGGTGCGATGCACTAAAAGTCTTATACTTTTAGCATTTCTTGAAGCTTGCCCTGCTCAAATAAATTGGTCACAATATCACAGCCGCCAACAAATTCACCATTAATATAAAGCTGTGGGATCGTCGGCCATTGCGTGTAATCCTTAATTCCCTGGCGCATGTCCGGATCTTCCAGCACGTTAACCGCAACACAGTCATGCATATTCACACCACATTGACTCAGCAAATGCACTACCTTGCCAGAAAAACCACATTGTGGAAAATCAGGAGTGCCCTTCATAAATAAAACCAATGGATTTGATTTAACGAGTGTGTCTATTTTTTCTTGGATCATGTTTATCTCACTTATTTGTTTAGCTCATCGGGCGTTAGTGTTTTAAAAGAAAGTGCATGTATGGTTTGTTGCATTTTATCACCTAATGCTGAATATACCATACGATGGCGTTGAATCTCATTTTTATCCGCAAAACCAGGGCATACAATCATCGCTTCGAAATGCTGGCCATCGCCATCAATCTCAACGTGGCTATCTGCAAGTCCTGCTTCTATCCATTGTTTAATTTCTTGTGGTGTTACCATTATTGCTGCCACTCCCGCTCGAGGTATTTTATCTTTCCTTCCGTTTCACGCCAGTCATCAGCATCTTCTGGTGCATCTTTCATCGAAGTGATCGATGGCCACTCCTTCGCAAGATCCGCATTAATCTGCAAAAATTGTTGTTGATCTTCTGGCAAGTCATCCTCAGCATAAATAGCCTCAATCGGGCATTCAGGAACACAAATATTGCAATCAATACATTCGTCTGGATCAATTACCAAAAAGTTAGGACCCTCACGAAAACAATCAACCGGACAGACTTCAACACAATCAGTAAATTTACATTTGATACATTTTTCTGTAACTACAAATGTCATGACTACTCCTTAAACAGCACAGTGTCAGGCATTATAAATAAAGCTTTAGCTTTGAGCAATGTACATTTATACTAATGTGATGACAAAAACACCTAAAATAGCCATACTCGCCACCGGTGACGAACTTATTAACGGTGATATTGCGAATACGAACGGACAATTCATTGCGCAAACATTATTTGACCATCATATGCGGCCTGGCTTACAACTGACCGTTTCGGACAATCTTGACGATATTACTCAAGCAATAAACTATTTACTCGAGCATCACCAAGGCTTAATCACTATTGGTGGACTTGGCCCCACTAGCGATGACATCACGCGTAACGCACTTTCAAAAGCAATTGACCAACCACTCATTTTTGATGATTTAAGCTGGCAACATATTCAAACTCGACTCAAGTCACTCAACCTGGCTGTGCCTGAATCAAACAAACAACAATGTTTTTTCCCAGAGACCGCGCGCATACTCGAGAATACCCGTGGGACTGCCAATGCCTGCTATGTCAATCACCACGGTAAACCCATCTTTATGCTACCCGGGCCACCACATGAATGTCGACCTCTACTCACCCAACATGTGTTACCTATTTTTCATAAGCATGGTTTTATTCAATACTTTGAAACAGCACACTGGTTTTTGCTCGGCTTAAGTGAAGCACAGATAGCCGAACAACTTGATGCGATTGCGAAAGATTTACCAGTGCATCTCGGTTATCGTGCAGCTATGCCTTATATAGAAGTAAAACTTTACTCGAAAGACAAAAAAGTCTTTGAAAGTCTAAAGCGCAAATTTCTTAACATTATCAAACCACATCTCGTAAGTGATAATCGTAAAACTGCATCCGTATTATTCTATGATTACCTCACCAAGCTCAGTACACCCATTACCATTATCGACAACGCCACCAAAGGTACGCTTGCGAGTAAGCTTTTAACACCAAACACCTACAAAAAAGTGATCTTCCCAGATCATCCGATGCAACATGCACAAATCACTTTTATTGTTGATGGCCTTCATCGCTATTGGGCGCAACAAGCTTGTCAATTTTACGAGATTGATATTGTGATGTTACGCCCACATAAACCCGCAAAAAGTAAGCGGATAAAAATACCCAACCGCGGCAACAGCAGTCTCCACTACACTGTAGAATTTTTATGCTGGACCTTGTACCAAATGGCTATTTAAGGCAACTAAAAAGCGTTATTTTACAGTGTCATAAAGATTTATTAAGGAAAAACTTCAAACTGATGCTTGCAATGTGAGAGCAAACCATGTACATTTGGGATCGACTGGAAGATTGGCGGGTTACGATTTTTGTAACTCACACAATGGAAATGTAACTAACTGATAAAATGTATACGAATAGGATAAGACTATGTTAAAAATGACTACTGTTGAAGCTCGCGAAAACTTTTCTGATCTCATTAATAAAGCTGCTTATGGCAATGAACGTGTGATTTTAACACGTCGTGGTAAAGCGCTAGCTGCTGTTATTCCTTTGAATGACCTTGAGTCTTTGAAAAGCGAAAACGAAGCTGAACTTCGCACTAGCGACGAAGCTTAAGTTCTTTATATAGCTCTTGTGGGGAGTTTAATGAGTATGAAACAACTAATTAAATTCCCCCAAGGTTTTATCTCGACGCTCGCAATCATCACACTGGTAGCTGCTGGTTTTACACTGGTACACTCGCAACTGGCCTCGTATGTGGTCACCATGCTTAATCTGGATGAATCTGCCAGTTTTGCTCTGAATACGACTTTTATTATTTTACTGTTTGCGCTACCCGTTATTGGTTGCTACATCACCCAACGCTTACTTGGCTATTTTTTCTCAACTATTGTCTGCCTATCACTTGCCATCACAGGCTTATATACACTATGCTTTCAAACGGTAACCCATTTTTATATTGGTATTGCAGCACTTTCTGTTGGTAATGCTATTGGTATTGCAAATCTTTATATTATGCTGGGGCGTGTTCTCAAACAACAACCACAAAAACTCATGACTGGCTACACACTAATGTATACATTGATGAATGCCGCAGCAATGATTATGCTTACGATGGCACATTCAATGGTTGCTAATTGGGGTTACCAAAGCTGCTTTTTAATGAGTGCTGTATTGTATGTATTTGCGCTATTCATTTTACTATTTAATATACGCAATTTTAGGCTGATTAATCGTATCTTTAATGGCAAATTTAGCCTAAAACAACGCGTGATTGGTATTGTCTGTCTTCTGGCGCTCATTCCAGTAAGCAGTTTTTTGATGCAACATACACAATATAATGCACTCACACTTATCGTTTTTGCGATGGTCGCGTTGTTTTTTATCAGTAAAGCGATCCAAACAGCCGATTTTGCGACACGTAAAAGAATCTTTACATTTCTTGTTATCACCTCATTTGGTATGACGTTCTGGATACTGTATGCACTTCAACCTAGCATTATCAATGTCTTTGTCGAACACAAACTTAACCACACCCTCTCCGGCTTCTCAGTACCGGCCGGAGATTTTTTACGCTTTAATCCACTGTGCATCGTAATTTTGGGTAGTCTGTTTAGCATCATGTGGCTTTATTTCTATATCAAAAAACGTACACTCGCACTACCCTATAACTTTGCTATTGGTATCGGTTTAATTGGGTTTGCTTATTTATTACTTTCAACTGGCAGCCACTGGGCTACTATAAGTTATGTTTTGATTTGCGCAGCAGAGCTGCTGATAATACCGACAGGCTTTGTGATGATAAATAAATATGCGCCTAAACACTGCGAAGCTTATCTTATTGGTATTTGGCTGCTATCAAATGCTTTTGGTATTTACGTTGCAAACTCAATTTATAAATTAACAGTTAATCCATACCAAACCATTAACCCCCTCATTGACGATAAAATACTGACCACACGCTTCTATGAATTTGGCTTAATTGCAATTGCACTATCGCTAACACTCACATTGCTCGCACCAAAATTACAGCGTCTAGCAGCTGACACACACGCTCTCGCCTCATCTGACCTAAGCAACGCCTGATAACTATCAAAAATGCCAAAAATTTAATATTTTGTTAACCTGAATATGTTTAAATATTAAAATATTAAAAAAGCAAATTATTAACGAAGTATTAAGAGTGTAGCATGAGACAGAATTTTAAGAGATTTTTCAGAGAGATATACGGAACACCAAACGATCAGGACCCTCAACATCAATATATTAGAGATGGCTTTTTTGGTAATCCACTTGGCTTTAAGCCATTTAACCTTGCACACGCTCTAGCAGAGCGATGGGTAAAATCACGCGATAACGATAGCACACCCACCTTTATCGCTAAACAGTTATTCTATGTGCCAGCGCTAGCAATTACAGCAGCACTAGGCTTAGCTTATATGCCATTAAAGCTATTTGTCTTAACGCCTGTTAAAGCCATCAGCTCGCTTGTACGACTCGTAACTGAAGCACCACTACGTTTACTCGAGAACGGAACAAAACGATTATTTGGTAACACTATCGCTAAGATTTTTCAAATACCAAGGCTCATTATCCGCGCAACATTAGCACCGAGCATAAGTGCACAATTTGCAGTACAAGCCGATAAAGAAAATGCAGCCGAAAAAAATGGTAATGGATTTATTCAATCGATTAAAGGTAATAAATATAAAATTTTAAGTACGATGACAACAATTATTGGCTTAGCTTGTATTTCTGCTGGTTTCGCACCACTCATGCTAGCAATCATCGGTGGTGGTGGTGGTGGCGTCATTAGCACAGCTATAGGTGCAATCGCTAAAGCAGTTAAATCAAATTACCTCGCCCATGTGTTATTTGGCACCGCCATCAAAACAACTGTTGGCGGAACCGTTGGTTTAGGCAAAAAAATATGTGATCACGTTAGAGAGCAGCAAATATCAAAAGCATTATCTGATAATAAAGAAAGAGAAGTATTTCCACAACAATATACAAACAACAGATCAAAACAAATCAAAGCACTAGAGGATACTCCCGGAGCTCGTGCAGCAAGGATTTTGGAGGCCGTGTTAGAAAAGCCGTCGCAGCTAACCTCAAACTCAAAAGCTAACGCCTATCAAGAAGGCTCTGTAGCAAACACCGGCATATTTTCACACTGCAGATTTGCAGTGGAAAATAAGCATAAAAATTATGGATTACAAGGTCACTTACTTGACACTTCTCGAACAGCAAAACGATAGCGTGTTTCAAAATCATGTAGCATAATCAAAACATAACTTGCAACAAATGGCGCCAAAAGACAGAAGATAGCGAAATTAAATAAAATTAAGAGATGATAACGTAAAAAGAAATGTGCATGCTGGGTATTAGGCGTAACCAAGACAAATATAATCCCAATCATCGCATAAGCGCTAAAGGCTGGTAACCAGCGCATGCCAACCAATTGATAACTGCGTAATAAGGATTTTAAGACTGAAACTTTACGCAGTAATACCAATGGTATTGCAAACAGCTCAAATACAACGAAGAGTAAAATGGGCATTAAGCCGACTATTGCAAATAACAAGCCATGAATGGCCATATCGACATTGTTTTGCGTACCTGCGGGCTGACGAAACACATGTGCCATCAATGCGTAATAACCGACAATAATCGCTGCGATTAAAATAATAATTGCAAAATAACTGAGACTGCGCCGCAATACTGTTTGACAGGCTTCTTGCAAGGTAACGGGCTCACAGATAAAAAGTTGATTGGTCTGATACAGAAGAACGCCACCGCAATATATAAAAAAGATAAACCCGACTATTTCAACTATCATATTGAAATAATATGAACTAGATAAGGGCGAGATATAGATAATAAAAGCCTGTGCTAGCGTCAACAAAATAATCGTACTAAACGTTTCTTTTAATACCGGTAGGGTACGCTTAAATGATGAATCAAAAACTTCAAAAACATCTATTGGTTTATCGGCTAATGGGTGCATAAAGATTCCTTATGATTCTATTGTCGTAGCTTGTGATTGTTGGAATTTTGGGCTTGAAGATAAGAGTTTTTGCCAACCAGGGACTGGCTTAAATCTATCACCAAAACGGCTGGCAAGTGATTCAAGCGTTTCGACCACATGATCATAACCTCTGTGCTGAGCGTAATGCAACGGGCCGCCACGAAATGGTGCAAAACCAGTACCGAAAATCATACCTGCGTCTAACATATCCTGACTGGACACAACACCCTCATCAAGGCACGCAACTGCCTCATTAAGCATAATCAAAATTAAACGATCTTGTAGCACATCTAAATCACGCGGCTCTGATGCTTCAGTTGATTTTTCAGGTATGCCATTTTTATATGTGTAAAAACCGCGCCCTGTTTTAACACCAAGATGCGTTTCGGCAACCATTTTTTCAAGTGCTGCTGGTACTTCACCACCAAAAAGTTGACTTAACTCTTTAGCTACTGACAGACAGACATCAAGCCCAATCATATCAGCCAATGTTACTGGACCCATCGGCATACCAAATTGCTCAGCTGCTTTATCGATGACATGTGGCGTGAAATTTTCTTCAAGCATTTTCATCGCTTCCATTAAGTATGGCATTAAAATACGATTGACTAAAAACCCGGGACTACTCTTAACTACAATTGGTGAGCGAGAAATTTGTGTGACAAATTTAGCAGCATTCGTCACAATTGATTGTTCCGTTTGCTGCCCATGAACCACTTCAACTAATGGCATTTTTGCTACTGGATTAAAGAAGTGAATGCCAACTAAACGTTGTGGATTCTCTAATACAGTTGCAATTTCCTCTAGTGGAATACTCGATGTATTAGTCGCAATAATTACACCAGGTTTAGCGTGCTGCTCGACTTTTTTAAATATGTCTTGTTTTACTTTTAAATTTTCAAACACTGCCTCAATAATTAAATCTGCTCGTGTGATACCACGACCTTCGACATCAGGCTGCAAGCGATCCATCGCCATTTGAATCAAGCTCGGGCGCTTTAATTTCTTTTTAAACAGTTTATAGGCACGCCCCATGGCAGGCGCAATACGCTCTGGTGATTGATCTTGGAGTGTGACATGAATGCCTTTATACGCACAATAAGCAGCGATATCACCACCCATAGTACCTGCGCCGATCACATGCACATGACGTGCTTTAAATTGAGATCCTCTAGCAACCGTTTTCATATCGGTTTGCAAGAAGAATACCCGCACTAAATTACGTGCTGTTGATCCAATCATTAGCTCTGCAATTGACTTTGCTTCATTGATCATCGCATTACCACGTGCTCCATCGCGCACCCAGTTACGTATAATTGCATAGGGAGCAGGGTAATGTGCTTTTTGTACTTTTTTCTTGCGCAATTGCGCATAAAAAACATTACCCACCAGTGGGCGTAAAAATGGTGAAGCAACAAAACCCTCATACCAAGCAGGCCTATGCCGTCGTGGTTTATTTAGTAAATAATAACGCGCAGCACGCTTTAATTCGCGCAATGGCACACAAGCATCGACAGCACCCATTTTCGCCATTGCACTCACTGAAAATGAACGTCCTGTTAACATTATCGTCATTGCTTTAACCGCACCTATTAACAACGGTAAACGTACCGTACCACCCCAACCTGGATGGATACCCAGTTTTACTTCAGGCAAGCCAATCTTAGTTGATGTATCTTCTGTGGCAATACGATAACGACATGCCAAAGCTAATTCAGTGCCACCACCCAGACAAAAACCATGAATACAAGCTACTGTGGGAAAGGGTAATAGCTCTAATTTATCGAAGATAATTTGTGCTTGACGGATCAATTCAAATGCTTCATCAGCAGTTTTAAGCTTGGTAAATTGTGTGATATCAGCACCTGCTATAAATCCACTTTCTTTACCCGATACAATTGCGAGTCCGACTGGACGCGTCTCAACAAGTGTATTGATGATCTGATCTAGTTCGGTAAGCACATCACGACTTAATGAATTCACTGAGGTACCTTCGCGATCGAAAGTTAGCCATGCAATTTGGTCGCTATCTGTTTCAAGCCGCCAATGTTGATATGTCGTCACACGATTCTCCTTATTAAACTTCTACCAGCATCGCACCACCTTGCCCACCTCCGATGCAAAGTGTGGCAATACCCCGCTTACCGCCAGTGCGTTTTAATGTATTGAGCAAGTGTAAAACGATACGTGCGCCCGTAGCACCTACTGGATGACCGATTGCTATCGCACCACCATCGCTATTTAATTTGCTTTGATCTAAGCTGCCCCATGCCTGTGTACCGAAATGCTCTTGGCAGAATGCATCACTTTCCCAGGCCTTTATACATGCTATGACTTGTGCGGCAAATGCCTCGTTAATCTCCCAACGGTCAATATCATGCAATGTGAGATTATGCTTTTGCATTAATGGTGTTGACGCGATCACCGGCCCCAAACCCATAACCTTGGGATTGAGAGCTGCCCATTGTGTATCAACGATACGCCCTAATACAGGCAATTGATATTCTTTAACCGCTTCTTCACTCGCCAATAGCAGTACCGCAGCACCATCTGTAATTTGTGAGCTATTACCTGCCGTCACACTTCCAAATTTTCGATCAAACATCGGTTTGAGTTTAGCCAGTCGCTCAAGTGAGGTATCTTCACGAATACCATTGTCCTGCATATAATAATCGCCATGCGTATCGTAAATCGCCACCACCTCTTCTTTGAAGTGTGTTTCCACATATCCCGCTAATGCTTTTTGCTGTGAATGTAGGGCAAAAGTATCCATTTCTTCGCGCGTAATATTAAAATCATAAGCGAGGATTTCTGCGGTTTGTCCCATATTAATATCGTAGATAGGATCGGTTAGGCCTTTTAGCAAAGAGATGATGGGTGCAAACATCAGCTGCGGCTTTAGCTTCATCATCATGCCCAGCTTTGCGGGCAGTGTTTTTGATGCAGCCATCATCGCAAACCATTTGACCATCTGTGGTCGATACAGCAATGGTGCACGACTCATCGCTTCGGTACCACCTGCAAGTACCAATTGGTGCCTACCACATTGAATATCTTTAATCGCCGAATCTAAAGACTGCATACCCGAAGCACAATTACGCTGCACCGTCCAACCAGGTACTTGATTACCACAACCCAGACGCAAGCCAATCAAACGTCCGATGTTAGCTTCATTTTCACTTGGCATCATACAACCAAAAATCGTCTCTCCAATCACGCGCGGATCTAAGGACAGACGTGCCAATAGTTCGCGGCCTGCTTGTACCGCCAAATCAGATGCGCTAAACCTACCCAGGCCTGATCTTGGTGCCTTCAAAAAAGGTGTACGAGTACCATCAACAACATAAACTGGTTTACTCATAAAACTCTCCCTATTCAAATACGTCTACTTCTAGCGCATCTTGAATCAATTTATTTAATACAGTCGTTGGCTGTTCATCCTTCGCTTGTAGGAGTGAAAGCCATGCATACTCTACACGAAAGCAAGGATCCTGAGCATTGTCACCAGTATAACAACAACTTGTCAATCGCTCACGCAGTTCACGGTCACTTTGCATAAACAAAGCCAAACGCTTGGCTAAAGCATCACTTGGCCCGCTAAAACGTCGCCGAAACCATAACCAACGCAAGATTTTGCCTAAATGCTTGCATGGATAATTATCGAGGATACTGGTAAAAGATTGCTCAATCTTGGATAGACTATATTCTAAAGACCAGCGCATAACCAATTGTTCTGATTCGGGTTTTCCATTGCTAGTAAAGTACTTTAAAGTTGCCGTTGCAATGTATAAATAACTTAAAGTATCCGCCAGACGTCCTGATAATGCTTCTTTAAATTTTAATCGCTTACCGGCAACCATCATCGTAATATCAGATATCAAACTAAACATTAAACTGTAGTGTTTAATCGCTTTTTCATAGTTATTGAAACGACGAAAAGGGCTAATACTAGCCAGCACAACAGTCTTAAGTAGAACACCGATATGTCGTACCACTATACGGTCGAATGCAGCAATATCATCATTCTGTGCTGCATCTATCTCATGTTGTAGAAAAGGATGACAACGCAGTGCACCCTGACCATAGATGATCAAACAACGCGTTAAAATGTTTGCCCCTTCAACCGTAACACAAATAGGTGCTGCGCTGTACAACCGTGCAAGATAATTTCGCGGCCCATCTTGCAATGCCCGCCCGCCATGAATATCCATCGCGTAATTCACAACTTTACGCACTAACTCACTGACTTGATATTTGCTAATCGCAGAAGCGACTGCTGGATGCAGACCTTGATCAACACCTTCAAGTGTCAATAAACGCAGCGCCTGAATCATATAAGTCATACCGCCAATTGCAGCCAATGGTAATTGTATACCTTCAAAATCACCGATAGGACGATGAAATTGGTGTCGCAACAACGCATATGAAGCCGACATACGGTAACAGATCGCAGCACTTGCCATACCGAGCGATGGCAATGAAATACTCCGCCCAATTGACAAACACTCCATCAACATCCGCCAACCCTGACCAACACACTCACGTCCACCAATTACAAAATCCAGTGGAATAAATATATCCATGCCCGAAATCGGCCCATTCATAAAAGCATGCCCCATGGGATCATGGCGACCGCCTTTCTCAATGCCAGCGAGATGAGTGGGCACTAATGCCAATGTAATCCCTATATCAGTCTGCTCACCCAATAGGTGTTGTGGATCATTCAATTTAAATGCCAGGCCTACTAAAGTCGCAATGGGTGCTAATGTAATGTAGCGCTTAGCAAAATTAAGCCTAATACCCAAACAACGCTTATCTTCATAATCACCTTCACATACGATGCCCATATCATGCATTGCCGTTGCATCACTACCCGCATCCAGTGACGTTAAGCCGAAACAAGCAAGTTCTTCGCCAGTTACTAAACGTGGTAAGTAATAAGATTTTTGCTCTGATGTACCATAATGTGATAAAAATTCTGCCGGCCCCAGCGAATTTGGCACCATCACGGTCAGTGCTGCAGAAAAACTTTTCGAAGCGATTTTGGTAATAATTTGAGAATGTGCATAAGCAGAAAACGCAAGCCCTCCATAGGCCTTATCGACAATCAGCCCCCAAAATTTTTGTTGCTTAATATAATCCCATACAGCTGGCGGAAGATCGTGTAGCTCATGCGTAATTTCCCAATCATCTAACATACTGCATAGCTGCGTCACTTGATTATCGAGGAAGGATTGCTCCAAAGGCGTAAGCTTCAATGCGGGCATATGGATAATCTTATTGATATCAGCAGTTGCGCCATCAAAAAAATGACGCTCAACCCAAATATTACCAGACTCCAATACATCTCGCTCGCTGGCACTAATTTCTGGCTGCGACGCTTTAAACCAGCGCAATAGTGGTCGTGATAACACTATAAAGCGCAGCTGTGGCACAAAACAAAATGCCACTACAATCACAATAACGAGTATGATCCATGCCATCAAAAAATCCTGGGGTAAAGACGATCATCATTATAACCTGCATTTGGACCAAAAATCGAACACTATCGGTTTTTGAAGACTTTTCATGCGACAATAAAAATATTCAACTGAATAATGGTAGCCGATCCAGTTCAATACAGTCTGACCTAGAAACAGAACGATTAAATAAGGCATAAACACTATTTCTAACCCACTGAAACGATTGCTTGAGTTTTTTCATAGTTGATTGTTTGTAGGAAGGCTTAATTCGGAGATAACCTGCTACTTGCATCTCTTGTAACACACGCTGCTCAGTTTGATAACCATATGCTTCGTGAATATCCTTTTTGTATTGATTGACATGTAAAACCAAATCAGGATACTGCTGATGCAAATACTGACACGGACTAAAGTTCATATGCTTCGGCAACGGGACTAAATATGTTTGGTTACGATAAGTAAAAGTAGGCACTCTATCATAGTCTTGATGCTGCGCGATAAATAAATTACGTCGATCGACAATTATCTCTGTTTCTGTAAAAGGCTCGCGCGCCAATTTTGCTTTGATTTTTATCGGATCTTGAAAGCAGAGATTTTCACCGCCAATAGGACACTTATAAGGTGCTACTTGTACCATTTCGGAGCCACTTAAACTACTATATTGTTCGAGCTTTTCCATGATGATACGAAAAAGTTTTTTACCTTGGTTTAATGGCACACCTTTACATTCTGCTGTCATATACTGTTTAATTAGTTCTAATTTATGATGTAGGTGCGATACTTTTCCAAGCTGACGTATCAAGCGATGACTCTCTTGGCTGGCATTAAAATTAAAACCAATGTTATGATACTCGGTAACCACTTCTTCTAGCACAGCTTGAAGTGCGGCATAATCTGCAGTCGCCCATCTTGCTAACACTGGCAAGCGTCTATCGACTTCTGTCTGATTAAAAAAATTAGATGATTGCGTGTAACGATTAATGAGATAAGTTGGTAGTATACCCAACACACCAAAAAAAGCACCCACTAAAGCACCACCGATATAACCACATAAACCAGACATACCTGTCCCAAAAATCACTCCAGGCCCAGAAGGTGCTAAAATAACGGCAGCAGCCGTTCCAGAAGCTGCAGCTCCCGTCCAACCACCCCACTTGGTACAAAATAAAATGCTGTCTTGGCGTGAACGCGACCACAAGTTAGCTTTAAATATTTGGTGAAATTCATATTCATTGTTACCAACCATGGTAGCACTCCATTTAAGTATGTAGATTCGGATCGTAGCAAGAAAGAACAGTCATTTCTACAAATGATACATCTTGTTACATTTAACTAAGAACCACGGACTCAACCCACTGCACCAAAGTTAGCAGTCCTGAAGCTTCACCGCCTTGAGGACGGCCCGGAAGATTACGTGTATTCCAAGCATTTGCATCAAAGTGCGCCCATGGAATGCCATCAGCAACAAACTCCTGCAAAAATAGCGCAGCAGTAATTGCACCCCCATAAGCAACACTACTGATATTACTAAGGTCAGCAATTTTACTTTTAAGGAATTTTTTATAAGGTTTGTAGAGTGGTAAACAACACAGGCAATCAAATACTTGAACAGATGCATCTATCAACTGTTGTGCGAAAGAGGCATCAGCAGATATCATCACCGGAATATCAGGTCCTGCAGCAACACGTGCAGCACCGGTTAAGGTCGCCATATCGATTAAATAATCAGGCTTATCTTCACAGGCAAGCGCCAAAGCATCCGCCAAAATTAAGCGCCCTTCTGCATCAGTATTACCAATTTCAACCGTTTTAGCATTACGCATTGTGATAACATCACCAGGGCGCATACTATTACCAGCAATTGCATTTTCTGCGAGCGGCAAAATCAAGCGTAAATTGACAGGTAGTTTTTGTTGCATAATAAACTGTGCAAATGCGAGCATGATAGCAGAACCACCCATATCTTTTTTCATTTCACGCATACCAGCAGCTGGCTTTATGTCAAGACCACCACTGTCAAAACACACACCTTTACCAACTAATGTAAGCTTCAAGTGAGCACGATCACCCCAATGTAAGTCGACTAAACAAGGCTGTTGTTCGCCTGCGCGCCCAACCGCATATACCGCTGGAAACTCTTTTTCAAGTTTCTTCCCACTAACAACCTCACACTTAGCACCTAATTTTTTTGCTATATTTTTAATAATTTCTGCATAACATGTTGGGCGTAAATCTTCAGCAGGCGTATTGATTAAATCGCGTGCCAAACTAAAACTTTCAATCAAATGAGTTAAGCGCGCAAAATCTATTTGTTTTGGAATTAGCAACTGTGCCGATTTACATGTGCGCTTTTTATAACGGTTAAACTGGTAAGCACCCAAGCCCCACGCCAAACAAAAACGTGTTAACTGTTCGAGTGAAAAATCTTTCGTATCGATCGCATAGACACTCTCAGGTAAACTTTTAGCAAGCATCCCAAACGCCCAGAAGTCATTATCATCTTCGAGTCCAACCAATATTTTTTGCACTTTACCTTGAATACTTGGTAACAAACAGTATGTGCCAGATTTTGCTTTAAACCGATTAACTTCAATCCAATTTTTCTGTTCAGAAGATAAATGCTCTATTGCAGATTTAAAGTGATCTTGCACGATAGGTACGATTGTTAATGTATCGGTTGCCGTTTGGCATAAAGCGGTTTCAGTCATAATAGTTCTCGATTATAAAAGCACTAGAATAGCAAAAACACCAACATCAAACCAGCACCATTAAATTCAAAATATTGCGCGCATTACCAATACTGTTCAAGTGCCATTTAGTGATTTGATTTATCGTATTAGAAGTAGAATCAAAGTACAAACTGTATTAAAATCTCACCACTAAAATAATGACACAGGCCAAATAAGACATGAGCAGCATCGCTATCCCATTGAAAAAACTGTTTATTAAGACGCATGGATGTCAAATGAATGAGTACGATTCCGACAAAATGGTCGATGTGTTACATGCATCACATGGGCTTGAGCGCACTCAAAATGTCAACGAAGCAGACGTTATTCTGATTAATACTTGTTCGGTTCGCGAAAAACCCCAAGAAAAACTCTTCTCAGAACTAGGCCGATGGCGCAAGCTTAAACAACAACGTCCACACATCTTGATTGGCGTAGGTGGCTGTGTTGCTAGCCAAGAAGGTGCTAATATCGTTAAGCGCGCACCCTGTGTTGATATGGTGTTTGGCCCACAAACACTACATCGTCTCCCAGAAATGATTAATCAAGTCGTCGAAAAACGTCAACCTGCAGTTGATATTAGCTTCCCTGAAATTGAAAAATTTGATCGTATGCCCGCATCCAAAGCCGAAGGACCAACGGCTTTTGTGTCAATTATGGAAGGCTGTAGTAAGTACTGTTCGTTCTGTGTCGTACCCTACACCCGCGGTGAAGAAATCAGTCGCCCCTTTGATGACGTTCTAGTTGAGATTGCGCAACTTACCGCTAAAGGTGTTAAAGAAGTTAATTTACTCGGGCAAAACGTCAATGACTATCGCGGATTACGTCACGAAGGCGGCACGGCTGATTTAGCCATGCTCATACATTTTGTCGCAGCACTTGATGGTATTGAACGAATTCGTTTTACCACCTCACACCCTCAAGCCTTTTCAGATAACCTAGTTGATGCCTATGCAGAACAACCTAAACTTGCCGATCATTTACATCTACCTGTGCAAAGTGGCTCGGATCGCATCTTGATGGCAATGAAACGTAATTACACCGCCTTACAATATAAATCACGCATCCGTAAACTACGCAAAGTGCGTCCCAATATCAGCCTGTCTTCAGATTTCATTATTGGATTTCCGGGTGAAACCAATGCCGACTTCGAAGATACAATGCAACTGATTCACGACATCGGTTTTGATCATTCATATAGCTTTATTTACAGCCGTAGACCTGGCACACCAGCGGCAAACCTACCAGATGATGTTCCATTCGAAACAAAAAAACAGCGCTTAAATATTTTGCAAGCGCGCATCAATCAACAAGCAATGGCGATCAGTGAGGCAATGATTGACACTACACAGCGGGTACTCGTAACAGGTCCATCGAAACGCAATCCACAACAGATAAGCGCACGTACTGAGAATAATCGCATTGTCCACTTCGATGGTCCAGCAGCGCTCATAGGGCAAATGTGTAATGTCAAGATTACCGAGGCACTCAGAAATTGCTTGCGCGGCAGCCTAGAAATTTAAGCGAGCTATGTGCTACTCTTAATCTTTTTTCTAAAAGGATCGTATCTTGAGCAAATCTGAACACACACGCTACATCACCCTTGAACCAGACGATAATGACCGCCTAGCAAATCTATCTGGTCAATTTGATGACAACCTACATCATATCGAAAGCCAACTAGGTGTAGAAATTAATAATCGCGGTAACCAATTTGAAATTATTGGCATCCCCCATCATGTCGACCACGCCTGCGCTGCTTTACAGCAACTTTATGATGAAACCAAAAATAACCCTGCCATTTCACCTAACGATATTAATTTAGTTATAAAATCAACTGAAGATGAAGAGCTTGAAAACTCAGAATCGTATAAACAAAAACTCGCAGCCGCGTCAATCAAACTTAACGAAACCCAAGTAAAGCCACGTACGCGCAATCAACGTCACTATCTAAATGCAATTGCACAATACGATATTAATTTTGGTGTTGGTCCTGCCGGCACAGGTAAAACCTTTCTTGCAGCAGCATGTGCGGTTAATGCACTTGAAAAAGAGCAGGTCAATCGGATTATTTTAGTACGCCCTGCCGTTGAAGCAGGAGAAAGCCTAGGTTTTTTACCCGGTGATCTTGCGCAAAAAATTGATCCATACTTGCGCCCCCTCTATGATTCTTTATTTGAAATGATGGGCGTTAATCGTGTTAATGCGCTTATTTCTAAAGGTGTTATTGAAATTGCGCCTTTGGCCTATATGCGTGGACGCACACTAAACGATGCATTTGTAATTCTCGATGAAGGCCAAAATACCACACAAGAACAGATGAAAATGTTTCTAACCCGTATTGGCTTTGGCTCCAAAGCAGTAATTACTGGTGATATCACCCAAGTGGACTTACCCCGCAAATACCAATCCGGGTTACGCCATGCAATTACACTGTTGCGCAATATCCCTAAAATTCAATTTACTTTTTTCACCTCACAAGATGTGGTGCGCCATCCATTAGTACAAAGTATTATTGAAGCATATGAAAAAGAATCCGAGCCAGCTAAATGAGTCTCGAAGTCGTTTTACAGCGTTTTCAACCAGTAACCCATGCACCAACGCTAAAGCAGTGTCAGCAATACATTGCTGCAACACTACTTTACGCAAACAAAGATATTAGTGAGGGTGAAATTACCATTCGCATCATTGATCAAGCTGAAAGCGCACATTTAAACAAAACCTATCGCCACAAAGAAGGTCCAACCAACGTACTCTCATTTGACTATGATGTGACAGATCATACATTCACAGGAGATCTTGCGATTTGTGCTGATGTAGTCGAACAAGAAGCCACGATTCAACACAAATCGCTGGAATCACACTGGGCACATATGATTATCCATGGCACACTCCATTTACTGGGCTACGACCATGAGACGGATAGCGATGCAGATGTGATGGAAACACTCGAAATTCAAATTATGGCTGGATTAGGTTTTTTATCGCCGTATTAAGGCGTAGGTGGCTGCGTACCATCATCTTCTTCAAGCTGATTGTCCTGAGTAAGATGTACTTCTTCGTAGTCTCTAACTGCTGCAGTTAGATCCTCTAATTCTTGCATAAGAACTTGTGCAGGCTGAGCCTCACTTTCAGCGCCGATAAGCGCATCTATATTATACGGCACTTTGAGTTCTTGCAATTTACTTACCTTAATCTCGCTTGGTTCTAACCTTCTTATGTTTACTAGATAATTTTGATATTTAACCCTATTCTTAAATATATCTAAACCATTGTGTTTAATCGTAACTCTTTTCCTTAAATTACAACGTAACGCTTCGACGGCTTTTAGATCAACCACTTTTAGCGCTGCTCGGTCTAACCTTTTCTCCAGGTAAAATTCAACCACTTTTTTACGCATTGCGCTTAAGTGCTTCTGAAAGCGACTACCGTTTTGATTTCTAAATTTGGGGTGCTTACTTTTTGCCGCTCTATGTGTATCAACCTTAAGATCTTTATCTCTCGCTTCTTGAGCATGTTTATCAATAACTTCAACTAATCGCAATACATCACTTTGAGAAACATCATTATGCGCTCCTAGAGAATTAGATTTGTATTTTACTACAATTTGTAGCATCTCTTCGCTAAGCTGCTTTGCTTGACTTTGCCGATCTTGTGAACGCCATAACCATGGCTTTGTTAAAGGTGCACTTTTATCATATGCATTCAACTCGTTGATCATATCAGCACAACAAGCTAAAAACTCTGATCTATCATCGGTAGGTTGATCTTCAAAAACTTCTTCTTGTCGTTGTGGTTCTTCTAAACCAGGAGAACCCTCCCTATTTGAGTATCCTAGAATATCATCTGCACCCGCCCCCTCCTGAACAGATTCTCTTTCCCAAATTTCTCGCCTTCGTTGTCGTGATTCTTGCAAATGTTGTTGTTGCGATTCTACGAAACCAGGATAATCTTCCCCATATGAGTATTCCGAGATATTATCTCCATGCTCTTCCCCCTGACCATGCTGATCAACTGATTGCTTTTGACAATCTTGAAGCCTGCGTGATAAAAGATCTCTATATTGTACAAAGTGATTCGCCCCACCATGCAGAAAATTTTTGGTAGGAGGTCGCCTTTCTTGACCGTTCATAAATTCTGCATTCCTTTGCACCATTTGCACTATATTTTCATTTGCATAATGAGCATTAGCACGATACTGCTCAGTCGCTACATGATATGCCAAAAACAAATCCTTTAAGTCTTCTAATTTTATCTCTTTATCACTAGTAATATAACTAAGCTCTTTACGTAATATAGTTTGTATGATGTACTCTAATTCTGTTGGTTGCGTAAATACATCAATTACCTCTGCTGAAGTGATTTCACCAGCATCTGGATATGCAATTTTATATCCAATTTCCATACCTCTTATGACTGACGCATCTGACAGCTCTACTTCATCTTTTTGTGATCGATGTAACAGATGAACCTGAGACGCGCTAACTGGTTTGTCAGATGACTCTGGTGATGCTACTTTTGAATGCGTATCCGCTAAACCCCCTTGTTTAGCATATTCTTCTTCAGCATGCTTTTTAGAAACATTCACTATAGAATTACCTTCCTTAGCTTTAGATTTATCCGAGGCAGTTTTTAGATCATTTTCTGGTTCTTGGTGTGCTACCGCCCCTTCCGCTGGAGACGCTACTTTTGAGGCTGTACCTGCTAAGTGTGCTTGACCAACGCCGTTTTCATCTAGTAACTTACCATTCTCGATTTCCTTCTGAGGATGACTTGCCAAAAATTTCGTCATTAAGACTTCTAAATAACGAATGTCTTTAGTCAACTCTGGCTGGTTAGATTTGGATTTAACATCAGCTACAGCTGTTTCTGTTAGTTGCAGATCACCAGTGATTTGAGGCCATTTTTGCTTTATATAGGCAAGCTGCTTAAAAAGTCGCTCCCTATCAACTGCTAACTTTTCAGGTGCGTCAAGTGTTTCCCACGCCTTTTCACGCATCCCAACGAGTCCTTCTTGAAAATCTCTAACATCTTCTTTTAATGGTTGAACTTCTAGTAAGCATTCATCAATAGCTTTTATAGCATCCATGGCATCTTTGTTCATTGCTTTATCATTGGGATCTACAGCACCAGAATTTTTCTCCTCAATGCTTTTAATGCTTACTCTTAGTTTATTTTTGTATGTTGATGTATCCTTTGAAGATTTAAGCTGTTTAACAGAGTTCAAAAGCTCAGCAATTAAGTTATGCTTAGAGTTACCTTTCTTAGGTTTATCTTTCTCTGAAGCATTTTTTCCATCATTTTCTGGCTCTCGGCTTACTGCAGACTCTTTTGCTGCAGAAGGTTTCGCATCGTTTGGAACCTCTTTCTGTTGCGGCATTGCTTTCGTATTCTCATTTAAATACTCAGAAAAAGTACTACTAAACTCATCATCAGATAACTCTTTGGATTTGGATTCTGATAGTTCTTGTGCCAATGCTTCATCACCGCTAACAATATTCTCCGACTCATAACTTTCGGGTTTGTATACTTCTGGTTCTGCTTTTTTCTCTTGTGACTCATTTGGCCTTTTTACTACTTTAGCTTGGTCCACCTCCCTTAACAACTGTTCAACTCTTCTAGCCTTATTTTTGCTAGCCTTCTGTTTATTAAGTTCTGGCTTCGCATCACGGTGATCATCTATTACAGGTCTACGTTTTTTGAGACGTTTTTTTTCAGCAGGGTCTACATCAACTCTGTCGCTAGCAAGGTTAATTTTAGCTACTTGGAATTCATCTGTGCGTCCAGCTAGCTTTTGTTCTTGTGCATATTTACGTGCTTCCTGATATATCTGTTTAGCTACGCGAATGAGCTTAGTTGAAACATATTCCCCTTCTTCTGTTTGTTGTGCTCTATCCTTTAGTCTTTTTGAAACAATCTCAGCTCTGTTTAAGTTGGTTTTGAGCTCTGCCACATACTCATCTACTATTTTGAGCAATTCTTTAGAACTTGCTTTATACTTACTGGCATTTTCCCCTTTCTGCTTAGCTAACTTCTCTAACTGAACTGCATCTTTTATTACTGAAAATAAATGGGTTACGTAATAATCTATTATTTCTTCTGCCTCAGTTTGTATATGTATTGCTACTTCTTTAAATTTTTCAGATGCACCTGTAACCTCCATATATTCATCTATCTTACTCATAAGAGATTGCGCGATTACTGTAGCTATCTCAGGACCAGCATCGATAAATTCAGATATTTGGGCATCAACTTTAGCCTCTAATTGCTGAATTTCCTCTTGAGCGTCAGTAGCAGCTGGCTGATGTTCAGCATCTTTTCCATGCTGTTTTTCTAAAAGACTGAGTAAGTTCAATATGTTAACAACATTAACGCAGAGCTGATCAACCTTACCATTCAATTTGCGTTTAAGTTGAGCTTGTGCTTGTGCTTGTTGATCTTTCGATTTTTCACCCTGACGCTTTTCTCTTCTAAACCACCTCATAACATTACCCCTAGAACCAAATCTGTTAACTTCACAAACTATAGCAGCTATTTATTTCAATAACCAATGAGAATAACTTTAAGTCTTATTTATCATGCAATTATAGAGTAAATCTAAAGCTTAAACATCCAACTACATCGCTGCTATCTAACATAAATTATAGTATTACCTGGGTTTATTGCCACTATTTCCCACGCTTTCTTGCGGCATGGTCATCTCATCAATATCACGCCTCATAGCTGTTAACATTTCTCTAAAACGGCTCTTACCCTCTTTTCTAGCAAACATACCAAAACGTAGAAAAGACTTATTTATCTTTTTGTCTATTTGAGTAGATTTAGCTTCATATTTGTCGATAAACTGAGAATTAAACACTAACTATCATATCGTTACATGCTAAATATAAGGTATGTGCTTGCACGTCCAGTTCTGCTATAATATGAAAATCAACAACTTACTGAGTGACGCATGAACGAACCACAGGAGCCACATAAATCGTGGCTAGAACGCATCAGCGGATCGCTACTACGTGATCCTCACAGCCGTGAAGAATTAATCAGCATTATCCGAGAAGCAAAAGACCGTGCCTTAATTGACAATGACGCCTTGCAAATGATTGAAGGCGTGATTGGCGTTGCCGAAATGGATGTGAGTGATATTATGGTCCCACGACCAAAAATGGTCACACTTGAATCGGACATGACAGCTGAACAAGCATTGCCGATTATCATCGAATCTACCCATTCACGTTTTCCAATCTATAATACTAGCCTGGATAAAATTATAGGTATATTGCTAGCTAAAGACTTATTACGCCTCGCACATACCAAACAAAATATAACCCATATTCAAACGCTGGCACGTGCTGCAACATTTGTTCCTGAAAGCAAACGCTTGAATGTGCTGCTTAAAGAGTTTCGCTTAAAGCATAATCATATGGCAATCGTCATTGATGAATACGGCAATATTGCTGGCCTGATTACTATTGAAGATGTGCTTGAACAAATCGTTGGTAATATTGTTGATGAATATGATATTCACCAATCACAACCCACCCACATCAAACAAGTGGAAAGTAAAGTCGCTGAAGTGAATGCACTCACCCCGATTGAAGAGTTTAATACTTACTTTAATAAAAACTTTGATGAGGAAGCCTTTGATACAATCGGTGGACTGATATTACAAGCGTTTAGCCACTTACCTAAAGCGGGCGAAACAATAGAGCTTGAAAATCTTGAGATTACCATCCTCGACGCAAGCGATCGCGGAATTAAGCGACTACGCGTCTACGTGAAACCACCCAAAGAGAATGAGGCATGATCGGGCTACTAATCGCACTGATTGCAGGTGCGATTTTACCACTTGCCTTTGCACCGGTTAATATTTTTAGCCTTGCTTTTATCGCTCCAGCAGTACTGCTATATCTGTGGCTTAAAAGCACACCCGGGCGCGCCTTTTGGATTGGATTAGTATTTGGTTTAGCAATGTTTACCGTCGGCAGCTCATGGATTTATATTAGTGTTCACAACTTTGGTAACGCCACCCCACTATTATCAGCACTCTTAACTGGCTTATTAATCTTACTGATGAGTTGTTATCCTGCTATACAAGGTTATTTGTTTCGTAAACTGTGGCGCAAGAAAAGCAATGTTGCCAATTGCTTGTGCGCTTTCCCGGCAACATGGGTATTGTTTGAATATATCCGCAGTTTTTTATTTGATGGGTTTCCATTTTTATTTTTGGGTTACTCACAAACCGATAACATACTTAGCGGTCTTGCGCCCATCTTTGGCGTCTATGGCTTATCCTTAGTCGTGACATTAATCAGTGGTGCTTTAGTACTGCTCTTTAAAAAAGACAATCCAGGCCAGAAGTTATTAGCACTATTTGTAATCGCGTTGTGTGTTTGTCTTGGTTGGGGTTATCACAATCGCCATTGGACACACGCTGCCAGTAAACCAATTCAAATTAGCATGATTCAGGGTAACATTCCGCAACAAATGAAGTGGAATTCAGATGACCTAATGCAAATCATCACCAAATACCGCGACCTCACCATCAAACATTGGCAAAGCCAAATTATCGTTTGGCCAGAAGCAGCTGTGCCATTTTTTCCAGATCAGTTGCCTGATTTTTTCGACTCACTGCATAAATCTGCTGTTGCACATCACGCCACCTTAATTATTGGCGCTCCACTATCTGATAAACAGACCAAACAAACCTATAATGGCTTAATCATGATAGGTAATAATCATGGCTCATATAAAAAACGTCATTTAGTACCATTTGGAGAGTTTATCCCGCTAAAAAGCCTGTATGCGCCACTGATGAAAGACCTCGATGTGCCAATGTCAGATCTGTCGCCAGGACCTACCACACAGCCACCACTAATAGTCGATGGCATACCAATTGCCGCCTATATTTGCTATGAAACTGCCTTCCCGATTGAAACCCTAAACGCGATGCAAGGCAAACAACTCGGCATTAACATTGTTGATGATGCATGGTTTGGTCATTCGTTTGCGATGGGACAACAACTACAAATGACACGCATGCGCGCTCTCGAAACCGGCCGCTATATTGCCATTGCCTCTAACACCGGCATCACCGCACTCATAAACCCACTTGGCAAAGTCACCGACATACTCCCCATCGATGTCACCGATGTATTAACTGTGAAACCAGTTGCGATGAGTGGCAGCACTCCGTTGATGCATACTAACTACTATTCGCTACTTGCCATCATAATCTTGTTATTTTTACTGAGCCTGTGCTCACGTAAAAAACCATAAAAAAGCCATTCATGTACAAATAAAAATTATTTCAAAATGGTTACAAACCCAATCATTTTTGTCATATCTCATTTATCCATCATTGAGATAATGACATCGTTGTATTAATGTTAGAAGGGTAACAAGATGAAATTATCACACAAATTAGCGACCAGTTTAGCTGCCATTGCCTGTATTGGCATGGTGACACCGAGTTTTGCTGGCCATGGACATCATCACAGACATGTACACCATTACCGCACTGATGTATATTATCACCATGATTACAGGCATTATCGCAGCGACATGGCGTTTGCTTTAGGTATTGGTGCACTTGCAGGTGGGCTTGCCGTTGCTGCAGCGTCTGATCACCCTAGACCCGTATATGTGTATAATGACGATCAATGTCGTGAAGTCGTTAGAGAACGTAGCTGCCACTATAACGGTTGGGGCGAGTATCACTGTCACCGTGTCAGATACATGCGTTATTTTTGTTGATTTGGATTGTTTTGTAGATTCGCAGGACTACCGACAGGTGGTTTATGCGAATCTGCTACTTTTGCAGACGTTTTAAGTTGGCTTGACACACTTGCCGATTTTGAACCTGTCAAAACTACTGATGCATCACTCAGCAGCATACCATCACGCATAGCACCTGATTGGTTACCAAAGCCACTCGAAAATGATACTGTATGATAAGCGCTACCTTCAGAAAAAAATTGTGCATGCATATAATCGTTGCCACCTTTGCTGGGTATACCTAATAGGTTTCCAAATTGCGCAAATACAACATTACTGTTAACCGGTGCACGCGTCATTTCAACAAACTGCTGAAATACTTTAGCGCGCTCTAAAAACAAACCGTCTTCAACAACATGCACACCAGAATCATTGCTATTAAGTGGTATATCACCTTTCTCAATACCCTCTTTTAACCACTCTAAAAATTGCTCGCCATAAGGATCGACTTCTGCCAACTCGATTTCAATTGGTACGTGCTGTAGTTTTTCAAGTAACGCTAACATATCTTCAGGTTTAATTAATGATAGAATGTGTACCAGTTTCCCACCGCGCAACTTATCGCCGCATAATATATCTAACCAGTCGGCAAACACTTTAAGATCATGTGCCACCCATAAATACGCATCTTCTGGCATAATATGTTGTGCCAACATCGGCGTTAAATTTTTTTCAAGATTTTGATAAACTGGTGCCAGCTCATACAATTTATAATGGGTGCCACGTTCGAATAAACTTGCACGAAAGGGCTGCCAGTCGTCTAAATAATCACCCTTTTCCGTTGTAATTACCACCTTGTAATTGGTTATGATACGCGAAACATCAATAAACAAACCAGCTGTAAACGCCGCATAAACCATCAATGGATCTTGCAATTTAGTTTCATCGAGTAGTGTCTTTACCATCAAATAAGCACGCACCAAACCATCATTCAATAAACCTGATAAAGATCCATTCACCACTGTCGGCAATACCTGCACATACTCAGCAAAGGCATTTATGGTTGCTTGGTACAATTGCGCGTAAAGCTCATCTGGTATATCTATAAGTTTGCGTAGCTGATATAAAAAAGTCTCGTGGCGTGGGGAAACCAGTAATGTACTCGCGCTAAAAACAGGCAAAATATAACCTGGCCGATGTGTCTTTTTTTTGACTTGCACGGGTTGGTTACGTTTATCGTTAATAAACATGGACTAAAACCTCAAACTGCTTAAATAGCATCAAGTATACCCTAATTGATGTAATTGGTGTCAGATTCACTGCTACTTTTTTATGTTGCTCTAACTAGTTGATTAAAAGCAATAAAAAAAAGAAACAGCGAATCTGACACCAATTAGGTACAACCCATTGATTATTTGGGCAATTAAAGCTAGCATGTTGCAATGATTGATACATCTACTTTTAAAACAATTTGGCTTAATTACCAAGCGATCGGCCTTGTTGCAGGTGCCACCATGCTGGTTGCGTTATTTCCGCGCTATTGGATGCTTATGCGCACTAAAGATCTATCATCAACCCCCGCAACAAAGCTATTACTGCTTGTCATCGGCAGTTTGTTATGGATAATGTACGGCTTTCGCGATAGCTCTCCTGCAGTTGTTTTATTCGCTGCAGTAAGCTTTGCGATAACAAGCATCTTATTGCTAATCAAACTGAGAAGTGCATAAAAACATGATTGATAAAACTTACGAACCGAGTGAAGTGGAAGCTTGCGCCCAGAAATACTGGGAAGATAATCATCGCTTCGAAGTTAAAGAAGATTTAAACCAAGAAAAATATTACTGCCTTACCATGCTGCCTTATCCCAGTGGTGATTTGCATATGGGCCATGTGCGAAACTATTCCCTCGGCGATATTGTTGCTCGCTACCAACGTCAAAAAGGCTTAAACGTATTACAGCCTATGGGCTGGGATGCATTTGGCTTACCCGCTGAGAATGCAGCGATCGAACGCAAGCTACCACCTGCTGAATGGACCCATAAAAACATTAAAAAAATGCGCAAGCAATTTCAGCAACTCGGCTTTGCTTTTGATTGGAAACGTGAGATTGCAACTTGCGAACCTGATTATTACCGCTGGGAACAATGGCTATTCTTACGCCTATACGAAAAAGGCCTCGTTTATAAAAAAAATGCCGTGGTCAACTGGGACCCTGTCGATAAAACCGTACTCGCTAATGAACAAGTCGTTGATGGCAAGGGTTGGCGCTCAGGCGCTACCGTTGAAAAGCGTGAAATTCCACAGTGGTTTTTTAAGATTACCGATTATGCCGATGTGCTGATCGATGACTTAGACACACTTAAGGGCTGGCCTGACCAAGTAAAACGTATGCAACGTAACTGGATTGGTCGCTCCGAAGGCGCCGACATCACCTTTAAAGTCAGCAAAGAAAAACTGAAAATTAATGTCTTCACCACACGCCCCGACACACTCATGGGTGCCACTTATCTGGCCATTGCACCCGAGCATCCAGTTGCTAAACTCGCTGCACAAAATAACAAAGAAATTATAAAATTTATCAAAGACTGTCAATCAGGCTCTGTTGCCGAAGCCGATCTCGCCACTCAAGAAAAACGTGCAATCAACACTGGCTTCAGCGCCCTTCATCCGATCACTAAAGAAAAATTACCTATTTGGATCGCCAATTTCGTCTTAATGGAATATGGCACAGGTGCAGTGATGTCGGTACCTGCACACGATGAGCGTGACTTTGAAGTCGCACAAAAATATGATTTACCAATCGTACCGGTGATTCAGCCACCTAAAAATATTTCCCACGATTTTAGCATTGCGGCTTACACAGGTGATGGTAAGTTAATTCATTCGAACGTGTTTGATGGACTCAGTAACAATGATGCTAAAACACAAATTATTGATTACTTGGCTTCTAAAAAATGTGGTAAACGTAGCATTAGCTATCGCCTGCGTGACTGGGGTATTTCACGTCAACGTTATTGGGGCACACCAATTCCAATGATTCACTGTAAACACTGTGGTGTGGTGCCCATTCCTGAGGCTGATCTACCAGTAATTTTACCAACAGACCTGATTCCAGATGGTCATGGCTCACCACTCGAAAACTGCCCTGAATTTTATAAAGTAGACTGCCCTAAGTGCGGTAAAGCTGCCCGTCGCGAAACTGATACCATGGATACATTTGTTGAATCGTCTTGGTACTATGCACGCTATTGTAGCTACGACCAAGAGCATGGCATGTTAGATGAGCGTGCAAAATATTGGACGCCCGTCGATCAATATATCGGTGGTGTCGAACACGCTGTGTTACATCTACTTTATGCACGCTTTATGCATAAAGTATTACGCGACGAAGGTTTATTGATTAGCCCAGAACCATTTACTCGCTTGTTAACCCAGGGCATGGTACTTAAAGACGGCTCTAAAATGTCAAAATCAAAAGGCAATATCGTACCACCCACTCCCCTCATTAAAAAATATGGTGCTGATACAGTACGCTTATTTATTACTTTTGCAGCCCCACCTGAGCAATCTCTTGAATGGTCCGACCAAGGCGTTGAAGGTGCACATCGTTTTTTAAAGAAATTATGGAGCTTTTGTGAGACACACAGTAGCTGGCTAACCACCTTTGATACGAGCGATAATAATAACTACCTAAACACCGAAGACGTAACCATTCAAAAAGCCTATAAAGAGATTCACAGCAGTCTACAACAAGCTTCGTTTGATATGGAACGACTCCAGTTTAATACTGTCGTCTCTGCAGCAATGAAAATGCTTAATACACTTAATGATATTGGTACTACAGATGCCACTCATCAAGCATTAATCTATGAAGGGTTAAACATTTTATTACGCATGCTCGCACCGATTACCCCACATATCTGCCATAGCTTATGGAAAGGACTAAACTATGGTGAAGATATCTTGTGTGCTGGCTGGCCCAAGGTAAACACTAAAGCATTGCAAACAAGCCAAATTGAAATGATTATTCAAGTCAATGGCAAACTACGTGCTAAAATTACCGTAGCCGCAGAAGCCTCAAAAGATGAAGTTGAACAAGTTGCCATTAATAATAAACTGGTACAAAAACATATTGCCAATAAGGACATCCGCAAGCTGATTGTCGTACCCAAAAAACTGGTTAATATCGTTGTTTAGAGGATTGCATATGCGCAAAGGCATTTTATTGCTAATAGTGATGCTATTGTTAAGTGGTTGTGGGTTTCATATACGTAACCATCAAGATTTACCCGCAACATTACAACACTTAAACATACAAGCAGAAAACCCAGATGAAATGGTTGTGGTACAGCTTAAAGCACTGCTCGAATCACTACCGATTCAACTCACCAAATCTGCGACTTACAGCTTGCAGTTGAGCAAATCAAAAAAGAGTCATAGCAAAGCGAACTTAAGCAATAGCACGCAAGCTTCCTACATCAGCTATTACCAAAGTATACATGTGGCATTAGTAAATAACAAAACTGGCAAAACAGTAATTGAGAAAACGTTTAGTGCCAACATTCAGCAAGTACTTAATCAAAATCAATTGATGACAGCAGGTACAAGTGCACTTGCCACACAAGATCTACCGCATAACTTAGTCACCGATATTTTTCTGTGGCTTTCAACTAACCAGGTGCGAGATGCGCTCACAAATACAAAACAAACAAAATATAAAAAGTACAAAAATAGCAAGCATTAATATTATTAGTGGTGATTCAATACTGCTACTACAAGAAACACGTGATGCGCTGATTGCTAAAGCGAAAGCAAACGGATTCGATACCCACCAACTGATTACAATTGAAAACGCACAAAGCTGGCAGACCGCGATTGCACATACGCTAAATATGGGGTTATTTAGTGAGCGTCAAATTATCGATATTCGCAACCCAAATACGAAATTTGATAAGACCACTCAAACTTTATTACTAGATTATGCGGCTAACCCAAGTGTAGACGCCTGTTTGATTATTTCTTGTGGCAAACTAACGAGCGCCCAAAAGAAAGCAAAATGGTTTAAACAATTAGAGACTACAGCTAGCATTCAAATTATTTGGCCGCTGCAAAAACGCGAACTAGCACAATGGATACAAAAACGCTTGCAGCAAAAAAAACTAAGCGCCACAACAGATGCCATTCATTTACTAATCGAACTGACTGAAGGTAATCTATTAGCAGCTAACCAGGCGATCGAAAAACTTGCCCTACTACCTCTTGACACCAAACAACAACCCATCGATACTGATGCACTGGTTAAAGTCATTCATGACAGCGCGCAGTTTAATGTTTTTGATTTGTCACAATATGTTTTAATCGGTGATAGCAAACGTGCGATACGTATTATTGAAGGTTTGCAAGCCGAAGGAGTTGAACCAACATTAGTGTTATGGGCATTAGCGCGAGATACACGTGAATTGTATACGTTGTTACATCAACATAAACAAGGCGCCTCACTACAGCAATTACTTGCTAAACAATGGGCATCACGCAAACCACTACTACAACGCGCACTGCAGCGCTCATCATTAGACACACTTGCAACATTACTCAAACAGGCACATCAAGCTGACCTAACAATTAAAGGTGCTGCAGATGGAGACGCATGGACACAATTAATCAATATCGCCATCGGACTGGCAACTACACAAGTTATTAAATCGGAGGCTATATGATAGGCATATTTGGTGGTACGTTTGATCCAATACACGATGGGCATCTTCTTATTGCCCACCAAGCACTTGAAAATTTTGCTCTGGAAAAAATTATTTTTGTGCCATCGAACATACCACCGCATCGTGAGGAACCAATCGCAACACCCGAGCAACGTTATGAAATGGTTGCACTCGCTATCGAAAATGAACCAGAATTTAGCGCGAGCCGCATTGAAATCGATCGCCCCGAAACTTCATACATGGTCGATACCGTAAAAATTATCGCTAAACTTTATCCCAACGAACAATTAATGCTGATCATTGGTGAAGATGCTTATGCCTATTTTACTGAGTGGTTACACTGGGAAGAAATACTTGAAATTGTTGAATTGATCGTTTTTAATCGCGATGAACAAGATACCACAATCAGTGATGAACAGATTGATCAAGAGCGCGTCCACCCACTTGAAATACCACCTTGTAGCATTTCTGCAAGTGAAGTGCGCAAAAGTGTTGAACAACACTTTGATATTAGTGAGCTTGTACCACAAGCAGTAGCAGACTATATTGAGACCCATTCTTTATACTCTTAATGCGCACAAAATGAATTTTCATTATGAATTGACTTAAGTCAATGTTCACATGCTTATCTCTTAATCCACCCTACAGTTCTGATAATATATTGTCAGTGCTTTTGCACACTTAGGAACTAAGCATCACAAGAGGATTATCGAAATGAGTAAAGGATTCTACAAAATTAATTTACTGACTGATCCAAACAGTGCACGTGCATTCAATGCCATCAAATATGAAGCAACATTACGTGATATACACCGCTCCATTGATCTCAATTTTAAATTCAATGGTAAAGCAACTAAACTACCTACATCTGAACTCGCCAGTATTTCAGAAAACGAAAGGTACTTAGTATTTCTAAATTTTATGGCAAAAGAAGGTAATGGCATTATACCTTATGGTAAAACCTGGAATCGTTTTTTCTGTGGGCTATATCAATACGGCTTTCAGCAAGCCACACAACAAGTCATTACGAGTGTAGCAGACCCCGAGAAAGGTATTTTTTATGTCGGTGTAAATCGCCACACCAAAAAATCAAAAGAAGACTATGCAGTATGCCTCAATGAAAACTTTGGTGAGAACCTAACACTCTTTGATACTAAAGTCACCCTTGACGTCAGACAAACTATCGATCCAAAAACGAGTGCAATCACATTAACTATCGTTGAGCATGTTGATGTTATTGACTTCAATAAAAAAGAAGTCTGTGCCAGTTTTGCCACAACTTCAGCTATCACCGGTAATACATTAAAATATTTTGGCACTACCATGGATATTAAAACCGATCTCGGAAAAAAACTATTTACCGATACCCGCTCTATTCTAGCCTTAATCAAAGCGTTTTTTGAAAAACTTATTTTCAAACAGAGCAAATCAGATAAGCATAGTTTGACTTTCTTCAAACCATCGAGGGCATGCAAAGCAGATTTACCGCCAAAGTCTCAGCCTGCCTCAAAAGTTATCGTTAGCGTCTGACCACAATGACTCGCTTTTAAAGCCTTCATATATTTGAGGGTTTTTTTGTGCATCACGAAATCATATGCTAATACATATATTTTGAACCAAATAGCAGAAAAGACTATGACAACACTTCATTTCGCGCATAGACATCATCAAAACGCATAATATCATCTTCACCAAGGTAATCACCACTTTGCACTTCGATGATATTCAGCGGTTGATCGCTGGTATTTGACAAACGATGCTTGGTTTTTTTCTCGATATAAGTCGATTGATTTTCGCTTAATTGAAAACTACGCGTGCCATTAATCACATCGGCAATACCAGATACGACCACCCAGTGTTCGGCACGGTGCTGATGCATTTGCAATGATAAACGCGCCCCCGATTTTACCATTAAATGTTTTACCTGGTAGTTATCGCCACAAGCTAATTGCTCAAAGTAGCCCCACGGGCGGTATACTTTTTTATGGGTATCAGCAACCGAATTATTCTGTGCTCTTAGTTGCGTCACGATATCTTTGACGGTTTGTGCATAATTTTTATCGGCAACCAAAACAGCATCAGCAGTGGCGATCACAATAATATTCTCAAGACCTATTGTGGTGACCAGTTGTTTATCAGTGTTAATCATACAGTTTTTAGTATGTTTCGTCACAACGGGGCCATTTAACACGTTATTATCATCATCACTTTGCGAAGATTCAGCCACTGCAGCCCAAGAGCCCAAGTCATTCCAATACTGTTCGAACGGGATCATTACCGCACTTGCAGTTTGCTCCATCACAGCATAGTCAATTGATTCACTGCGTACTGCTGCAAATAACGCTTCAGGTATACGTAAAAAATCACTCTGCTGAGTAGACTGTTGATACGCCAACCGAACATTTTGGGCAATATCTCTAGCATAATGATCAAGCTCTGCTAAATAAATCCCAGCGGCAAAAACAAAAATACCGCTGTTCCAATAATAATTACCTGCAGCCAAATACGCTTTTGCTGTCGTTTCATCAGGTTTTTCAATAAAACGAAGAACAGCAAAAATATCTTGTGTAATCGGCGCACCCTGCTCGATATAACCATAACCTGTCTGTGCACTTGCAGGCTTAATCCCAAGTGTGACCAACTTACCCTGGCCAACAACAACCATAGATTTTTCTATGATCGAAGCAAAATAAGCATCATCTTTAATTAAGTGATCTGATGGCATCACCAACAGGGTTGCATCAAAGGTAAGTGTATGTGCTGCCAATGCAATCGCAGCCGCCGTATTACGCGCACACGGCTCTAAAATATAGGTTGCATCACTAATACCAATTTCTCTCAGCTGATCTTGGCAAATAAAATAATAACTTTCATTAGTGACAACAACAGGCGCTGCCATTTGACTAATCGCTTGCGCACGCAATACAGTTTGCTGAAACAAACTCCGCTCACCGATAATTTTACAAAATTGCTTGGGATAACTTTCGCGTGACAAAGGCCACAAACGCGTGCCGCTGCCACCAGCTAATATAACAGGTACAATCACAGTAACCTCCATTTAATTTGAATCAGTGCGCTTCCAAAGCACAAAAACACCGAGCAAACACGATAATAACGAACCAAGTAACACACCTTGGCGCGAAATATTTTCATATGTGGTATTCGAAAAAGCGAGCGTAGCTAAAAATAAACTCATGGTAAAACCAATACCAGTGAGCGCTGATACACCAAATAGTTGGCGTAACCCCACACCTTGTGGCAACTGTGCACACTTCGTTTTAAGCATTAACCAACAACAGCCAAACACCCCACAAGATTTACCCAAGAATAGACCCAAAATAATACCCAGCGGCAGCGGTTTTAATAAATCAGCCCAGTGCAAGCCAGCAAACGGCACACCTCCATTAAATAACACAAACAAAGGTAAAACCAAAAAGATTACCCATGGATGTAATCGTCGCTCTAAACGTCGCAATGGTGCTTCTGTTTGGATCTCTTGTGATTGACGTAGTGGAATAATCAATCCCAACACCACTCCTGCAAGCGTCGCATGAATACCTGACTGCAACACGCATACCCATACTACTAAACCCAGCAACATATACGGTGTGATACGCGTCACATTAAACAAATTTAGCAACACCATACCCAATAGTGCGACACAAGCAATCACCGCTAAAAATAATGATAAAGAGTCTGAATATGAAACTGCGATAATAATAATCGCAACGATATCATCAACAATCGACAATGCGACTAAAATCACTTTTAGACTATTGGGTACACGCTGACCAAGCAATGCCACAATACCCAACATAAAAGCAACATCGGTTGTGGTTGCAATCGGCCAACCATTGATCGTCGGCCCGCCATGATTCAATAATACAAAAATAATAATCGGTGTAACAATGCCACCGAATGCACCCACCAATGGCAAGGTTAATTGTGCGATATTCGACAACTCTCCTTCGAGCATTTCACGCTTAACCTCAAGCGCCAACAACATAAAAAAAATGGCCATTAACCCTTCGTTAACCCATAAAATTGCTGGCTTTTCAATTTTAAGGTGACCGATACCAATATGTATTGGTGTATCAATAAAGCTTTGGTAAAAATCATTTAGTGGGGAGTTTGCAATACACAATACCACAAACAAAGACAGCAGCAGTATCGCACCACCAATGGCCTCTGTTTGGATAAAGCGTTGGATAGCTCGTGAAATCATCTGCGCTAACTAAGCTTTTTTACCGGCCAGTCAGTCTTAAACGTGACGTAATTAATCAGCAGTGAGCAGCGACGATCTGGGATTGATTTGCGCTCAAGGCCATGCCAAGAGTTTTCGCTCGGGGTAAAAATATAACCGCGGTTATGCGCAAACATAGCCGTCTTAACCACGTTTTTATCGGTATCGTAAAAATCTGTTCCCATATGCTCAGGCCCATCACCCAAGTACAACAACAACGTAAACTGCTTTTCAACAATATCTTTATGTGGATCTAGGAAAAAACCATCGAAATCATTAATATATTCGACACGTAAAAATAAATCTTTGGTATCCACTTTAAAACGATTGTTAACGATATCTAAAACTTTAGGATCTAATAACGCATCGATCAAATCATTAAAAAATGGATACTGCTCAACTTCTTTTTTACCGATGAACATACGCTCTGGCGGCGTACCATCCAGGCGCACTTGGCTGTCACTCGCACGAGTACCGTCAAACACAAAACCACTGGTCTTAGGAATACGAATCGCTAATATCTGATCAGTCAGCTCGTTTGGTAACATATTTTCCACATCCCAGTGCAAAAATGGATAATTACACTCAACTGCCGTTTCAAAGGCCTGAATGACATCACGAGTTACCTGTTCGCACAACGTTATTGTTTCAGCGGTCATCATTAAATTCCTTATAGTCAAAAAGATGCAGCCACTTTATAAGATATATAGCAGGCTTGCAACCAACAATACGAAACGCGTATTATGCCAAATTATCAGCGGAGCCAACCCCCAAATGAGAATCGTTTGCATTTAAGTTTGACTCCAGCTAATATACCCCTAACCTTAGCTAACAAAAGGTACATTTAATGGAAATCGCCCAAAAAATATCAGGCCGCTCGCGTCTTGCTACCTTTCTCACTATCGCAGGCCCAGGATTAGTCGTTATGCTAGCCGATACCGATGCCGGCAGCATTATTACTGCTGCGCAAAGTGGTGCTGTTTGGGGTTATAAGCTACTGTTATTACAATTTATTTTAATGCCTATTTTATACATTGCTCAAGAACTCACTGCCCGCCTTGGTGTTGCTACCGGCATGGGGCATGGTGAACTTATCAAAAAGTGTTTTGGCCCATTTTGGGCGTGGGTTTCAGTTGCGACACTACTGATTACTTGTGTCGGTGCGATTATCAGTGAATTCAGTGGTATTGCTGGTGTCGGACAGTTATTTGGCATACCTGATTGGGTTTCAGTAACCCTTGCAGCATTATTCTTAGCCTTTATTGTTTTTAGTGGTAGCTATCGCTCGGTAGAGCGCATTGCCATTTGTCTTGGGCTTTTTGAACTTATTTTCTTCTTCGTTGCCTGGGAAGCAAATCCTAGTTTAAGTGAAGTGTGGGCAGGTATCAAAAGCATGCCAATTCACAATAGCAATTATCTTTATCTTACGGCTGCCAATATTGGCGCAGTGATTATGCCGTGGATGATCTTCTATCAACAATCAGCCGTAGTCGATAAAGGTCTTAAATCTGAAAATCTTAAAGCTTCACGCTGGGATACAGCTGTGGGCGCGGTGATTACTCAGCTGGTGATGGCCGCAGTACTCGTTGCGACAGCGGCAACCATTGGCAAAACCAACCCTGGCGTATCACTCGACACCGTACATCAAATTAGTGGAGCAATTACGCCATTTATTGGCAGTGTTGGTGGTAAGGTCTGCTTTGCCATTGGTATGCTTGGTGCTTCAATGGTTGCTGCTATCGTGGTCTCATTAACAGCCGCTTGGGGGCTTGGTGAAGTCACTGGCTACAAGCGTTCATTGTCGCATCATCCAAAAACTGCACCGTGGTTTTATGCTATTTATTTATTAGTATTGGTACTCGGCGTCATTTTTGTATTATCAGGTATGAACCTGGTTAAGCTTAATGTTGGCATCGAAGTGATGAATGCAGTATTACTACCCATTGTACTTGGCTTCTTATTCTTACTTGCTTATAAAACCTTACCGGAAAAATTCCGCCTTAAAGGCAACTATGCTCGCCTTGTCTTTATCATCCTTTTTGTCACCTCCGCCTTTGGTGTGGCCGGCGCCTTTATCTAGAGA
>JAUIDD010000056.1 GCA_030429175.1 Gammaproteobacteria bacterium
TAGATGATTATTGGACCGTTTACAGTGACTTGTTGGAGCAAATGAAAGCCAACTTAGAAGCCGGTGGTTGCAGCTTCCCATACCCACAAACCGATGTTCATTTGTATCAACAAAGCAAAGACTGAATGCCCAAAAGGCCTGGTGAATAGTTATCCAGGCCTTTTTTTAATGTCTTCAGTCAATATCGCTCACCACATTCATGGGCATCAAAATACCAGACATTGATTATCAGATTATCTTTTAATTGATACATAGAAAAACTGCATTGGCTGCGTTCTTGGCCTTGCTTATCAGTAAACACCGCTTCTTCTAATAACTGGATAAAATCACCTGAAAGTTTACTGCTTCTTATTCGGGAGCTTGCTTTAGGGTTGTGTTCAAAAAACGGTTTCAAATAGCGTTTCAAGTGCGCCTTACCATTTGTTACTGTGTGAATTTGATTACCACTGATGAACATGTACTTTATGCTTTCATGCGACAAGGCTAGCATGGCATCAATATCATGCGCGTTATAAGCTTCAACAAAATGTGTGGCCACATCCGTATAACCAGCTTCCTTTACTTTATTTTGGTTGGACTGGCAGCTCAGCAACACAAAAAACATGGCGGCTAAAAACAATTTTTTCATCATTCATACTCCTTTATAGATTCCAGCCATAAGATAGCACAACCACGGTATCTTGTACCTGCGGTCACGACTGGTACAAGAAAAAATATCACCAACAATTTCATTAAAATAAGATTAACACTCATAAAACCATGAAATAACTGGGGTAAAAATAAAAGTTAAGCAGTATTTTTTAGTTTTTTATATCCCGCTTTTAATTGCATAGTTTGGGATTTATTATTTAAATTCGGAAATTCTTTATTAGCTGCCATTACTAAGTTTGAATACTGAGGACTATCAAAAGTCTTTTGATATTTTGCAATATACCAAAGTTGAAATACTAAAATCTCATTTGAATGTTTTGTACTTTTAACAAGCAGATTGCCTAAATCAAGTGTCGTGAAAAGCATTGTATGCTCAAGATCTGAGTTATCAATTTCAAGAGTTGATTGTGCATCTCTATTTGCATGCTTTAACCAATTTGGAGTTTTTCTAAATGAAGATAATATTTCTGAAATTGTAGTTCCGTTTGCATTTGCACAAAGGTCAGCAACTGCTTCTTTTCGCTTTTTCTCTTTAATGAGGTCATGAGCAACATTGTGAGCTGCCCCTACAATAGTCCATATTGGAACGATATCTTTTTCACTAAAATATGCTTCAATAGCAAAATCCATATTTCTTTGAACAGTATCAATTTTTGTTATTTTCATAATTACTCACTCTATTTGACCAAGATTCTAATTGGCCAAGATCTATCCATTAAATGAAGATGCAATGAATGGTCTGACTGCTACTAATTTAATATATAAAGTCGAGAGGGCATAGATGTCAATTCGTTGTAACACTTGGCTTTACAGATATAGTCGAAGCGCCACTGCTGTAGACCTACATCCATGTAGGCCAAGAAGCGAAGCCCAAAAAAAATGCCGACCGTTGGTTTGCAAAGCAAATCAGCAGTCGGCTTATTAATGTCTTATCTTTTCCGGTTTTGGGCAAGCGACGCCGCTTCCGGCATCCTGCCTCCGCGGCAGACTTACACCCATGTAAGCC
>JAUIDD010000046.1 GCA_030429175.1 Gammaproteobacteria bacterium
TTCCTGAATTTTGCTTTTTCTTTTCAAGTTGACGGGACACATCATTCGCAGAAATAGCATCATAATTAGGCAATCGGTTCGCTACTCCAGGCATAAGCTGGAACAAAGATGGTGGAGATGGTGACAGTGATCTTGGCATTTCTGGACCTTGCTGCACCCCGTTCATCACATTAAGAGGATGCATTCCTGAATTTTGCTCTTTCATTCCTAAATTTTGCTTTTCCATTTCAAGTGGGTCGCCCGTCTCATCATTAAAAAACTCATCCATCCAATCTAAATCTAGATCTAGCTCTAGCTTTTTCAAAAAAGCGAAACAATCACCATGATTTCCCATATAATCTATCAAGCGCTGTTCACCTAACTTAGCGGCTATATAATTTTCTAAACCTTGACGATCACTTGGTTTTTTAATTAAAAATAAATCTACTGCAGTTAACCCCAAAAATTCCAGCAGAGCTTTATGTTTGACAATACTATAAATATTCTTAGAACCACCATTATGATTCACCATCTTCACAATCTGCTTTATATTAAATCTAAGTTCCGAAAGCGCTTTAAAAGAGGCTTTAACTGCATTAATATTATTAGAACCACCATCATAACCAACCATACTTACAATCTGCTCCATACTAAAGCCAAATCTCTGAAGCGCGTCAAAATGGGCTCTAACTGCCTGAAGATTTTTAGAACCACCAATATGACTCACCATCTTTACAATCTGCTCCATACTAAAGCCAAATCTCTGAAGCGCGTCAAAATGGGTTCTAACTGCCTCAATATTCTTAGAGCCGCCACCACAATTAATCATCTTCACAATCTGCTCTGCACTAAAACCAAGTTTATTAAGCGTATCAAAAATGGCTTTAACTACCTCAAGATTTTTAGAACCACCATTATTCGCAGCTATGCTGATAAGCTGATCATGGCTAAAATTATCTATGAGCTCTGAATGTAAGCGAATAAGAGTTTCTACTGCATTGTTAGAGTAACGTCTTAAAATTACCTTGTTTGCCTGTTCAGGCTTATAGTCAAGGTTCTGTAATGCTTGACGTTGTTCGCTATAAACTTTATTCGAAATTTTATATTGTGCGAGTCTAGACTCTAAAGTTTGCGTCTTCTTTTGTTTTCCCAGTGTGGTTTTTACTTTCCCCATTGCTTCATACCTCTATTGTTTTTTCTAACTATTAAAAAATTGTTTCATCAAATTATATTATACGCTTCCACAGCCACAGCCGTAAGATCAGCTTAAGGTCATCATGGTCCGTCCTGAGCCAACTTTGAAAAAAATAAAAAGCAACTAGTTTCTTTTCATGAAGAAAATGCTGGATTATAGTTTTCACATAACTAATTGATTTTTTGATACAGAATTGCCTTATATAACCCCTATAATGTTCACATTATAACCAATACAAACAAAAATCAATGATTATATCATTATTTGATAAATTTTTTAATATCATCAAGTTAACCTATTGATCTTATGTCAACACGCAGCCACCACCCTATCAATCTGTTACTGACTTTGAAAAATTACTGCCGTTTAATGTCGAATTAGCCTGACTACGCCAGTTATCAGTGGGGGGATACAATTAATTAATCGCTTACGTATATCAGTATTTGGTTGATTAGCTTATATATTTTACGCCATGCTCGACTTTCATGACGAGGTGATTTTAAATTGAAATGACACGACATCTTATTGTAATGTTTTGATTTTGCTTAGAAATCGGAATATACAAGGAGACGTCATGTCACAGGAAGACTTTATCATTAGTGTGTATTGTTTGGTAGAAGAAATTTTGAATAAATTACTAACAAGACCGTTGCGCAGTCGTGGTTTTCCACCCAAGCTGACAGAAGCTGAAGCCATTGCAATGGAACTGATTGGTGAGTTTCTAGGTTATGACACTGACAAAGGCATTTGGAACTATTTTAAAACACACTGGTATGATTGGTTTCCAAATTTAGGTTCACGTAGCAACTTTGCAAAACAAATTTCAAACCTATGGTGCATTAAACAATTAATGCATGAAATATTTCTAAACATACTGCACGCCACAGATGATGCTGTTAGTATTATCGATGCCATTCTTGTTTGTCATTATGCAAGGAGTCGTCGACACAAATCATTTAAAACAAAATCAAGTTATGGTTTCTGTGCTGCAAAACAGGAAAAATACTATGGTTTTAAGGGTGATTTATTGATAAATTTATCAGGCGTTATTACTGGAATAACAGTAACGGCTGCTAATGTTGATGAACGCGATTCAGCGTAAAAATATGAATGATGATCGTGAGCCTCGGTTTGTTAGAGAAATGAAATCAGTAAGACGTCTTGTAGAAACTGTGATTAATCAATTAAAGGAACGCTTCTCAATAGCTAAAGTATGGGCTCGTGATACTTGGCACCTGACTAATCGTATTGCTAGAAAAGTGTTATCACATACCGTCGCCGTGGTGATAAATCACTCTATTGCGAGAAAGCCTATACAATTTGAGGGGCTTGTCGCTCATAAAAGTTGAGCATGGCGTTAACAATAGTAATAAGATCACAATGAAGCAATCAACAAGTCCAGGGGCAATGGAGATAATAATTCCTTACGATCCAACAGTTGGGTTTTGTTTTATACATAGTGTAGCTACATTCACTGCCAATACAACTAACACAACACCAATGCCGGCTAAAGAAATCCCATTTGCAATAAGGTGTATTAATTCGGCTGGAAATACCACAAATCTTAATAATATTAAGGCAGAAAATCTCGAAACTGAAATGGCCAACGCAATGAAGTTTTTACAAAATAACTAATCCAGCACTTCAGATTAAACCTGATTAGCTGTAAAGCTGTCATTAACAATGACGTGGCCTCTTATCAGGCCACAGAAGTTATTACGAGGTCACGCATAATTCATTTCTGGCAACATTTGCAAAGCTTATCCTATTTGGGTGGTGGTAAATTATTCAGTTTACAATACTCTACCTGATACACTTTAGGTTCTCGTAAATGAAATAAAGTAACTCTGTTGCCAGACGGCGAATACAGAGTACCTGGTTCTACTGAAGATGTATAAGTGAGACCTGGATGATAACCATCCTCTGCCGGTAACCACAATTTCCTAAGTACAAAGGTACCTGTCACATTGATTTGCAAGCGCAAGTTACGCCCGTCATCATCTCGAGGTGCGAACAGTGCCGGTGATATAAGCCTCAATCGTCGACACTCACATAGTTCCAGACTGCTTAGTTGCATAAGGTAACTAATATTTTCCGACAAGGTGTGTAGTGGATTATAACTGAGATTAAGCTCCTGCAACGCCGTAAGGCCGCCAAAACTCTCCGGCAAGGTCGTCAGGCCGTTGTGACTAAGTACAAGCTTCTGCAACGCCGTAAGGCCGCCAAAACTCTCCGGCAAGGTCCTCAGGCGGTTGTGACTAAGTACAAGCTTCTGCAACGCCTCAAGGTCGCCAATACTGTTTGGCACGGTCGTCAGTTCATTTTCACTAAGATTAAGCTCCCGCAACGCCCTAAGGTTGCCAAAACTCTCCGACAAGGTACTCAGGCGGTTGTTACTAAGTACAAGCTTCTGCAGCGCCTCAAGGTCGCCAATACTGTTTGGCACGGTCGCCAGTTCATTATTACTAAGATTAAGCTCCCGCAACGCCCTAAGGTCGCCAATACTGTTTGGCACGGTCATCAGGCGGTTGTTACTAAGTACAAGCTTCTGCAGCGCCTCAAGGTCGCCAATACTGTTTGGCACGGTCATCAGTAGTTCATTATCACTAAGATTAAGCTCCCGCAGCGCCCTAAGGTCGCCAATACTGTTTGGCACGATTATCAGGAAGTTGTTGTTAATAACGACAAGCGCCTGCAGCGCCGTCAGCATGCCAATAGTCTCTGTCATTAAATGATTAAATTTATGCTGTTGTAGCAGTCTTGACGGAAGCTTACTAGAATCCAAAGTAAGATGTTGCAGTGCCAACATTTCTGCAATATTTTTAGTTACTACTCCATAATAATTTCTAAGCCATTTACGAGAGGCTTTTAATTTAGGTTTTTTTTTTGTGAATGGAAGTACTATTAAATTTCCCATTTTTTTCCCCGGTTTACTGTGCGTGATTATTTTTTAATCAACTGTACTATAAATTCATATTGAATTCAATTTTTTTATTTAACAGCAATTCCCAGCACCAAAGTAACTTTCGATAAATTAATAACTTAGCGTGCAAGAATGAATCAAGCATAAACCATGAGTCTTTTAAAAAATGTCCGATGCTTTAATATCCTCACCTAGTAAAACTTCTGTAGGCTTACTTTCAAAAAATTGACTCGTTAAATACAAACGTCGATTGGTAAAACCCAAACCATTTAATAACATCGCAACCAGACCGTGATGATCCATTGATAATGTGCGTATATTTTCCCCTGCCACTTCCACAATAAGTTATCTCCATTATTAATATGAATGTGGGGTGGTAGTAAAAAAAGTAGCTTATTCGAAATTAAACACATCATTCAGAATCAAACTACTATAACTGGTACTTTTTGTTTAGGATGTGTGTGCATGGCTCTTTAGCTTAGCAAGTTTTTCTTTGATTTTAATTTCAAGTCCACGGTTAACAGGTTCGTAATATTGACGTGGCGGCATCGTTTCAGGGAAATAACATTCGCCTGCGGCATAAGCATTAGGCTCATCATGGGCATAGCGATAGTCTTTACCATAGCCAAGTTCCTTCATTAACTTAGTAGGCGCGTTGCGTAAATGCACCGGCACTTCAAGACTGCCGTATTGTTTAGCATCTTTCATCGCCGCATTAAAAGCTTTATATACGGCATTGCTTTTGGCTGCACACGCCAAATACACAACTGCCTGTGCCAATGCTAGCTCACCTTCAGGACTTCCTAGGCGATCATAAGTCTCCCAGGCTTGAAGTGCTAATGTTGCACCACGTGGATCTGCATTGCCAATATCTTCATTCGCCATACGCAGGATACGTCGTGCGAGATAAATCGGGTCGGCACCACCATCTAACATACGACATAACCAGTATAATGCTGCGTCAGGATCACTACCGCGTACCGATTTGTGTAATGCCGAAATCTGATCGTAAAATGCTTCACCACCTTTATCAAAACGTCTCACGCCTGTTTGCAATACCGCTTCAAACGCACCGTCAGGTATCACCATCTGCCCTGCCTCTTCCACTACAAAGTCAGCCAGCAATTCAAGTGTATTTAAACACTGACGCGCATCACCATCAGCAAATTGGACTATGCGCTGCCTCATCGTATCTGATAACTGTAATCGTTGCTGCCCCAAACCACGCTCATTATCTGTAAGTGCAGATTCTAACACATCAAACAAAGCTTGATCTGATAATGGTTGCAACACATATACCCGTGTACGAGAAAGCAATGCATTATTTAATTCAAACGATGGATTTTCTGTCGTTGCGCCAATTAAAATGAGTAACCCACTTTCAACATGTGGTAAAAATGCATCTTGCTGCACCTTATTGAAACGATGCACTTCATCGACAAATAATACCGTTGCCTGATTTTGCTGGTTTAAAGCAAACTCAGCACGCTGCACCACTTCACGAATATCTTTAACACCTGCTAGCACTGCAGATAAACGTTCGATACGCGCATTCACACTTGATGCAATAATTTCAGCAAGCGTTGTTTTACCCGTTCCTGGCGGTCCCCAAAATATCATCGAATGCACATGCCTTTCATGCACCACACGGTAAAGTGGTTTATCTATGGCAGTCAAATGTGATTGACCAACAAACTCCGACAAGTTACGTGGACGCATTCTTGTGGCTAATGGTACGATTTTGTTAAGATGATTGGACATCGACATCAACACCTTTAGGCGGTTTAAACTCGAACAAATCCTCATTAAGCGCATGATTTAATTGAATATGACTAAACATAAATAAACTGCGCTCACCTAGATTATTCACCACAATCAACTTTTGCATTTGAGCCTGATCGAAATATAAATAAATCTGCCGCACACCTTCACCCACATGTTTCGGTTTTAATTGAAACCATTGGTGACCATGTAATTGTACCATTCGAACGATGTAGCGTTTGCTGATATCACTGACACGACGCATTAAAATCATCGCCGGATTTTGTGCCATTTGCGCCACACTTATGCGCTGCTTAGTTGCCTGTGCCAAAGCTTGATCGTAATGCCATAAAATCGCACCACGTGCGATCACAAGCTCATTGTCCGGCGCATTTGTCTCCCAACGAAAGCTATCCGGACGCTGAATATAAATACGACCTTTATTACCCTGCGAATAATGTTTTTGATCATCAAGTGTTACCTGATCAAAGTCAGCTGTATAAGTTGTGTAGCTGCCAAGCAAACGAGTGAGCTCATTAAGCGGAGATGCAAAGATAGGCGTCGCTATTAGCAGCAACAATAAGACATACTTTTTCATAATATAAGGCCTATGATTCAATTGGTGGCGGTGCGATAACTTCGCGCGAACCATTGCCTTCCATTTGCGTGACCACACCGGCTGCTTCCATTGCTTCTACTATACGCGCTGCGCGATTATAACCGATTTTAAAGCGGCGCTGTATACTCGAAATAGACACTCGGCGTGTTTTTGCAATAAACTCGACTGCTTGATCATAGTATTCATCTTGTTCGGCATCCGTTTCACCGCTTGCTGCCTCAGTATAGCCAGTTGGATCACTCCCCAGCGTATCACTTAAAATGCTATTTTCGTAGTCTGGCTCGCCCTGTTCTTTAAGTGATGCGACGACGCGATGTACTTCATCATCGCTCACAAAACAGCCGTGCACGCGCATTGGCAATCCACTACCGGGTGGCAAGTAAAGCATATCACCATTACCCAATAACTGTTCGGCGCCAGATTGATCAAGAATTGTACGTGAGTCTACTTTTTGTGAAACCTGAAAAGCAATACGCGTTGGAATATTTGCCTTAATTAAACCGGTAATCACATCTACCGATGGGCGCTGTGTTGCAAAAATCAAATGCACACCGGCTGCACGTGCTTTTTGAGCGAGACGCGCGATTAAAGTTTCTACCTTCTTACCGACAACCACCATCATATCGGCAAACTCATCAGCCAACACTACAATATATGGCAACTCTTGTAATTGTTCTGGATTTTCTTCACTTGAAATCGGATCTAGCAGTGGCGCACCTGCTTGCTTGGCGTGCTTCACCTTAGCGTTATAACCAGAAATATTGCGTACACCAAGTGACGCCATCAAGCGATAACGGCGTTCCATTTCAACTACACACCAACGCAGTGCAGTGGCGGCATCTTTCATATCTGTAACAACTGGCGTTAACAAATGTGGAATACCATCATAAATCGATAACTCTAACATTTTTGGATCGATTAAAATCAAGCGTAATTGATCAGGCGTCGACTTATATAACAAGCTTAATAAAATCGCATTAAGGCTCACTGATTTGCCCGACCCCGTCGTACCTGCGACGAGCAAGTGTGGCATTTTAGCGAGGTCAGCGACAACCGAATGACCAGAAATATCTTTACCCAAGCCAATCGTTAGTGGCGATGATGCATTTTGATAAGCACTAGAAGAGAGGACTTCACGCAATACAACCATCTCACGATACTCGTTTGGCAACTCAATACCAATCACGGATTTACCTGGAATCACTTCAACCACGCGCACACTTGTAACAGACAGCGAACGTGCAAAATCTTTGGCAAGACCAGTAATCTTACTGACTTTGGTTCCAGCAGCCAACTCTAACTCATAACGTGTTACCACAGGACCTGGATGAACAGCAACCACAGTTGCCTCAACCCCAAAATCAGCAAAGCGTTCTTCGACTTCTTGTGAACGCGCTTCGAGGTCTTTGACGTTCATACGCCTGTCATTATCATGCACCGGCTTGTCAAG
>JAUIDD010000012.1 GCA_030429175.1 Gammaproteobacteria bacterium
AAAAAACGCAGGTTATTTGCGTCTAGATTTTCAGCATTTGAAGTATTAGCAATGGCTGCTTAATAACATACTATAAAAATAGGTAAAAATAATCAGACGTAACTGAGTTTTGACGGATCCATACCAAGTGTAAGACCAATAAAGATTTTGGTTGTTAGGTGTTTAACAGTAATGCTCCCTTGATGGGTGTTAGGGCTTAGCCCCTAACACCACTGATCGCATCCATACCTTTTAACATCATTAAGGCTTCGTAAAGTTGATAGTCTTCTTTAGCAAGATTGAGTTCGTCTTCACGTTTTTTCTTAAGTTTGGTAAGGCGTTCTTTTTCTTTGATAGCATCGCCATTAACAAGGTGATTCTGATAATCAGACTCATCGATACTAATAAGGTCCTTTAGATTTTTATCAGATACTTCAAGTGCAGGTACAGAAACATCAGGAATAATGCCACGTGCTTGAATCACGTTACCATTAGGTGTGTAATACAAAGCAGTGGTGATTTTAATCGCACTTTCTTTGTTGATCGGTATTACGGTTTGCACTGAACCTTTACCAAAGCTGCGTGTACCCATGATCACTGCACGTTTATAATCTTGCAGGGCACCGGCTACAATTTCTGAAGCTGATGCAGAACCACCATTGATTAAAACAACCATTGGTGTGCCTTTAATCATGTCACCTGAGTGTGCCTTATAAGATACGTCAGAACCTTGGATACGCCCTTTAGTATAGACGAGTAAGTCATGATATTTTTTAGTAAGTTTATTGGCATCAATAAAGGTATCAGCAACACCCGCACTTGCTTGGAGTAATCCACCTGGGTTGCTACGTAGATCAAGTACTAAGCCTTTTAATGTGCCGTTAGATTCTTTTAGTAGTTTTTTAATCGCTTTATGTAAATTTTTAGTTACGGGGCCTTGAAATAGGGCAATACGCACATAACCATAACCATCTTCAAGCATTTTATTTTTTACCATAATGACGTTGATCGTGTCGCGTTTGACTTTTTTGATAAGAGGCTTGTCAGCACCTTTTCTGAGGATGGTTAAATCTACAAACGTACCACGTTCACCTTTAATGTTTTTAATTGCCTCTTGTAGTGACATGTTTTGCACGAGCTTATTATTAACTTTAATAATAAGGTCATCAGGCTTAATGCCTGCTTTAGCCGCAGGTGTGCCTTCAAGTGGTGCGATTACACGTAGCGCATTATCTTTAATTGTTAATTCAATACCGACCCCGACAAATTTACCACTGACGGATGATTGTAAATTTTTAAGTGCGTCTTCATCTAGAAAAGTTGAATGAGGATCGAGTTTCGAGAGCATACCTTCGATCGCCGAGTTAAATAACTTTTTATCAGCTACATTCTTAATGTAATAATGCTTGATCACAGCAATGGCTGTAACAAATTGCTGAATCTCTTCTCGTGGGATTTGCACGTTTTTATTAGGTGTGTTCGCTAGGACCGAAATTGTCATAACAATACCAACTAATACGGCGCATACTTTTTTAAACATGAACGTCTCCTAGCTATTTGTGGAACCAAGACATGGGGTTTACTGGGACAGTATTGTGTCGAATTGCAAAATAGAGCGCTGTTTTTTGATAACCACCGCTATCGCCCACTGCGCCGATCTGGTCACCGGCATGCACGATGTCACCGGTTTTCTTATAGAGATAATGATTGCGTCCGTACAATGTCATATACCCGTGTCCATGGTAAATTATAGTCAGCAGGCCATATCCTTGGAGCCACCGAGCAAAGAGCACTTTGCCATCGGCCACCGCATACACCGGCTGATTCATCGGTGCTTTAAAAAGCACTCCTTTCCATCTTAACTGGCTTTCGTCCATTTTTGAATCAAATTCTCTAATTATTTTACCTTTTGTCGGTCTACTCAAGTGGTGCTTAAGGCGGTCAAATGGTTGTCCGATAGCATTATATAGTAGCGGGTTATGTGTCAGCTGCTTGACGGCGGTTTCAAGCTGGCGCTTATCAGATTCAAGCTGGACAAGTTTCTGTGACTGTGAGGCGATCTTTGAATTGATATTATATATGAGTACGTTACGATCTTTTTGTAGATCGTGAATATGGTTTAATTGTGCTTGTTGTTCCTGCTTTAATGTCTCATTTTGAACGCTTTTTTGGTGCAGTTCTTCTATGGTTTGCTGCATTGAGGTCATCAAATTGTTGAGTTTTTCGATCTGCCCAAGCTGTTGTTGATTGAGATAATAGACATAAGTCAGGCTGCGCTGTATATCGGCGATATTATCATTACTAAGTACCACTGCTAGACGTGGTTGATTGTTGATGATATAGCTGTTACGGATATTATCGGCAAGCTGGTGGCGCCTTTTTTGGATTTGTGCCTTATCGTCGGCAAGATTTTTGTCTAATTGATTGATTTTCTCAGATAGCTGCCTGATTTTCGTATTCGTCTGACTTAGTTGGAGCGCGATTGTAGCAGAGCGGGTTTCAAGTGACTGCAATTTTGACTGTTGCTGCTTTTGGTTCAGTTTGAACTGGTGAAGGTGTTGTTTGACGTCTGAGATATGGCGGTTGAGATCGTGTAGGTGTGATAAATTTTGCTGTGCGCCAAAGCAAGCAGAAGAGATAAATAAGGATGTGAACCAGAGTGTGCGTTTCATATGTCCGTTTGAGACTAAAGATGCCAAGTTCAATAATACCACAGTTAAATTGAAGGTGGTGAATAACAACATTCTTAAGTATACTTAGCCTTTTTTATCGCAAGTTGAGGCATTCATGGAGCACCTAAGTCAATTTATCATTAATCACCCATTGTTATGTGGTGCTTTTATCGTAGTACTGATAGGGCTTTTTATTGTCGAGGCACGCACGACAATTGGTTCGGGTGGTAGCCGCTTGACGCCGCAGTTAGTGACACAAATGATGAATCATGAAATGGCGGTGGTGATTGATATCCGTGATAATAATGCTTTTAGAGATGGACATATTATTGGCAGCATTAATGTGCCGATTACAGAATGGGATTCGCAGCAAAATAAGCTTGATAAATTTCGTGATAAGCCGGTTATTGTTGTCGATGCGATGGGCCAGAAGGCTGCAGGTCAAATGAGCAAGCTGATAAAAGCTGGGTTTGATAATGTAAAAATTTTGGGTGGTGGTATTCAATCATGGCGTTCAGATAAACTACCGTTAGTACGAGGAAAAAAATAAATGTCAAAAATTACCATGTATTCAACGCAGTCTTGTCCGTATTGCGTGCGCGCCAAGCAGTTTTTAACTGCTAAAGGTGTGACATTCGAAGAGATTCGTGTTGATCAAGATCCAATAAAATTTGAAGAAATGTTAGCAGTGAGTGGTGGCCGTCGCTCGGTGCCACAAATCGTGATTAATGGTCAAGGTATTGGTGGTTATGATGATATGGTTAAACTCGATCAAGATAATCAACTCGATGCATTATTAAAATCTGAATAGGAGAAACATATGAACGCACAAGCAACAACTAATGGCTCAGGTGCAACAACCCCTGAAAGTGATCAACAATTTGCGATCCAACGTCTTTACATCAAAGATCTTTCTTTAGAGTGTCCAAATAGCCCTGATATCTTCTTAGAAGAATGGGAGCCTGAATTAAATTTAGATTTGGGTGTGGATGGTAAAAAAGAATTGAGTGATGGTGTGCGTGAAGTCGTATTAACCGTGACTGCAACGGTCAAGGTAAAAGACAAGACGGCATTTTTAGTTGAAGTCAAACAAGCAGGTATCTTTACCGTTGCTGGATTCCCTGAAGATCAAATCAAACATCTACTCGGTAGTTTTTGTCCAAACATCTTATACCCATACGCGCGAGAAGCGATTACTGATGCGGTTGTGAAAGCAGGCTTTCCACAATTATATTTAGCACCGGTTAACTTCGATGCATTATTAGAGCAACAGGAAGCAGAAGCAAGTGGTACCGCGGCAAATCAATAAACCGATACTCGTTTTAGGTGCAGGATCTTGGGGCACGGCGCTTGCGTTGTTATTGCATCGTAACGCCGTCGAAACGCATAGTGGCCATGAGATTCGGCTATGGAGCTATGATGCTAAGCAAGTCGAAACCATGGGCAGGTTACATGAAAACCCAGTGTATTTGCCGGGCGTTGAAATTCCTGAAGATTTAGTCGTCTCTAATGATTTGCCAGCGATGCTTGAAGGCGTTGATGATGTGCTCATCGTTGTACCTTCATTTGCTTTTTTAGATACAGTTGAAAAATTAAAAGCGTTACGTCCACAAGGTTTGGGCTTAGCTTGGGGCACTAAAGGTCTTGAGTCAAGTACACATCAAATGTTTCATGATGTGGTAGCAAGGGTTTATGGTGCTGATACATCGATGGTTGTGTTATCTGGCCCAAGCTTTGCTAAAGAAGTGGCGATGTCACTACCTACTGCAATTAGCCTTGCCGGTAATAATGCTGAATTTACTGAGTTTATGCGTGAGCGTTTACATAGCCCGATGTTTCGTGTTTATGTTAATAAGGACTTAGCTGGCGTTGAGCTATGTGGTGTCGTTAAAAACGTGTTAGCTATTGCTGTTGGCGCCAGCGATGGTATGGGTTTTGGTGCTAACTCGCGTAGTGCACTGATGACACGTGGTCTTGCGGAAATGTCACGCCTATGCCAGGTTGTTGGCGGCAGCGCTAAAACCGTTACCAGCCTCGCTGGTGTTGGCGATGTCATACTAACTTGTACTGATGATCAATCACGTAATCGCCGCTTTGGTTTAGCTATCGGCCGCGAACGTAGCATTGAAGCCGCACAAGCCGATATCGGTCAAGCCATCGAAGGCTATAACAACCTCAAACCACTCTACGAACTTGCCAAACAATATGACGTCGATATGCCAATCGTCTCCTCCCTCTATCGTATCCTCTACGAAAACGCCGATATTAAAGAGGAAGTGTTGGTGTTGATGGCGCGTGATCCACGTTCTGAGCCGCTTTAATGTCGAGTATGGTCTTCATTGTTTTTTAACTAACCTTCTGTATTGCTGAAACAAAAGGAATTGTAAACAGACCCTATTTTAACCTCAATTAAAGAAGATTCTAAAGTTTTTACCTATTAAACCATTAGCTACTGTTGTTGCTTTGAACATTTATCCAGAATTGAGATTATTTTAAGTTTGGGAAATCTAGTTGTCTTAACCCTTCATACAAAATAATTGCAGTGGCATTCGAGAGGTTTAGGCTACGGCTATTGGGTTGCATGGGAATACGGATTTTTTGGTTTGAGTTGAGGTTGTCGAGAATGTCTGGCGGTAAGCCGCGAGTTTCGGGGCCAAATAAAAAAATATCGTTGGCTTGGTATTGTGGTGCGGCGTGTGATTGTGTCGCTTTAGTGGTACAGGCAAAGATACGAGAATCTTTATGTTTTTTGATAAAAGCATCATAGTCTGGATATTCATGCACGTTTGATAATTCATGATAGTCGAGTCCAGCACGACGGCATTGTTTTTCATTAAGGTCAAAACCTAACGGATGGATTAAGTGCAGCATTACACCGGCATTTGCACATAGGCGAATAATATTGCCGGTGTTAGGCGGAATTTCAGGTTGGTATAGTGCAACTGCGAGCAATTATTTTTTGGTTTCCGTTTTTATTGTTTTTGTATCCGTTGTTGCAATATCATCCGCTGTATCTAAATCATCAAAGATAAAACCGGACTCTTTAGCTTTGTCGATACTAATGCCTTTACTTGCATTAGCAGGAGTTACTTGGCCTCCTGCTTCAGTTATAGTGGTTTCACCACCCTCTGCATCAGCAAAGTCTTGTACGGTCATATAGTTTGTGCTGACGATACGTTTAGAATGAAATGTTTCTTGTTGGTTATTAGCAATACGTTTATCCATTGTTTGAGTGTAAGCACTGCGCACAAATATATAGGGATCGAAAGCAGTATCGATCATACGATTAGCATCAAGTAACGAAGCGCGATGATTCACTGCATGGAAGGCACGTAAGCCAACATCATAGTACCAGTAATCCCATGGAATTAAGAAATAAGGTGAAAAAGGCACATCAACCATCATGCCAAAGTTAGAGCGGAATGTACCGGGTCCGAGGAATGGTAGTACGAGATAAGGTGAGTGTTGCGTACCACCTTCCCAGTAGGCCAGGGTTAAGCCAAAGCTTTCATAGTGGGGGCGCAAGCCCATATGTTTCGCAACATCGAACAGTCCGCCAATACCAAAAGTGGTGTTGATAACGACACGCCAGAAGTCATTAAACATAAATAATAATTTACCCTGGAAGATATCATTAGGCACACTGGTCACTTCATCGATGTTTTCAAAGAAATTTTTAACACCCGTTTGTACAAACCGTGGGGTGATAAAATTATAAGTAGTTGCGATTGGACGCATTAAGAGGTGATCCATGTCCATATTGAAGGCGAACATCACACGGTTAAATTTAGCATAGGGATCTCTTTTATCTACGGGGTTGCGGGCGCAGCCGGTGAGCAATAACATGACAGTTAAAAGGCTAATGGTAAGTAATTTTTTAAGCATTTTCGCAGTCCCGGCGTCAAAATCCATAAGAATGTCAGTAGATTAGCATGTGATTTGATCTATGGCTAGTTATTCGCAAATTTGACAAGGCATGCAACCCTTTTTTGTTTAAGATTAACGCACCTTATTTTTGGGAGTAATTGTATGCGCGCAAGACGAAAAAAATTCTTATACATTGTATTCTTATTAATTACGGTGCTGATGTTTTTGCATAGTTGGAAGACTTACATCAACCCTACAGAAGATGATTTGACTGAATATGCCAAAAAGCACCATAAAAAGAAACATCCACTGAAATACAAGCACATAAATCATGGGGATAAAGTTATCGTGTAGTATAATTGATCAAAATTTGATTACATTCAGATTTATTGTTAGCATGTGAGTCCATTTTTTAATAAAGAGTCTGATGTGAGTAGTAAAAACAAGCCGTTTAAGATTTGTAATGAAATTGTACACCCTGGAGAGCACCTCACTTTAGCCCTCCCTTTGCCTGAAATATACAGTTGCGCGCCACTGCACATGCCGATCAAAATTGCGCATGGAAGGCTTGAGGGACCATGCTTGCTAATTATTGCGGCGATGCATGGCAATGAGCTTAATGGCACAGAGATTATTAACAGGATTTTTGCCTATAAAGGTTTAGGTCGTTTACGCGGTACTGTTATTATGGTACCTGTGATGAATGTCTATGGCTTATTGACACGTTCACGATTCTTACCTGGCGAAATAGAATTAGATAGAAGTTTTCCTGGGTCAAAAATAGGTAATCTTGCTTCGCGTATGGCACATATGTTTGTTAAAGAGATTTTTTCTAAAGCTGATATCTGTATAGATTTGCAAACAGGCGGTTTGAACTCCTCAAATTTACCGCAGGTATACATTAATAAACTAGATACCGAAGCAGAAAAACTTGCTCGCCTTTTTAATGCACCGGTAATTTCTTTTGGCCGTGCTGAAAAAGGCAGGCTTAGAACCTATGCGCTTAAACAATCTAAGCCTCACTTATTATATGAGGCAGGTGAGGCGTTACGTTTTGATGAATATGCGATTAAGGTTGGTTTGCGCGGCATACTGAATATAATGCAAGGTATTGGTATGCTACCGAATAAGAAAAAAAATGAAGATCAGTTGAGTAGTTTTATTGCTGAAAAAAACATATGGATTCGAGCTGCTACTAGTGGTATCAGTCACCCAAATCACAAACTGGGTGCCCGAGTTAATCGGGGCGAAACATTATGTGTGATCAAGGATCCATTCGATACAACATCACCTGTTAGTGTCACTTCACCAGAAGATGCTATTATTGTTGGTATGAATAATTTGCCACTCGTTCATGAGGGTGAAAGGCTTTTTCAGTTAGCAACCTTTCCAAAAATGACACAGGTCGCATCAGAGCTTGAGGATTGGCAACATGAGGAAGTATAGCGGCGCAATATTATGACAAAGCTTAAATTCAGTAATATACATCCATTTGGTTTTCTGATTTGGCTTGTTGGCGCACTTTTTTTTATGTATGAATTTTTTCTGCGTACTTTTGTGGGTAGTGTCGCCCATCAAATCATACCAGATTTACATTTGAATGCTGAAACGTTTTCTATTATTGGTGCAGGATATTATATTGCTTATGCATTGATGCAAATACCGGTTGGTGTGCTTGCAGATAAGTTTGGGGTTAAGTTATCTTTAGCATTTGCAACATTGTTATGTGCTGTAGCTACCTTTCTGTTTGCACATGCTTCTGAATTTGTACTTGCCTTTATCAGCCGTGTATTAATGGGTGTGGGTTCGGCATTTGCCTTTGTATGTTTATTAGTAATTGTTATTAACTGGTTTCCACGTAAATACTTTGGCACATTTGCAGGTGTGTCACAATTTGTCGGTACGATGGGGCCCCTACTGGGCGGTGGGCCTTTAATAGCAACTATGCAGACATATCATGAAAGTTGGCGTGTCGCATTAAGTAGTGTTGCAATAGTAGGATTTGTTTTATTTATTTTAGTTGTGTTGGTTGTAAAAAATAAACCACGCAATGGTAAGCAAAAGCTTGTTTTTCTACAAAAAGAAAAACCATTAAAAGAGCGCCTGAGTTTACTTGTTAAAAATAAGCAAGTATGGTGTATTACATTGTTTTCTTCAACAACTTACGTTTCAATAGCGTTGTTGGGTGCTATTTGGGGAACTGAGTATTTAGAAGTAAGAGGGCTCTCTCAATATAATGCAGCAAATATGGTTTCGCTCAGTTGGTTTGGCTATGCAATCGGTTGCCCATTGACCGGTATAATTTCAGACGCGATGCGGCGGCGAAAACCTGTGATTATTACGACTGCTATCATAGGTATTATTGTGACCTCATTACTCATTTTTATGCCACTGGGTCATTCGCTCTATGGTTATGGTTTTTTGTTTTTTGGATTAGGTATTGCGGCATCTGGTCAAAATATTAGTTTTGCTATTATGTCGGAACAGGTTGATAGTGTAACCCGTGCGACTGCGATTGGTTTAAATAATGGAGGTATGATGATTGCGAGTGCTGTCATACCGCCCATTATCAGTTATTTTATTTATACCTTATCACATGGGTCAGAGCAGCTTACCACACACGACTTTACTGCACCATTGGCTGTGATGCCGGTGTTCTATGTTATATCTTGTTTTGTTGCTCTATTTCTAATTAGAGAAACATATTGTAAGCCACAGAAGGATAAAATTTTCTTGAAGGTTGATTATAATGATTAAAGAGATATTCGCATGAAAAAATTTTTTCATTCTTCTAAAGGTGAGGGTCAGGCACATACCTATATTAGTCCACTTGAAAAGAAAGTGAAGAGTGTTATTTCTTCACTTCAAGATTTCATTGATATTCAGTTAGTAGCGAGTGTGCTTTTAGTTATATGTACGATGCTAGCGTTAGTGTGGGCAAGTACAGATTCGATTGAGCATATGTATCAGCAATTTGTAAATTTAAAACTTGGGGTTATCGCACACGTGCTTGTCTTCACTCGCCCCTTGTATTTTTGGGTTAATGAGGTGTTATTAACGTTATTTTTCTTTTGGGTTGGGCTTGAGATTAAGCGGGAGTTTTTAGTAGGAGAGTTAGTTAGCATTAAATCAGCTACACTTGTAGTGATTGCAGCTCTCGGTGGCATGATGTTTCCATCTATTATTTATGCCCTGTTTAATATGAATACAGTGGCGCAACATGGTTGGGCGATTCCGATGGCCACTGATACGGCTTTTGCATTGGGTATTGCAACGTGTTTTAAAAACCGATTGCCGAGTGGTGTGGTTACTTTTATCGCGGCTTTAGCAATTATTGATGATATCGGTGCTATATTAGTAATTGCTGTTTTCTATACACAATCTGTTGATGTCACCATGCTCTTAGTGACATGTGGTATTTTGGTGCTGCTTATTCTAATGAATTATATGGGATTTAGAAGTCCTTATCCCTATTTGTTTTTGGGTTTTTTTATGTGGGCTACTACCGAAGCCTCTGGTATACATGGCACAATAGCGGGTATTTTAGCGGCATTATGTGTCCCAGCGAGGCCACAAGAGGGTCCGAATCATTTTATTCGTCGCATGGAAAAATTGTTGAAAAAATTTAAACAAAGAAAAGAGCAAACACCACTTATTTTAAAGGATTACCAACAGCATGTTGTGTTAGAAGATGTGCAAAAGATTGCGAAGGAAGCTACAACTCCCTTGCAGCGATGGGAGAATAAGTTAGAGTTACCTATCGTGATTGTGATATTGCCCCTATTTGCGCTCGTGAATGCAGGTATTCCTATTCACTTACACTTAATAGATGAAATTTTTTCACATAAAACATCATTGGGTATTATGCTGGGCCTCATTATAGGTAAGCCGTTTGGTATATCTTTTTTTACTTGGCTCACATTAAAATTGAGACTAGGTGCGTTACCTTCATCTACATCTATGCGTCATATCATTGCAGTTTCATTTCTCACTGGTATCGGTTTTACTATGTCGTTATTTATCAGTAATGTTAGCTTTGCAAACGCGCAATTGACATTAGTATCTAAAGGCGGGATATTATTTGGCTCGATTATATCGGCGTTGCTTAGTATTATATTTATTCGGCTATTGAAGCCAATAAAACACGGTATTGCATCTTAACGGTTAAGCTATGTAGCATAGCGTTATGAAAGCACTTACTTATGTGATGGGGCAGTTGAATATGCAATTTCAACGCACCGAATTACAACCTATCATAAATCATTATAGCCAGCAGCAAGCGTTGATGGGGCAATTACAGTTGTGGATGCCGCCGCCACCACTTACCTTAAATTTACGTGAACCTGATCAATCTGTGGTAATATCACAAGCGCAGCTCGATCAAATTAAAAAATCAGGTAATAATCTCACATTATTTATTCATGGTTATAATATAAATTTGGGCGACTATGGGCGTGTGTTATGGACCAGTAGCAAGACGGCTGCAACCAGTCAGCAAGTCTATTACCGTGAACAAAATATATTACAGCAGTTTGATCCCATGCATGATGATCTTTATTTATCGGAGCAACAGGCAACTGTGTTACGAAATGTGCAGCACATTGAGCAGCAGTTTGGTGAATCTGCACTAAAACTGCAGTTAGATGATGATCGATTAAATGGTGAGGGCGCGCATAACTGGTGGTTGCACATGGAGCATAATCTTAATATGGCAGCAGGCTTTAGTGGTTTTGATTATCACTATCAGTCAGCACAGCCTACTTACACACGTATTTTAAATATCGCCTGGGCAGGTGATCCGGCAAGTCCACTCGATTATATTGCCATTGAACCTATTGCTGAAAAAACAGCACATGCGCTCTTGCCAAGTGTGCAGCAGTTATTTGATGCGGGTATTGCATTGCATGCGATTGCGCATAGTGCTGGTAATATTGTTTTAATTAAATTAATGACATTATTAGGTGTTCAGCCACGTTATCAAAACTGCTTTCATCATGTATTTATGTGGGAAGCGGCAATGCCGAATAATGTGTTATCGCCTGAGGCCAATCGCTATGATAATAGTTTGACGGGTTTTTGGCAGACGTCCAAAGCATATTTAAGCGCGTTAAAAATTCATGTGTTGTATAGTCATCATGATAATATTTTAGGGCCGATTCCATTTAAAAGCGATCATACCAAAGATACACGTTTGTATGATAAGTGGCGCACATCCGGTGGTGGACCTGCTATGGCTGTATCGGCACTATCGTTAGATATGCTCGATCAAGAGCTGGGTGTACCGAATGCATTAATGAGCTGCTATCATGTTGCGCATCTTTTTCAAATACCACTAACTATGATTTTATTTGATGCTACAGCACGTCAAGATGTATATCAACATTGGTGGAAGTATTATTGCAATAAACAAGATCAAAAGCGTTGTAAAGCCAGTCTTAAAGATCAGGTGATTGTGATTCAGCGCCAGTATCCACGGGCATTTAATGATCTTGCGCTATTTATCAGCTTATATGCAGCAATTGTGCATGATGGTATCTTAGCTTTTTTAGCTAATAGTAAAGATGATCAAAGACTCATGAATTTCATGCATCAGTTATCACCGTTGACAGCGGCACGCCTTTTACAGCATACAACACATGCGCTTACTGCAACGATAGATTATCAAGATAGACATAAAATTTTCAGAAAGCTTTCACAGTATGCGAAACAACATCTACAATTTTCTTATTTAAAATCTTTATGGTGTACCTGGATTCATCAAGAACAACAATATCTGAATCATCACATAACTCATATTCAAGATTTTTTAATAGCAAAGTCACATGAGCACGTTCTAGAATATGCACTATTTTATATGGCACATTATAGTGAGCTGGATATGGAAACGTGGCAATATCTTTTCACCCGATTTAAGATGCAACCTAGCCCATTATCGATGCCGTTATTTAAGCGTGGTGCTGTAGTTGCTGAACGTGGGTCAGAAGTTGCTGCTTTATTAATTACATTACTTAATATGCCAGGCTTAACGCCAAGACCTGCATTGGGCTATAGTGGTATCGATACACAAGATCTTGCTTTGCAAAATCTGTTAAAAAGTGGCCGTATCAAACAATATGATCAAAGTAATTACCTAATGCACCATAGTGCGATGAAAGTTATGACGAAAGAGGATGCGGTGTTTAAAAAAGTGTATCAAGAAATTATCATGGGATCGGGGATGGCTTTTGGAAAGTTTCAGTAGTTTTTTCTTTAGCCCTCTCTGTTTGGAAAAGTGTTGACACATCAGGTTGTAAAACTCGGCACTTGACCTAACACTTTCTACTTATTAGACAGCGCCGCCTGGTGATAGATTTCATATTCAAAAACACGGTATTGAATTTTATCCATAGAGGCGTAGTATAAATGTTTTAAGAATTTTATATGGAGTTATTCGATGCTTAAAGGTGATTCCTGTGATGTAAATAATTTGTAAACTAAAGGTTGATATTTTATTGTTGTGCGCACAGTTATTAAAAAAATCCGATTAAAGCAGAGGATATTAAAGGAGTTATAAAATATGCTCAGCATTTACAGCCCACCTGTATATGTCAGCATTGTTAATTATATAAAGCCTGGTTATATGCTTCGTTACTTAGCACAACACAGTGACATTCTTTCACAACGTCATCTTGCCTACGCCTATCAAACAGGGCGCTATCCATTTAACCTCAATACACAGCAAGCTATGTATTGGTATCGACAAGCTGCAGGTTTGGGAGATGTGGTCAGTCAATATCAGCTGGGGCGGTTATATTGGTCTCAACAAAAAAAGGAGCAGGGTTTAAATTGGCTTTATCATGCAGCGAGCGAAAATAATAGGTATGCGCAACAGGCATGGGCCAAGCATATTATTGAGCTTTCACAGCTATGGGATCGACAATATCCACAACAAAAAGCGTATAATCGTTATCAACTCATTGTTGCAAAAGCTGAACGGGGGGATCCCGTTGCGAGTTATAAGATGGGACTGTTAGCGGAATATGGCGGTCTGTACAGCAAAAGCCAACATGCATTATATTGGTATCAAGCATCATCAAAAAGTTATTATTTTCCTGCTTTACTCCGCTTGAGTTTTCTATATGATAACGGCATTGGTGTGGTTCAAAACCATTGGTTAGCTGCTTATTATTATCGGGAGTATCAAAATGCTAAAAAATAAAACTGCTATAATTACAGGCGCATCGTTTGGTATTGGAGCGGCGACAGCACATGCGTTCGCTAAAGCAGGTGCACGAGTGATTATTGCGGCGCGTACAAAATATAAGCTAGAAGTACTACAAAAGCAGCTTCAAGAGCAGTATCAAGCGGATGTGTGTGTATTAGCTATGGATGTCTGCGATCGACAAGCAGTTGCTACAGCGATTGATGGTTTGGCTCATAACTGGCAGGGGATCGATATTTTGGTGAATAATGCTGGCCTTGCGTTGGGCTTGGACCCGATTGCTCAGGCAGATCCAGATGATTGGGATCGTATGATTGATACCAATGTGAAAGGCTTACTGTATGTATCGCATTATGTATTAAAAGGTATGATTAAGCGTAATCAAGGGCATGTGATTAACATCGGCTCTGTTTCGAGTTATGAAGTATATCCAGGTGGTTCAGTGTATTGTGCAACTAAATTTGCAGTGCGTGCAATTAGTCAAGGTATGAAGATGGAAGTGACAGGTACACCTATTCGTGTGACTGAGATTGATCCAGGAATGGCTGAGACTGAATTTTCGGTAACACGTTTTAAAGGTGATCGAGAGCGTGCACATAATGTCTATGCTAATATACAAGCATTATCAGGTGCTGATGTTGCTGATGCAATTGTCTATGCGGTCAATTGCCCGGCACACGTCAATATTCGTAACCTAGTTATTGTGCCAACTGATCAAGGCTCAGTTTTGGCTGCTCATAAGAAATAATGACAGCTGATATTCAAAAAAAATTAGTCGAATATTATGCAGATATTATCCCTGATATTGCTGCGTTTCAGGCGTGTGTAGTAACACCGTTACCAAAAACTTTTTGGACTAACCCACTTATTGTCGACAAATCTATTTTTAATGCACAACAAGTACAACGTCTATCATGGAATAAAAGTGCCTATCGTTATTGTGGTACACAGACATTAAGTAGCACATGGCAATATCAACTTGGGCTTGTACAAATACAAGAAGAAGTATCGATGTTGCCGGTAAAGTTATTAAATCCACAGCCACATGAAGCAGTGATTGATCTATGTGCGGCTCCTGGAAATAAGACTGCAGAAATTGCGGCAATGATGCAAAATACTGGTACGGTAGTGGCGAATGATCGCAATTATCAACGGATGAAAGCATTAGGGCAAGTAATGCGTCGTCTTGGTTTATTAAATATTACGATGACAGTACAGGATGGTTGTGCTTACCAGTCTTATCCCAATTACTTTGATAAAGTATTGGTGGATGCACCATGCAGCTGTGAAGGTACACTGCGTAAGCGCCCACACAAACAAGTGACACCTAATCCTAAGCAGCATCGTTATCTCGCGGCAACGCAAATAGCGCTACTCAAAAAAGCTATTACATTGTGCAAACCAGGCGGACGTATTGTTTATTCGACCTGTACTTTTTCGCCTACTGAGAATGAAGCTGTGATTTCAACAATTTTAACTAAATACAGCGATCACATCGAAATTGAAAAAATTGCTCTGCCTGATTTTGTATGGAGTGAAGGTTTATCGAGCTGGCAAAATGAAACTTTCCATCCAGATGTTAAACACAGTATGCGTGTTTGGCCACATCAAAATGATAGTGGTGGTTTTTATGTGGCGGTATTACGCAAGAAAGGTTTAGCACAAGATCATACAATAAAAGCAAGACAATTAGCGCTTGATCCCAGTATTCAAGATTATTTAGATGAACTCCAGCAACGCTTTCAATTTCCTGAAAGTCTGTTGTCACAATATGGTTTTGAGCAAGCTAGTGCGCGTGGTATTTATATTCGTAATAAAGATCATCTGATTCCACAAGATTTAAAACATGACGTTAGTGGTTTGATCTTTATGAAATCGAATACGCGTTTTCCTAAGCTTTCAACAGGTGTAGCACGTGCGATTGGGCGCTATGCGACTATCAATAAAATTGAATTAAATGCGCAGCAGCTTCAAAGCTATTTATCTCGTGAAACTTGTTCACTTGATATAGAGCAGTGTCATCTTTGCAATGATAGCGGTTATGTGATCGTCACCTTTCAAGGCTATGTGGCTGGCCTTGGGCTTTATTTAAGTGGTAAGAATGGTGGTAGTGTTGAGTTACAAAGCTTGTTTCCCAAAAGCTTAGTCAGCGGGTGATGGTGGTTTCTGATATTCGGCAGATGACTCTGGTGAGAGAAGTTGCTCCATTCTTGTAGGATTAAAAAGATCTTTTCCCAGCCTAGAGTGTACATGTATATTTGCATTGGTACACTCAATATTATCACCTGATATATAAAATTCTGTATCAATTTCAGCACAGGGTATATTCTTCTCTTGTTCGATTGCAGCTTCAGATATTTTCATATATGCAGTTACAAAGTATTGGCTCTCATTAATTTGATGAATGTTATAACTGGTATTCATTTCTATAGGATTGAAACCAGCTTCAATTAAATTCTCGATCTGCTTTTTTCTGTAGCCTGGTATATCTTCTTTAGGTGTGATTGTTTGTACCTTGGTACCGTTTTCTATTGGTTGCAGAAATGCTTTTTTAGCTATCGATGGGCCTATCCCGCCAAAGCAATTTTGGTTTAAGCCGCGGATGAGTATATTCCAACTCTTAGTTTCTGTATTGATTTGACCATCACTTTTTTGAGAAATGAATTGATTAAATGCTGTAACAGTTTCTTCTGTCGTTACCTGATCGTCGGTAAGTTTAGGTAGGGTAACTTCATTGCCCTGCAAAATGAATGTTTTGCCATATGATCGCATTATGTCACGTGCAGTTTGATCTAGATCTTGTTCTTTTAGGCAACCTTGAACCTCAGTATCGCCACTGATATCAAGCTTATACTCGTAATCATGATCTAAAGGTTTTCTCATACCTTTAAGTATAGTGAAATAATTATGGGTTGCTTAAAATTACTATTTTTCAGAGAGATATGCAGGTCAGATAAGTGTTTTTGCTGTCTAAGGGGCTGCCATTTCAGTTGGATTTTCATCTAGGCGTGCTTCGAGACGGCAGGGCTTAAATAGCCGTTGATTAAGGTAAGCTTTCAATTCTTTTGGTGTAGGCTCAGGTGCGGATTCATGTTTAATAAAATGAATGAGTCCACTGATTGCATTAGATATCGCATTCCAAATTATACTCAAAATCGCCTTTATTGGAGATTGTTTAGGATTAATGCTTTGATTTTTATCTACAGCCTCAACCAGTTTAGCCAGATATGGGAACACATGCTGGTTAAGTTTTTGTTGGTTGGGTGTTACTACTGCAGCATTTGCTGGTTGATCAGCTGCAGGTGTTGCTGCCTTAGGATTAAAGATATGGTAATCATTAATCGTATGTGCCCAGGTTTCAGGTAATGTATGATTATCGAAAGCCAGCGCTATGCTCAGTTTAGCTGCTTGCTTGATTAGCCATTCAATTTTAGTAAAATTATTTTGCGAGTCTTGTGCTACCAAGGTTTCTACGAGTGTCGTAATATAATTAGGTGCTATGATGGACTGTAATAGATCTTGTTGTGTGTTTAATGTTTTGTTAAAGAGTGTTTTTATTTTCGCTTCAAGTGTTTCTTGGTCAAAATCATCTTGCAGTAATACATCTTTTAATTCGTTAAATGCTTTGTCTAATTGTGCTTGATTATAATCATGACAGAGATCAAGTGTTGTCGTTTGTGCGGTTACTTCAAATCCTTCAACACTCAAATATTGTTTGGAGATATCAACGGGAATCGTATCTAGGCCTAAAGTGTCTTCAGCAACCAGTAAATAATCATCTGAGTGTGGTAGAGCTTCTTTTAATATGGCTAATTGATCGAGCTCTCTTTGTTGTGCCATTATATGAGCTTCTAGTGCAGCAATCGCATTTACTTTTTTGCGAATCTGAGAAGTGTTAGTTTGACTGTTTTCTCGCTGTAAATTTACCATATCATCTAGCGCTTTCTTGATGCTATTTAGATTTTGACTAAACGCTAAAATCGCTTGGGTAGCGCGTGCAGGTGCTGATGTAAATTTATTTTTTGTTTCTTTTTTGAAGGCAAATTTCCAGTTTAGCTGTGCAATGATATCGCCATCTTGATCATGTGCTGGGTGTTGTAATCCTTTCAGAAAAGTTTCAAATGTTGCATGTTCATTGTGTTCACAGTATTTTGAGATTGTATCTAAGTTTTCTGGTAACTTTATCTTAGTTAATGATTTGAGTAATTCTGATAACGTATGGCGGTCAGTAATGTTTTGTTGTGCTAAAGTAAGAAGTTTTGTACAGCTCTTAATGGCAACATTTAGCGCTGTAATATAGGATTTGACAGTATTAATTATAGTGTATGACCTATCAAGTACATGATCGTATTCAGTGATGGCGTCAGGAATCGCTGCTAATGCTAGTTGATTTTCTTCAAGCTGTTGTTGCAATACATCTTGTCTTAGGCTAATAGGCTGTATGAGTGCGCTTTCCATTTCTACGGGTATCACTTCTACATCATCCATATCTACAATCTGAACTTCATCAGTAGTAAATGTGGTAATTGCAGTGATGGCATCATCAACTGTTACCGATGTATTTCCTAAAATTTTAGTTATTCTTACAGTGAATTGCTCAAGTTGCGCATCATCGTCACTCAATAATGCAGCACTTTCAAGTTGTAATAAATTGTGATTAACAATCGCTGCCACAATGGCATCTTCATCATTGGGAAATGCTGTGTGAATGTGTGTTTGAATTTTTGTGTATAGCTGACAAAGGTAATCAGCACGTCGGCATAATTGCGGTATGCGTCTAGTGATCAGTCTTTTTAGCTCTAATAGATTTTCTTGTATGTCAGCATTAGACCCAAAGAGCCTTTGCATTTCATCTTCTGATAGCAGTGGAATATGGTCATTAAAATGTGCATAGCTGGAAGCTAAGGTTCTGAATATTGCCTTAAGCGGATCAAATTGTTTTAGCTCTGCCATATTTGTTTCAACATATTCGTAAAAAGGCTTTATTGCAGCGACTTGCGCTACAATTTCAAAGGTTCTTTCAAATTTAGGTAGTAACTCATCTTGTCTAAAATGCTTAATAAGGTAGTGACCCGGCACGACGATAAAATGTCCTGGGGTTAAGTTAACTGCAATAGCCATTTTGAGATTATTAATCTCTTTTATTTTATTTTCATTTTGCGCGGTGAGCTGTGCCAGTGGATGTAGCTCTCGGATGATTTCACGTATTTTCATAAAAACAAAGGGAATACCACTTAGTGCGTTTTCGCCAACCAAGCCGATAACCGGTATATTGATACCAACTAAGTTTCTTTTGCCGGGTTTGGTTGTTTCACTTTGTAGTGCTGTTATTGTTTGTATAATTATTTGAAGGGAGTTTAATTGTGCTACCAGTGCTGCCATTAGGTATGGGGCAGTTTTTTCATTTTCATTTATTTGTGTTTGAAATGCTTCTTTTTGAATATCAGTAGGTATGCCCGCAGCAACACTATCAACTTCACCTTTAGCAGCTACTATAAATTTAGTAGTAGAGATGGCACCTCTTAAAGTTGCAAAATTATTTGGTAGCTTAGTCAATAACTCAATAATGGTAGTTAATGCTTTGATTTCTTTGGCAAGAAGAGTTGGTTGTGGAGTTTCATCTTTTATTACTTCAACCACAGCAAACGGATCAATTTCAACTTCTACTTGATAAAGTGATTCGATGGTATTGAGTTCGGCAAGGCAGTGTTGAAGGATTTCAAGCAGTTCCTGACGGCCTTGCAATGTATCTTTTCGCATGTTTTTACCTGTACCATATAAATTAACAGCCATTATGTCATAAAAATATTAAAGGTAGCTTAAATCCAAATCGATAAAATCGCCATTGCTACAACGCCGACAATTGTAGCCAAAATTTGTGCGTATTTTAAGTAGCCATCGCCGTAGGGGTGGTGTTGATGATGGGCATGTACAGTTGCAATATATACAAAAGTACCGGCACAGATCGCATTAAAACAGGCTGTTAGGGTGTTATCGGCGCCGAGAGGTAGAAAGGCGATTTCAGTGTTGCCAAGGAAAATACCAAGTGGGGTGACAAAGGAGAACAGTAGGAACAGAATTCTGACATGATGATTATGCTTCAGCTTGCGGTGCAGGTTAATGACCAGTGCGAACATTTCGAACGCTTTGTGAGCAATGATAGCAATAAAGATACTGATGATTACCACGTAACTATCTGAGATCCCAAGTGCAATACCAGTCAAAAAGGCGTGTATTGATAAGGTCAGTAAAAGTGGTCCGACGTGAACGATTTGGCGAAAGTGAAGAATTTTTTTGGTAATAATATACTCAAATAGCATCAATAGTAAAAAGCTAATTGCGGCTAGCAGTAAGCTATCTAAGATCGGTGAGCAGTGTTTACAACCGACAAGGCCGGCTGCTGCATCAGGTAGTAAATGAAAAGCGGCAGCACCGAGAAAGATGCCATTAGCGAATGCCTCTCCGAGGCTAACAAGTTTTTTATAGCGATGGACAATATGGGTTGTGGCAAAGCCTGCGGCAACGCTTGCCGTAAAAATGATAGACATCAGTAACCATTTAAGACCAGATAAACCCAATTTTTTGCCCTTTAAGCTTGCTGTGAGCGCGATATACTATATTATATGTGACCTACACTCAATTAATTGTACACATTTTTTAAAGGTTGCAAATAATCATGAACTTAGACTATTTGGATTTCGAGCAGCCCATTGCTGAACTCGAAGCTAAAATTGAAGAGCTGCGTCGTGTGGGTTCGAACGCGGAGGTTAACATTAATGACGAGGTCTCACGCCTACAGAAAAAAAGCCGTGAACTGACCAAGTCTATTTTTAACAAGTTAACTGCGCAACAGATTGTGCAACTCGCACGTCATCCGATGCGTCCCTATACCTTGGATTATATCGAGCGTATCTTTACTGATTTCCAAGAATTGCAGGGTGATCGTCATATTTCTAAGGCCGGCGAATTAGTTGGTGGTATGGCGCGCTTTAATGGTGAGCCTGTGATGGTATTAGGCCATCAAAAAGGTCGTGATACCAAAGAGAAGCTTGCGCGCAACTTTGGTATGGCGTCGCCTGAGGGTTTTCGCAAAGCATTACGCTTAATGAAATTAGCCGAAAAATTTGCGTTACCAGTGTTTACGTTTTTAGATACACCAGGCGCCTATCCGGGGATTACTGCTGAAGAACATAACCAAAGTGAAGCGATTGCGCGTAACCTTTATGAAATGTCAGAACTGAAAACACCAATCATTTGCACAGTTATTGGTGAAGGGTGCTCAGGTGGTGCGTTGGGTATTGGTGTTGGCGACCGTACCTTAATGTTGCAGTATGGTTATTATGCAGTTATTTCTCCTGAAGGTTGCGCACAGATTTTATGGAAAGACGTGGCACGTGCAGGTGATGCTGCAGAAGCACTGAACTTAACCGCAGAGCGTTTGCATTCACTTGGCTTAATTGATGAGGTAATTCCTGAGCCATTAGGTGGTGCGCATCGTGATTATGAGCGCATGGCTGATCGGATTAAGGATCGTCTTGCCAATAGCCTCAAACAATTAAAATCACTGCCCATTGATGCGTTGTTGGAGCAGCGTTATCAGAAGTGGACACATTTCGCCTAAATGACATTGAGTCTTAAATCATTTCAAGAACATTTCTATCGCTTAACCGACCGACGCTCTGTAGTGGTTGGTTATAGTGGTGGTGTTGATTCACACGTATTACTACATTTGCTATCACAAATAAAAGATATTCAAGTTAAGGCCGTTTATATTAATCATGGTTTACATCCTGATGCAGCCAGTTGGGGGCAGCACTGTGCAACTGTGTGTGCCGATCTAAATATTCCTTTTGATTCAGTTTCAATTGAAATTCTTAAAAAACCACGCTACAGTCTTGAAGCCTTAGCACGTGAGCAACGTTATCTAGCGTTAGCTAAGCTGATTGATACAAAAACTGCTTTAGTCACCGCACAGCATGAGAATGACCAGGCTGAAACTGTATTGTTGCAGTTAATGCGTGGCGCTGGTGTAAAAGGTCTCAGTGGCATGCCAGCGATAAAAGATTTTAGTTCAGGGTTACATTTGCGCCCATTACTCAATAGTTCTCGTGATGAGATAGAAGCGTATGCCAAAGCACATCAATTAAGTTGGATCGAAGATAGTAGTAATCAACAACTTGATTTCGATCGCAATTTTTTGCGCCATAAAATTTTGCCTGAATTAATTTCTCGTCGCAAAGGTGTACTGGCTAATATCGTGCGCACAGCAAGCCATATGAATGAGGCTGTAGATCTTTTAGATGAATATGCGGCACTTGATTTTGAAGCTGTAAAAACTGACGATAAGAATCATATTTTAATCGCGCCGTTAAAAGCATTCAGTGATGCACGTCAGTCACAGGTGATTCGTTATTGGCTTGCACATCATTCTAAACCAATACATTTGCCAAGTCTTGCCGTTCTGAATCAAATTAAACAACAGTTGGTAGTTGCACATTATCATCCTGAAGCAAGTGTTGCATGGTCGAATGTGGTATTAACCCATAATCGTCAACATTTGATACTTTCTTCAATGTGAGTTATCACACTTCGTTACATTGTGTTACTTGGTTTTTGATGTAAATATTGTTTTAATCAAATTGTTTTAAAATTAAAGGGAGCATTTGATTATGTCTAGAAAAGAATTTACACCATTGTTAGACCCAAAAAATGAAGCTTGGAGTTTGGCTGAAAAAATGAGTGCAATTGCTTGTTGTATGGTGAGCTGTGGGATGTCAATTTGTTGTAATCGTCTTAAAGTTAATGAGGGTACTGCGCGTGCTTATACTGACTTCAACGGTAAGTTACATGTGATACCTGGTCCAACTGCCAAAATACTGAGCCCATTGCATACAGTGGGTGCTGAAATGCAATTACGTGATGTGGTATTAACAGTGCCGACAGCGCGAGTGATCGCGGGAGAGCTGCAGATGAATGTTGATTCACAAGTTATTTTTAAGGTTACTGACACACGTGCGTTTATGCTAAACGTTAATGATGGTAATAATGCTTTTGCCAAAGTCATTGAAGGTATTGTGATGGAAAAATTAGGCCAGTGTACTGCGCATGACTTAATGCCAAGCTTAAGCTTTACTAGCAAGGTCACCCAACCAGTGCCTGAGTATGGTGCCGTTGCAGAAACAGCGATGGGTAGTTCAGCACGTATGCATGTTCAAGGTGATAGCGATACACGTGCACATGCAATTGAAGCATCAATTTTAGAGGAAGTACGTAGGGTTGCAGTAGAATGGGGTATCGAAGTTAAACGTTTCCAATTTACTAAGATGCAACCAGCTGACCCACGTACCTTCGCAGAAGTGCAAAACAGCGCAATGAAACAGCGTAATGATGCGCGTATTCAAGCCGAAACAGCGCATACACTCGCAAATCAAAAAGCCCAAGCCGAACACGAAGCGGCACAGACACGTTTTAATGAGGCGGCGGTTATGTCTGGTTTAGCTCCGGAACATTTGAGCGAAGCGCAGCGCCAAATGGTAGCTCAGTTAAGTACCATGCTGCAAATGGCGCGTATTCAAGAGCGCACTATTGGAAACAGTAAAGCGACATTTATCACCTCGTCAATGACGCAAGCACCAAATGTGACTATAAGTGCTGCAGATGATAGAGATGTGATTGCACAACAGCCTAGATAAGCAATACGCCTCTATTTGAGGCGCTTTTTTTTGGATCAAGAATAGTGTTAAGATAAATCATTTGATTTGTTGAAGGTCACTATCTTATGCCTGTAATTAAACTTTCCATTACTGATATGCACTGCGCTAGCTGCGTTGCAGCAATTACCAAAGCCTTAGATAGCGTTAATGGTGTTACACATGTTGATGTAAATTTTGCTTCACGTATGGCAGAAGTCAAAGGTAACGTTGAACCAGATGCCTTAATTGCTGCAGTTAAAACAGCAGGCTACACTGCAAGCGTTGAAACAGATGCGCATGCAGGCCATGCTGAGATGGGATTATTTCATCTACGCCTTAAGCAGGCTTTAGTTGCAGCGATAGTTGGCATCCCTTTATTTATTGATGTATTTGTGCATTGGATTCCAACAGCAAATCAGCCTTATCGTCAGTGGTTTTGGTTGGTGATTGCTGCGATTGTGTTATTGGTGATGTGGTATAGTGGTCGGCATATTTATCGTGGTTTGTGGCAATCAATTAAATCAATGAAAGGGAATATGGATACACTCGTTGGTATGGGTACTGGGGTGGCATGGTTGTATTCAGTGATTGTAATTGCGTTCCCAATGTATGTGCCACATATGGCACGTCATGTGTATTTTGATACAACGATGATGTTGTTAGCGTTTATTACCTTTGGTAGTGCACTTGAAATGCGTGCGCGTGGTAAGACTTCTGAAGCGCTTTCACGTTTAATTAGTTTGCAGCCCAAAATGGCAAAAGTTATTCGAGATGGTGTTGAAATAGAGTTACCAATTGCTGAGATTAGCACAGGCGACCATTTGCGTTTGATGCCGGGTGAGCAAGTAGCCGTCGATGGAAAAGTGATTGAGGGCGATTCTCACATCAATGAAGCGATGCTGACTGGTGAGCCATTACCAGTGCACAAGCAGATAGGTGATAAAATTTATGCGGGTACAGTCAATCAAATGGGTGGTATTTTATACGAAGCAACCGATGTGGGTAAACAAACTGCACTAGCGCGTATTATCACTTTAGTTGAGCGTGCACAAAATAGTAAACCTCGAGTGGGGCGCCTAGTTGATCACATCGCTAGTTATTTTGTACCGTGTGTGTTATTAGCTGCAATACTTACCTTGATTGGTTGGTTTATTTGGGGGCCCGAACCCAAAAGTGGTTATGTGTTAACAACGGTGATTGCAGTGCTAGTAATTGCATGTCCTTGTGCATTAGGATTAGCAACGCCAATAGACATTATGGTTGGTGTTGGGAAAGCGGCGCAAACAGGTATATTGATTCGCAATGGTGATGCATTGCAAATGACCACAAAAATTGATGCGATATTACTTGATAAAACAGGTACGATCACTAAAGGTAAACCTGCTGTAGTTAAAGTTCAAACAGTAGCTATAGATGAAAAGTTGCTGATGCATTATGTATTAACTATGGAGCAACAATCTGAACATCCATTAGCACGTGCGATGGTTGCTTATGCGCAGTCCCTTGATTGCGAACCGATGGGTGAGATTTGTGACTTTAAAGCAACATCTGGGTTAGGCATCAGCGGGGTTGTAGAGGGTAAGCGTATAATAATTGGTAATCAACGTTTTATGCGCCAACATCATATTGCTGTTGATGTGATGGGAGATCAATATAAAAATTTAGCTGCACGTGGAGATACCGTTATTTTAGTCGCAGTAGAAGAAACGCTGCAAGGACTAATCGCAATAACGGATACTCTAAAAGACAATGCAAAAGAGATTATTGATGCATTAAAAAAGCAGGGCTTACGGATTGTTATGCTCACTGGTGATCAAGCGCTTGCTGCCAAAGAAATTGCAAATCAAGTTGGTATTGATGAGGTTGTGGCACAAGTGCTGCCAGAAGATAAATTGTCTCATGTTAAAAAACTTCAAGCGCAAGGACTCAAAGTAGCGATGGTAGGCGATGGGATTAACGATGCAGCAGCACTTACTCAGGCCGATGTAGGTATTGCTATGGGCAGTGGTGCTGATGTTGCGATCGAAGCAGCTGATATGGCATTGATGACCGGTTCTCTCGAAGGCGTGGTGAATGCCATTCTGCTATCGAAGCGTGTTATGCGTAACATCAAGCAAAACTTATTTGGTGCATTTTTCTATAATACCATTGGCATTCCAATCGCTGCCGGTGTGTTTTATCCATGGCTACATTTATTGTTAAGTCCCTTGATTGCTGGCGCTGCAATGGCACTGTCATCTGTGACGGTGGTGGTAAATGCAAATCGGTTACGGTTTTTGAAATTTCGAAAATATAAAAATGGCGTGTGAAGGGGTCTCTACTTTTTGAGACGAAATGTTCAGCTTTCATTGCTCCGCTGCAACATTGGAATTTGTACATTTAATGTACTGTGATTTTGGTACACGAGGCATACCATAACTCTTTATTTCAGTTACTCTAGATCGCCGTGGCTGACATTGATATGATGTGGTAGACTTGCTTTTTTAAATTTTAGGATGGTTTGTGAGCAATCTAAAGTCGCCAACAGCGTTAGACCAGATTCGAAATTTTTCCATTATCGCCCATATTGACCATGGTAAATCGACCTTAGCGGACCGGTTTATCCAGATTTGTGGGGGGTTAAGTGAGCGTGAGATGAAGTCGCAGGTACTTGACTCTATGGATATCGAGCGCGAGCGTGGTATTACGATCAAAGCGCAGAGCGTGACGCTTTATTATAAGGCTAAAAATGGTAAGACCTATCAGTTGAACTTCATCGATACGCCAGGTCACGTTGACTTCGCCTATGAAGTCTCACGTTCTTTATCGGCATGCGAAGGTGCATTGTTGGTAGTTGATGCGGCACAAGGGGTTGAAGCGCAAACGGTGGCGACGTGTTATACCGCGATTGAGCAGGGGCTGGAGGTGTTGCCGGTATTAAATAAAGTTGATTTGCCACAGGCTGATCCAGACCGCGCCAGACAAGAAATAGAAGATGTGGTCGGTATCGATGCACTCGATGCGATTGAAGTGAGTGCTAAAACCGGTATTAATGTTGAGGCGGTTTTAGAAGAAATTGTACAACGTATTCCGCCACCACAAGGTGATCCAGATGCACCTCTTCAAGCACTGATTATCGATTCATGGTTTGATAGTTATTTAGGTGTTGTATCTCTAGTACGTATTGTTGCAGGTACCTTAAAGAAGGGTGATCGGATTAAAGTGATGTCGACAGGCCGCGAGCATACTGCAGATGGTGTGGGTATTTTTTCGCCCAAGCGTGAATCCTTAGATGTGTTGCATGTTGGTGAAGTGGGTTATATGGTTGCTAGCATCAAAGAAATTTTGGGCGCACCCGTTGGTGATACGATTACCCATGCGAAGCGTGGTGCGACAGTAGCATTACCAGGCTTTAAAAAAGTAAAGCCGCAAGTATTTGCCGGTGTATTTCCAGTGGAGTCAGATGATTTTGAAGCCTTTCGTGAAGCGTTAGCGAAATTACAGTTGAATGACGCATCACTTTTTTATGAGCCAGAATCTTCAACTGCGTTAGGTTTTGGTTTTCGTTGCGGTTTTCTTGGGATGCTGCATATGGAGATTATTCAAGAACGTTTAGAGCGTGAATATGATCTCGATTTAATAACGACGGCGCCAACTGTCGTTTATGAAATGATTAATAAGCAAGGTCAAACACTTTACATCGATAACCCAAGCCAATTGCCTGAACCAAATTTTATTCAAGAATTACGAGAGCCAATGGTAGAGGCAAATATTTTAGTGCCTGCAGAGTACGTTGGTAATGTTATTTCGTTGTGCGTCGAAAAGCGTGGTGTGCAAAAACGATTGCAATATTTAAGTAATCAAGTGTCAATCGTGTACTCGATGCCAATGAGTGATGTCGTATTAGATTTTTTTGATCGCTTAAAATCAACCAGTCGTGGTTTTGCGTCGCTAGATTATAGCTTTACCCACTTTGAAAAAGCAGACCTTGTGAAGCTTGATATTTTAATTAATAGTGAGCGTGTTGATGCGTTAGCTATTATTGTTCATCGTGATTTAGCGATGACACGTGGACGCCAGTTAACTGAACGTTTAAAAGAACTGATTCCACGCCAGATGTATGATGTATCCATTCAATCTGTAATTGGTGGCAAAATTATTGCGCGTTCGACAGTGAAGGCATTACGTAAAAATGTAACAGCTAAATGTTACGGTGGTGATGTCAGTCGTAAGCGTAAACTGTTAGAAAAACAAAAAGCGGGTAAAAAGCGCATGAAGCAAGTGGGCCGTGTGTCGATTCCACAAGAAGCCTTTTTAGCCGTATTAAAAGTAGATAAGGAGTAAGGCTGTTATGACTATAAGTGCAGCGATTTTAATTTTATTGGTAGCGGGTATTATACTGGTGATGTTTTATGTCGGCTTTGCCGCGGGCTTAACTATTGCAGTATTTTTATCTGGTTTGATTGCCTTGTTTGATATGCTGCTCACACGTAAGAAGCGGATTGCAGCCGGTAAAAAGGACCCAACATTAATCGAGTATTGTCGTTCATTCTTTCCAGTATTGTTGATTGTATGGATTATTCGCTCATTCTTGATTCAACCTTATAAAGTGCCAACGGGTTCTTTAGAGCCAACAGTGTTGCCAGGTGATTTTATTGCGGTAAATCAGTTTGCGTATGGGGTTAAATTTCCGATTGGCAATTATAAAATGATTCACACCAGCGAGCCAAAGCGCGGCGATATCGTCTTATTTTATCCACCAGGTATTCCAGATGTGATTTATGTGAAACGTTTAATTGGCGAACCAGGAGATCATATCGAATATACTAATAAAGTGTTGACGATTAATGGCAAGAAACAACCACAAAAACTAATCGGCCATGATTTTGATTATGGTGATGAGCCAGGTCAAACACAACCAGTTGATGTGTATGAAGAGAATTTAGATGGTGTGATGCATAAAATTTACCGCAGACCTTATTCGACCGATGGTCAGTTCCCATTGGAATCGAATACAAAAGGTGATTTTAGCTTTACTGTACCAAAAGGTACTTATTTTATGATGGGTGATAACCGTGATGCCAGTGGTGATAGCCGTTATTTCGGTCCAGTGCCTGAGCGCGCTATCATTGGTAAAGCGTTTGGCGTATGGATGAGTTGGGATCCGGTACATCATAAGCCACGTTGGCATCGTATTGGCACTAGTCTATTGCCGAAACATAAACAGGATGCGCATTAATGTCAGACTTGGATGTGCTACAAAAGACGTTACAGTATCAGTTTAAAGATGAACGTTTACTAGAGCGTGCCTTAACCCATCGTAGTATCCAGCATAATAATAACGAGCGTCTAGAATTTTTAGGTGATGCCATTTTAAATTTTGTGATGGCAGATGCGTTGTTTCGACGTTATACCGATCTACAAGAAGGTGAGTTAAGTCGTGTTCGTGCGGGTTTGGTTAATGGTGAGATGTTAGCAGGACTGGCACGCAAGCTTAATTTGGGGGCACATCTTACGCTTGGTATGGGTGAGATTAAAAGTGGTGGTCATAAACGTGATTCGATTTTAGCAGATGCGGTTGAGGCGATTATTGGTGCGATCTATTTAGATAGAGGCATACAACCCGCGCGTCAATTTATTATGGATTTGTTCAATGAAGCGTGTTTAGATGACTTAAAGAAAAAGAAATTAAAAAAAGACCCTAAGTCTGCACTGCAAGAATGGTTACAAGCACAGCAACTATCTTTGCCGACTTATACGGCGACGACGAGTGGCAAAGCACATGAACAGACGTTTTATGTGGTATGCTCTGTAGAGGGTCTGCCATACAAAAGCGAAGGTACGAGTAGTAACCGGCGCAAGGCTGAGCAGATAGCGGCGAAGGCTTATTTAGCAATCATCCAGCGTGAGGGTAAAAAATGAAATTTGGATATATTGCATTAATCGGTGCACCGAATGTGGGTAAATCTACCTTGCTCAATCGTTTTTTAGGTAAGAAATTAAGTATTACCTCAAAAAAACCGCAAACAACCCGCCACCGTATTATGGGGATTAAAACTTGGGATGATATTCAGCTGGTATTTCTCGATACACCAGGATTGCATGCAAGTGAGAAAAAAGCCTTAAATCGCTATATGAATAAAGCGGCGATTAAAACAATTTCTGAAGTAGATGTGGTGTTGTTTTTAGTGTCAGGTACACGCTGGACTGATGAAGACCAGTTAGCCTTAAAATATTTACGTGATGTGAATGTACCAGTTATTTTGATTATCAATAAAATCGATCTGATTAAGCATCGGGAGTATATATTACCTTATATCGAAGCACGCCAAAAAGAATTTGATTATAAGGCGATAGTGCCAATTTCGGCATTGACGGGGGATCAGCTACCTGAGTTAGAAAAAGTATTGATCGATAATCTTCGAGAAGATGTGCATTATTATGAACCTGATCAGCTCACTGATCGCAGTGATCGTTTTGTAGCTTCAGAAATTGTGCGTGAAAAGTTGATGCGATTTTTGGGACAAGAAGTACCTTATCAGTTAGCAGTAACAATTGAGGCTTTTGAAGAAACAAAGAAAATTATTAAAATTGCTGCAAATATTTGGGTAGATAAGGACAGTCAAAAATCGATCGTAATTGGTAAGGATGGCCAAATGCTTAAAAAAATTAGTACAGAAGCACGTAAAGATATGGAAACGTATTTCGAAAACAAAGTCTTTCTACAAACATGGGTTAAGGTGAAAAGCAATTGGTCTGATGATGAGCGATCATTAAATCAATTGGGTTATAAGGATGACTAACACCACGCGTGTCACGCTTGAGCCAGTATTTGTATTACATAGTCGGCCTTATCGTAATAGTAGTTTAATTGTTGAGTTATTTAGTATGCGTCATGGGCGTATTGCTGCCCTTGCGCGTAGTGCACGTGGGCCACGCTCGCGTTATCAAGGTCGCTTGCAGTTGTTTTCGCCGCTATTAGTTTCTTGGTCTGGGCGTAGCGATCTTAAAAGCCTCAATCAAATGGAACCACAAGGACAGAGTTATTTGCTTGAAGGTAATGCGCTATTATGTGCGTTTTATTTAAATGAGCTATTACTTAAGCTATTGCGTCATGAAGACCCCTATCTCGAACTGTATCAACGCTATCAAACTATTTTGGGGTTGCTTGAATCAGAACGGCAATTTGAGCCGAGCTTACGCTACTTTGAAAAGCAATTGCTGCAAGACATTGGTTATGGATTGCCGTTAAAGTGTGATGTCGCAACAGGACAAGATATTATTGAAGACTGTTTTTATCGTTATATAATTGAGCGCGGTTTTGTGGCAAGTGAACCGAGTGATGATGTATTTGTTTTCCCAGGCAACATGCTTAAAAAATTAGCCCAAGAGACATTAACAACAGAAGATGAGTTACGTTTTGCTAAACGTCTTATGCGCATGGCACTCTCTTGTCATTTGGGTAATAAACCATTGCACAGCCGGAAATTAATGATTTAATTTTTTGACGCATATATTTTTTTCTGGCATTATTTATCGATCTTAAATCTCAAGGATGATAATTATGTTAAACCCACAAGATGATGAAGCACCTAAACGCCCTATGGAAACAAGGGAAATACAAGAACCACTCCGTTGGTTAGGAGCTGTAGGTAAACAGCAAAGTCAAAACAAAACCCCACCAGCTGCGGAAGAGCAAAGGCTCACAGGCGAGCATTGTGAAGGTTTGGAAGGGCTTGGACGTCGTTCTTGTCTGGTTTTTAAAAATGGTCATGATACTGCTGCTGTAAAAACAACAGGTTCAAATATTAACGTGGCAAAATCAAGTATATGAAAAAAAAACGAGTCGAATCAGAGTTACCAATTGCAAAGCATACGAACAATATGCCTTTTAAAAAGCCGTTGAAAATATTACCTGAAGATATGTGGTTTTATATTCTTTCATTTTTAAACACATCTGATTTAGTAGCAGTAAAACAAGTAAGCCGTTTTTTCCATATGTTAGTGCTACAGAACCCTTTTGCCCAAATGCTAGAAGAATTTTATCTGGGGGTGACATTATTGAAACATGCTAACACCCCATTTTATGCGCGCGCTTATAGCACCAATCCGGATATTCAGAAGCAGCTTAAAAGGGCGCAGTCGGAACAAAATGAATTTAAATTTACGATAACCCCTCAATAAACTTAGGAGACTGACTCTATGAGAGATAAAAATAAGCAGAAGCAACCAGGCTTATTTGCTGATGAGAAACAAAATACGCCAACAACAACAACAGATGAAGAATTATTATCGTCACTTGAGCAACCACATATTGCGAGAGCATTGAGCACAAATCCTGAGGTACAAGAACAGTTAAAAGCTCTTAGGGAAAAAAATTCTAGATTTAAACCAACTTAATAAAGAAATCCAAATAAATATAATGGAATGATATTTTTAGATCCGACAAGTATGTCATCGGCAGCAATAAAGGCGTTTTTTGCGCCTTTTATTTGTTTGTCGGTTTTATTTCTACATATCTTGGTTTAAATTATTAAAAAATAAATAATAGCCAGTTTTAAGATAAGTTCTAAAATGTTTTAAAATTTGTGTGATATTGATGTCTGAGACAAAATTTGTATGATTTTTTATTAAATCTGCAACGCCAATCAAGGGTATTGTTTTTTTAAGTTGAAACTCTAGGTACTTTCTAAACGATAATCCACCAAGATAATACAATGTGACACGGCGTGATAGATCGAATTTGCTATGTATAATATCGATCATGGCGCTGCCGGTAAACAGTATTTTAATTTTCTTATAGATATCTGCGATGTTTTTTATTTCTTGCTGCCAATTGGAATATTTGTGAATTTCGTCAATACAGAGCAGCGTTGTGTCTGTTTCTTTATACAGATAATCAGCAACATCTAAAAGAGAATGCTCGAGGAAAAATGGGTTGTCCGCCGATATATAGAGCGCATGCTGTGGGGTAATTTCATTAAGTGTTAAGACCTGGTGAGTAGGTAGGTGGTTTTACCAATACCCCGAGAACCTAGTATGCCGGTAATAGCATTATCTAGATTAATGGTGCTAAAAACATGTCGATAATAGAAATTATCCGCATCAAACTGTTCTAGCATAACTCTTTGAATATCAATTAAATATTACATTTTATACCCTAAAAATCAATTACAATTGAGTTTTTTTGAGCTTGATATCATCCGCAGACACATAGAGTAGATAGGCGGCGTTATGCCAGGGTCCGAGAACGATGCGTTGGTTGTCGTGAATCTTAGGGCGATGGGTGTGGCCGTGGATCATTAAATCTACCTGTGATGTTTGCATTACTTTTTCAACTTCATCAGGGCAGACGTCCATAAGATTTTCATCGGTTACGTGAAAGTGATCCATACTTTTAGATCGCATTTTTTTAGCGATCTTACGGCGTAGGGTTAAAGGTATGGCGTAGGCTAATGGTTTGAATAAGGGATGGTGGGTTTTGTTGCGAAACTGCTGATATGTATAGTCGCGCGTACACAGTGTGTCACCATGGAGTAGAATGGTTTTTTTGCCATAGAGGTCGATGATGGTTGGGTCGGGTAATAGTGTGATACCAGTCATTTTTGCAAAACGTTTGCCAATGAGAAAGTCCCGATTACCACGTATAAAGTAAGTAGGTACATTGCTATTTGAGGTAAATTGTCTGAGTAGTTCGATGATATGGCGATTAAAGTCGTTAAGGTCATCATCTCCGATCCATACTTCAAACAGATCCCCCAAAATATATAATGCCTCAGCTTTACGTGCAGGACCATTAAGTATTTGTTCAAAAGCTTTAGTGATTTCAGGTGTATTGGGATCGAGATGTAAATCAGAGATGAATAAAGTAAATGGCTTTTGTAATTTAGTCTTGGACATTATTACGTCCCAATTCAAACCAGAGCGCATTTAATACTGCAAAACTACATGCCAATCCTAAACCTAATATCCACGCAAAATACCACATAGAGACCTCCTAATATGCTTGATCATTATTGGTAATTAACTGTTGGGTTACCTTGCCACGCATTACGCGATAAACCCAGGCAGTATAGGCCAAAATAATTGGTAAGAAAATACAAGCGACGATCAGCATTAATTGTAGTGACCATTGGCTAGCAGAAGAATCCCACACGATAATACTTTGCGATGGGTTTGATGAGGATGGCATGATAAATGGAAACATGCTCACCCCGGTGGTAAGTACTATGCCGATAACACTTAAGCTGCTAAATATAAAAGCTAATTTGCCATTTAATTTTTTAGCGGATAAGCAGGCGATAATCGCGCCAGCAAAACCAAGTATCGGCGCTATCACAAAATAAGGATAGGTGGTGTAGTTATGCATCCAAGCACCAGCTTCACGTGTGACTGTTTTAGTAAGTGGGTTAGATGGTGCGGTGAAGCTGGCAATATGTGTTAAGGTATAACCATCAATACTATAAGCGATCCAAAAGCCACCAGCTGCAAACAGTATCAACATAAACAGTGTTGAAATACGGGCAATTTTAATCGCGCGATTGCGAATCACTGTTTCAGTTTTGGTGGAGAGATAAAAGCCACCGTGCATCACTATCATTGCAGCACTGGTTAAGCCACATAACAAAGCAAATGGATTAAATAATGCCCAGAAGTTGCCCGTATAATAGTAGCGGAGTGTCGCATCAAAATGAAAAGGCACGCCTTGTAAAATATTACCCACTGCCACACCGAAGACGATGGCTGACAGTATGCCACAAACGCTTAACATGTAATCCCAGGTGCTACGCCATATGGGGCAGTTAATTTTGCTACGGTATTTGAAGCCGACGGGACGCATAATAAAAGTGGCTAATAATAATAGAATGGCCAGATAAAATCCTGAGAATGAAGCAGCATACAAATAGGGCCAGGCCGCGAATAACACACCACCACCCAGGATGATCCATACTTGATTGCCCTCCCAAACAGGAGCAACTGTGTTAATAATGATACGGCGTTCCATATCATTTTTTCCGGCTAGTGGAATTAAAGCGGCGGTACCTAAATCAAAACCATCCATCACCGCAAAGCCTGCAAGTACGATACCCATTAACGCCCACCAGATAATGCGAAGTATTTCGTAATCAATCATGCGACAGCTCCTTGCGTTGATTTATCTGTTTTATTTTTGTCGATGCCATCAGGGCCGAGGCGAATATATTTGAGGAGCAGGTAAATTTCAATGATGGCCAGTCCTGAATATAATACTACAAAGCCTAATAACGAAATCCATAAGTTAGATGTGGTTACCGTTGAGGCGCCGAGGAAGGTTGGCAGGATGTTTTCAACGACCCAAGGTTGACGACCGTGTTCGGCAACATACCAACCCAGCTCTGCAGCAAGCCAAGGCAGCGGCCAGCTCCAAGCAGCAATATGTAAGAACCAACGAGATTCAAGTTTACGTTTTGCTGATAGATAAAAGCCTGTGCCAAACAATAAAATAAAAAAGAAGCCACAAGCAACCATTGCTCTAAACGACCAGAATAGTGTTGCGACGTGTCCAGGTACGGTATCCCAAGCTGCTTGATCGATTTGTGCTGGTGTAGCGTTTCTGGGGTCTGGCGTATAACGCTTTAATAATAGTGCTAGGCCAAGATAATGCTGGTTTTTTGCAAGCATGCTACGTGCAGCAGTATTGTTAGGATCTGTTTCGAGTTTTTGCAGTGCATCATAAGCCATAATACCTTTAGGGATATCGGCTTTGTTATGCGCGACAATATCTTTAATACCAGGTAGGGCTGTGTCATAAGAGCGTGTTGCCATAAGCCCAAGTAAATAAGGTAGTTGAACACGATATTTGGTTTGATGTTTGACATCATCGGGTATACCAATAACATTAAAGGATGCAGGTGCTGGCTCAGTTTCCCACATGCCTTCGATAGCTGCTATTTTCATCTGTTGATGACGATTCGCAATATAACCACTTTCATCGCCGAGCACTACAACCGACAAAGCTGCTGCTAAACCAAACGATACAGCAACGGTCATTGATCGTTTGGCAAGTTCAACGTTGCGTCCACGTAGTAGATAAAAGGCGCTAATTGCTAATACAAAGATTGCACCAGTAACATAGCCTGCCGAGATAGTATGTACAAATTTCGCTTGTGCTACTGGGTTAAATAAAATTTCACTAAAGCTTTTTACTTCCATACGCATGGTTTGGAAATTAAATTGTGCACCGACAGGATTTTGCATCCAGCCGTTAGCAACTAAAATCCACAAGGCTGAGAGGCTTGAACCTAGAGCAACCAGCCAGGTCACAACTAAGTGCTGCAGCTTGGATAAGCGATCCCAACCAAAGAAAAATAACCCCACAAAAGTGGCTTCTAGAAAAAAAGCCATAAACCCTTCGATCGCCAACGGTGTACCGAAGATATCACCGACGTATTGAGCGTAATAAGCCCAGTTAGTACCAAACTGAAATTCCATGGTAATACCCGTCGCAACACCCATTGCAAAGTTAATCCCAAATAAAATACCCCAGAATTTTGTCATTTGTTTCCAAATGTCACGTCCAGTCATTACATAAACCGTTTCCATGATGCCGAGTAACACCGACAATCCTAGCGTTAAGGGGACGAAGATAAAGTGATACATCGCAGTTAAAGCAAATTGCCAGCGTGCTAATAAAACGGCTTCAGTGACCATATAGATGACCTTTTTTATTTGTATATGTGTTGATAGAGCACTTGGGGTTTTTCAGATGACGTTAAAGGATGTGCAAAACACAACCACCAAATACCTCCTAACAAAACGAGTTTGAATAACAACGCAAAGCTAAGTTCTTTTTTTAGTCTCATCGTATGTTCCCCTGATTGCGCCCACATTATACATCGATGAACTGGGTGTGAATAGTAGATTGTGATGCTTTGTTGTACATTATTACAATTTAATAAGCTCTCTAAGCTTGTATAAAATTGGCCTGTTTTAACCTAAAAATTACAGTTAGATCAGTGAATCTGATAACCTATTATATTTGACCACCTTTATGAAGCGATATAATATGGCTGTTTTAATTTAGGCGGTATATACCATGTCAGATTCTGCTCATGACGTTAAGACACGTTTTTGTCCTAGTCCAACCGGGCTTATTCACCTTGGAAACGCACGAACTGCACTTTTTAGCGCTTTATTTGCTAAAAAAATGAATGGCACTTTTCTATTGAGGATCGAGGATACTGATCGTGAGCGCTCTAAAGAAAGTTATACTGAAATTTTAATGCAGGATCTAAGATGGCTACATTTGCGTTGGCAAGAAGGTCCTGAGCATGATGGTGGTCATGGACCTTATTATCAGTCCAAGCGTCAGGAGATTTATAATGACTACTATGAACGCCTTGAAACTGCGGGTATGGCTTATCCGTGTTTCTGTAGTGAAGATGAATTAGCGCTGTCACGTAAGATCCAACGTGCTAGTGGTAAGCCACCGCGATATGTCGGTACCTGTCGTGATCTTTCAGCGGATACGATTCAAGAAAAATTAGATCGTGGCTTACAGCCCACGTTACGATTTAAAGTATTAGATGATGATGTGATTAGCTATGAAGATTTTGTGCGTGGCCCGCAAAAATTTAATAGTGATGATATCGGTGACTTTATTATTCGTCGTGCTAACGGCACCTCTCCTTTTATGTTTTGTAATGCGATTGATGATGCATTAATGGAAGTGACCCATGTGATGCGTGGAGAAGATCATATTACCAATACCCCGCGTCAATTATTGATTTTGCAAGCATTAGGTTTAACTGCACCACAATACGGTCACATTTCATTAATTACCGCGGATGATGGTAGTCCACTATCGAAGCGTAATGGTAGTCGCAGCATCGAAGAGTTGCGCTTAGAAGGGTATTTGTTTGAAGCAGTTATTAATTATCTCGCGCGTCTGGGTCACTATTATGGCCATGATGAACTACTGAGTTTGGATCAACTTGCTGAACAATTTACACTTGAAGGGTTATCAAAGTCACCTGCTAAGTTTAATTTACAACAACTCAATTATTGGCAAAAGCAAGCGATTGCTGCAATTGAATCAAACTTATTATGGGATTGGCTGCAGCGAGAAGATCAGCAGTTAGTACCAGAGGCACATCGTGATCAGTTTTTAGAATTAATTAAACCGAATATTCAACATCCGAGTGATTTAAAACATTGGGTACAAGTAGTATTTGGTACACTACCTACATTAGATGAAGCCTGTCAGACAATTTTAGCTGAAGCGGGTGAAGCATATTTTGATGCTGCACTCGATGCGGTTGCCCAGTTTGATCGAGACTTTAAAAAAATTACCACACATATTGCCAATACGGCTGGGGTGAAAGGTAAACAGTTATACCAACCCTTGCGTGTCGCACTTACTAGCGAATTGCACGGACCGGAGTTAGCACAGGTATTACTGATGATGGAATTGGATGAAATTAAGCAGCGTTTATCCGACGCTAGAAAAGTGAATTAGAGAGTATTATGCTAAAAATATTTAACAGTCTTAGCAAAAAAAAAGAAGTGTTTAAGCCGATCAAAGAGGGGCATATTAGTTTATATGTGTGTGGTAATACGGTTTATGATTATTGTCACATTGGCCATGGTCGCTCGATGATTTTATTCGATGTGATCGTACGTTATCTGCGTTCACGTGGTTGGGATGTCACTCATGTGCGTAATATCACCGACATCGATGATAAAATTATTAAGCGTGCGAATGAAAATAATGAAAGCTGTGAGGAATTAACGACGCGTTTTATTGCTGCGCAGCGTGATGATGAGCGTGCGTTAAATCTCTTAACACCAAATGCAGAGCCGCAAGCGACGCAATACGTGCCTCAAATTATTGCGTTAATTGAGCGTATTATCGAGCGTGATCATGCTTATGTGGCAGACGATGGTGATGTCTATTTTGATGTGCGCAGCTTTAAAGAATATGGCAAGTTATCACACCGTGATATCGACGCGCTGCATAGTGGTGTGCGTATCGAAGTAGGAGATGCCAAGCGTGATCCACTTGATTTTGTGTTATGGAAATCAGCCAAGCCTGGAGAGCCTACGTGGGATTCACCTTGGGGCCCTGGGCGTCCCGGGTGGCATATTGAATGTTCGGCGATGTCGACAGGGCTTTTGGGTCAACCATTTGATATTCACGGTGGTGGTCTTGATTTAAAGTTTCCCCATCATGAAAATGAACTGACCCAATCAGAAAGCGCATGTGATGTGCAGTTTGCTAATTGGTGGATGCATATCGGTCTTTTGCAAATTAATGATGAGAAGATGTCAAAGTCACTCAATAACTTTATCACGATCAAAGAAGCGTTGAGCGATCACCATCCTGAAGTGATTCGTTATTTTATGATGTCGGGGCATTATCGCAGCCCGGTGAATTATACCAAAAAAAGCCTAGGTCAGATTCGTCAAGGTTTAGAGCGTTTATATGCAGCGATCGATGGTTTGCCACAGGCCACAGTTGAGATGGTTGACTATGAAGCACGTTTTCATGGGGCAATGGAAGATGACTTTAATACCCCTGTGGCTTTGGCAGTGTTGTTCGATATGACGCGTGAGATTAATCGTCATAAAGAAGCCAATGAGCTAGATCAAGCAGCAAGTTTGGCTGCAGGACTCAAGCAGCTTGCTAACACACTTGGTATTTTAAATGATGTTCCGAGTGATTTTCTTAAAGCAGGCAGTACTGATATCGATGTAGTACGGGTAGAAGCGCTTATCGCTGAGCGTAATGTGGCGCGTGATAGCAAAGACTGGGCTCGAGCTGATGAAATACGCGATGAGCTGGCAGCAATGCAGGTGACTATTTTGGATAATAAAGATGGAACGACCTGGCGGGCAAATTGATAAATCGATATACTGTTACGTATGACTCGATTTTTGACATATTTCTTTTATGCTTTACTCTTTATTTTTAGCCAGATGATTGTGGCAGCACCAGTGCCACACGCGTTGGTGCTAGATATCAAAGGTCCGATTGGACCAGCAACTCAGGACTATGTCGAACATGGTGTTGCAAGAGCTACTTCTGAGATGTCCTCTCTCATCATTTTAAAAATCGATACGCCTGGTGGTTTAACCACTTCAACTCGTGGCATCATTAAAAGTTTATTGGGGGCGCATATACCTACAGTTGCTTATGTGGCACCTAGTGGTGCGCGTGCAGCCAGTGCGGGTACTTATATTTTGTATGCCTCAAATATTGCAGCGATGGCGCCAGGCACACATCTGGGCGCGGCAACACCGGTGAATCTTTTAACAAAGGATACTAAAGCTTCTGCTTCGAGTAAAAAAGCGTTAAATGATGCACGGGCTTATATTCGCACACTCGCTCAGCTACATGGTCGTAATAGTAAGTGGGCAGAACAGGCAGTGACGGATGCTTCTACCTTGTCAGCAGCAGAAGCCTTAAAGAAAGGTGTGATTAATGTCGTGGCCGATGATTTGCCAAGCCTACTTAAGCATATCGATGGTAAAACGGTTAGTGTACATGAACAAAAAATCAAACTTGATACTCAAGGCATCGAAGTACAGACATATCAACCAAATTGGCGCGTGCGTTGGTTATCAGTAATAACCAATCCAATGTTTGCTTATGTGTTTTTGATGATTGCTTTTTATGGTTTGTTTTTTGAGTTTGCCAATCCCGGTTATATTTTTCCGGGTGTATGTGGTGCGATTGCCTTATTGCTTGGTTTATATGGGTTACAAATGATTCCGGTAAACTATGTTGGTCTGGGTTTATTGATTTTAAGCTTTGTATTATTTATCTCAGAGCTCTTTGTTTCGAGTTATGGGGTGCTGGCGATTGGTGGTGTAATCAGTTTTGTGTTGGGTTCTATTTTCTTAATCGATGCTGATGCAATTGGTTTTCAAGTACCATGGAGTTTGATTGTCGCCTTTTCAGTGTTAACCACATTTTTTGTGTTCTTTATGGTTTGGATGGTAGTGCGTGCACGTAAGCGCCCACAGGTAACAGGTTTGCAGACGTTGCTTGGTCAAGAGGGTGAAGTGCTGGTGGATGGTAAAAGATATTGGTTGGAAGTGAGCGGTGAGTTATGGCTTATTAGTAATACTGATGGGTTACAAGCGGGTGACCGAGCACTGATTACGGCTGTTTCTGGTTTAAAAATCACTGTGATGAAAATGTAGGAGTTTTTTATGATTGGTTTATATGTTGTTATCGCGATTATCTTATTGCTTTGGTTCAATATGATTAAAATCATTAAAGAGTATGAGCGTGCGATTGTATTTATGCTTGGACGATTCTGGAAAGTAAAGGGTCCGGGTCTAATTATTTTGATACCTATTGTGCAAACCATGGAGCGTCTTGAGTTGCGTACAGTGGTGATGGATGTGCCAAGTCAGGATGTGATCTCACGCGATAACGTATCGGTTAAGGTGAATGCGGTGGTGTATTTTCGTGTGGTTGATCCTGAGAAAGCGATTATTCAAGTGCAGGATTATTATGAGGCAACCAGTCAGTTAGCCCAAACCACATTACGTTCTGTATTGGGTCAACATGAATTAGATGAAATGCTTTCTGAGCGAGAAATATTGAGTAAAAATATTCAAGCGATCCTTGATAAGGCAACAGATAGCTGGGGTATTAAGGTATTAAATGTTGAAATCAAACATGTTGACCTTGAAGGTAATATGATACGTGCGATTGCGCGTCAAGCAGAAGCTGAGCGTGAGCGTCGTGCGAAAGTGATTAATTCTGAAGGTGAATTACAGTCAGCAGCAAAGCTGAAAGAAGCTGGTAAGATTCTTGCTGAACAACCGAATGCGATCCAGCTACGTTACCTACAAACACTAATGGATATCTCTAATGATAAAAGCCATACAATTGTGTTTCCGGTGCCACTCGATATCCTCAATTTCTGGTGCCAGGCACCAAAAGGTTGACAGATTTCACCAAAAAACATCAAAAACTATCAACCTTTAGGTGCCAGGCACCTAAAGGTTTAGAAGAGGACGTTGTTATCAGACAGGTCATGAGCTGATACGCCTTCTATTGTGATGGTTTGGTTGTTGAGGTTGCCTAAGTCAATCACCGCATTACCTTCTGCGTTGTCATAAATAGGCACTTGATCGCGTGATGTCCAGAAGGATTTTAGATCAACGGCATCATTTGCCGCATCAAAATCTTCAATCACACTTTGTGCACCCCAGTTCCAAGTAAAAGTGAATACGTCATTACTACCATTATCTACAGGTGGCGTATCATCATCAACAACAGGAGGGGGTGATACACTTATATCAACGGCATCTTGATAGTGCCCGGCCACGCCAATAATATTATCTGCGGATAACTCAGCGGTGCTTATACCATTAAGTGTGATACTTTGATTGTTTAAATCTGTTAAATCAATCACTGCATTTCCATTTACATCATCATGAATACTAAAGCTGTTATAATCTGTCCAGAAACCTTGCAAATTAACTACGTCATGTGCGACATCAAAGTTATCGATCGATTGATCTGCACCCCAGTTCCAAGTGAAAGCATACACGCCACCATCATCATCCACATCAACAGGAGGCTCTGGCATAGGATCTGGTGTAGGATCTGGTTCTGGAACCGGATCTGGCTCATCAGGGATTTCGACAGTAGCACCTGGATATTGTCCGCTAACGCCTCTGAAGTTAGCTGCAGATAGGTCATCGATTGAAACACCTGCAATGGTGATCGTTTGGTTATTCAGTAACGATAAATCGATTACTGCATTCCCTTGTGCATCATTATAAAGATCGAAGCTACTATAATCAGTCCAGAATCCTTGCAGATCAATTACACTATTATTGACATCAAAATCGTTGACTATCTGATCACTACCCCAATTCCATGTGAAGGCATATATATCGTCTGCTGAAACAACTGGTGGTGTTGGATCATTGGGTATGTCATCGACAGTTGGTGGTGTATCATCGACTGGTGGTGGTTCGTTAACTGAGCCATCACTAAAGAACACCGTAGCAAAATCAATGGGCGCCTTTATAAAATGAAATGCAGAAAGTGAATTTAATGGAACATCTTGCAAGATTAAGCGCTGATTATTGCCAACAACTTCAACCACACTACTACCATTTTCGTCATAGATAGCAAGGTTGTTACTGCCAAAAGCATAATTCAAATCGATCACATCATGGCTCAAATTAAAATGATCAATAACAGTATCACCACTATTAGCAGCCCAGTTCATTACAACAGGTCCATTTACAAAATGTGAGGCATTAAGTTGTGCTGCATCAACGCCATTTAAAACGACGGTTTGTTGATTGGCAAGATGAATGACTGCATTACCATTTTGATCGTTGCTGACATCCAAACTATCAAAATCCGCACCTTCTATTGCAGCAAGTGAGAGTACATCATTATTGATATCAAAATCTGTAATTGTATCTGTACCATTGGAGTTAACACTAATGGTAACTAAGTCATCGCCACCACCAGTAGTATAGACGTTATCGCCAGTTTCACCGGAGAACACTTCGCCATAGTCACTGCCAGAAAGCGTATCATCTGCAGCTGTGCCGAAGGGTGTTGCATAGCCACCAAATTCATCCATGTAATATAAGATATTAGTACCATATTCATCACTACTAGCAACATTATTTAGGAGTAAGTTGGCAACACCGCCAGGTCCTTGCAAGTGTGCGCTAGCCAGTATGCCAGACATGCTGACTGTTGCTGTATGTTCAACACCAAAACGTGTATAGGTAAACTCTGCACCTAAAAAGTCATCGATGCTATGACCTGCTTGGGCCAGGCGCGTTTCGATGACACCCATATTCATCGCAAATGCATCACGAATGGCATACTCCTGTGCATGCGACATAAAATCTTCTTTGCTGTATACACCATTTTTGCCAGTCCAAGTACCTTGCCACTCGTTGGTAGCAGTTGTGCCATAAAATCCTGATGGGGCTGGCGTATAATAGCCAAGGTCTATTAATAACGGTTCACCAAATTGGTATTTACCCAAAAATCCAAGGGTGTTATGAACGTGATATTGCAGAGTTGCTAAATCATCTGGGTTAGAGAGATCAACACTGCTGCGATCAACATTGCCTTTGTCGGGGTTGAACACCATCAGCCAGTCAAGGTCGTGTGCTCCATAAGCTTTAGTGGTATCTATTCCAGATTCAAAGGCGCCTAAATTAGTAAGAAATTCAACGAATTGAGTAGACATTTTTATTCACCATTTATAGTTATTATTCAATACCATACATGACAAAGTTAAAGTTTCCTTACACTCGAAGTATAGATCATGATTTTGCTTTTTCAAGGTACTTGATCAAAAAATATGTCATAATAGATAAGTTATGTGAAATCAAGGAAGTAGCACATTATGGTAAAAAAAGGATTTTACCTAATATGTTGTATTTTGATAGGGCCAACTGCTCAAGCAGGCGTGCAGCTTTTAGATGCGTTTCATGATGCGTTTAAGTTTGATCCGACTTATCATCAGCAATATGCGCAATACCGTGCGATACAACAAGATTTGCCTGTGAGCGTTGCAGCAGTACTCCCTTCTTTAAATGCGACAGGCGCACTTGCACGCGAATGGGATCGTACTGACAATGTAGGCCATGGTCGTTATACAACCCATAATTACGGTCTCAATATCAATCAAAAAATATTTGATTGGCGTGCCTTTCGTGATGTGTCTGAAGCGCGTAATCTTGTCCAAGCTGCGATGATGACAATCGCTTATCAACAGCAATCATTAATGGTCAGAGCTGCTGATGCCTATTATCGCGTACTAGAGCGTAATGCGTTGGTGCAGTATGCACATCAACAAAAGGCTATTTTGAAGCAACAATTAGAAGAAACAGAGCAACGTTACCAACACAAAGAAGCAACCATAACTGAGCTTGATCAAGCCAAAGGTGCTTATGAAGATATCGCCAATGATTTAACTGAAGCACAATTAAATGCGTACGAGGCAAAGCAGAATTTGTCTACAATTACTTCTAAGCAATATGCCAAATTTGCGCAGTTAAAAAAACGTTTGCCATTATTATTGCCAAAGCCATCGAATTTGAATCAATGGATTAAAAAATCTAAACAAGATAATCTAAATCTACGTTCAACCCAATTCTCACTGGTTGCTGCACAAAAGCATATCTCTGCTTTGCGAGGTGATTTTTTGCCAACACTTTCAGCTCAAGGTGGTTATGATCGATCCAAAGAACCAACAACCACGATAGCAGGTTTAACCACACAAAACACGCAGGATGCCTCACTAGGTTTAAATTTAAATTGGAATATTTTTGCAGGTGGTGCAACCATTGCAGAGGTCAAGCGCGCACAAGCGCAGATGGCTGAAGCAGTAGCAACTATGCATAAAGCGTATTTGACAGCACTGGCCGATACACGTACTGCTTATGAAAGTATAGTTTTAGGTCGGATGGGAATTCTACAAGCTCGATCAGCGATTCACTGGAATAGTGAGGCATTAAAACATGCGCATGAAGGCTATCGTGCTGGTACCCAAACGCTAACTGATATTTTACAAATACAATCAAAACTATATACAGCCCAAAGAAAATTTTCACGAGATCGCTATACGTATTTAACGAGTATATTACGCTTAGAACAAGCTGCAGGCATATTAAATGTGCAGGATCTTGCACTACAAAATAGATGGTTAACTAAATGAGTGAGACATTGATGAAAGAAGCATCACTAGCAAAGCAGTTTATGCAGAGCACTTATTCAGCGTTGGGTTATGCAGCGTTTTTTAGTTTGTTTATAAACTTATTAATGTTAACGCTGCCATTGTATATGTTACAGGTATTCGATCGCGTGCTGACCAGTCAAAGTGTTGACACACTTATTTATTTAACACTAATTGCAGTTGTAGCCTTAGTGGTAATGAGTCTACTTGATTTTAGTCGTGGTCGTATGCTGGTACATGTTGGTCATTGGCTAGATGAAAAATTAGGTGCAGAGGCTGTTTTTCGTAGCTTTAAAAATCAAGTTTATGAAGGCCATTACGCACGACAAAGTTTGGTAGATGTAAATACGATTCGCCAATTTTTTAGCAGTTCAAGCATTGTTGCGTTTTTCGACGCACCATGGATTATTATTTATATCATTATTATTTATTTCCTATCAGTAGGTTTAGGTGTTATTGCGACTTTAGGAGCAATTATTTTATTATCGCTCGCATTTTTAAATGAATATAGTTTGCGTACTAAAAATAAATTATCAAATCAATCGGCAGCTGAGACACAACAGTTTTTTAATGCATCATTAAGCGCTTCTGAAAGTATTGAAGCAATGGGAATGCAGCCACAATTACTTAACGAATGGCAAATAAAAAATGATATTTTTTTAAAATTGCAAGCGCGGATTACACGACGATCATCGACGATTATGGGATTGGCAAAGTTGATTCGTTTATGGTTGCAGATTATTACACTGTGTATGGGTGCATATTATGTATTGGATGGTTCACTAACGCCAGGTGGTATGATTGCAGCTTCAATTATTTTAGGTCGAGGTATGGCACCAATTGAGCAAGGTATGTCAGCATGGAAATTAATGCTTGATGCCGTCTCAGCGTATCGTCAGTTAGCAGCATATTTACAGGTACAAAAAATATCTAAACATGCTGAGTTAAAGCAGGTACAAGGTGTGATACAAGTTGATGATATTAGCCTTAATGTAAATGGTCATGAACGTCCTATTTTACAAAATATCAAATTTACTTTACCCCAAGGGAAGCAACTAGCAATTATAGGTCCCGTTGCAGCAGGTAAATCAACATTAGCACGTTTGTTAGTGGGTATTTTTCAGCCAGGTTTTGGTAGTGTGCGTATAGATGGTGTTGATATATCACAATTATCAGCCGAGGAGAAAGCTGCATATATAGGTTATTTGCCTCAAACTACTGTGCTTTTGCCGGGTACAATTCAAGACAATATTAGTCGTTGGCAGTCTGATCAGCTTGATGCTGTCATTAGTGCTGCTAAATTTACCAATTCACATCAAATGATTACCCATTTAACACAAGCGTATGAAACACCTATTGAGGGTTATCAGTTATCAAATGGTCAACGTCAACGTATAGCACTAACACGGGCATTTTACAGTCAACCGAAATTTATCGTGTTAGATGAACCAGAAACCAATTTAGATCAAGATGGCCTTGTATCATTGCAAGAAACCTTATTGAAGGCAAAACAACAACAAATAACGGTCGTTTATGTGACACAGAAACCTGAGCTTGCGAAGAATGCTGATTATGTTTTAGTGCTAAAGCAGGGACGTCAGCAAGCTTTTGGAGTTGCACACGATGTGATGACTCAGTGGTTGGGAGGTAATTGATGCAGCAAGATCAAAAGCCTAATATTCGTCTAGATAAATATTTTTCGATTATTGTTATTATTGTGTTTTTTGGCATCTTTGGTCTTTGGGCAAGTGTCGCACCTTTAGAATCGGCAGCATTAGCACCAGGTAAAATTATTGTGGCGGGTTATCAGAAAACAATACAGCACCTTGAAGGTGGTATTGTGAAAAAGATTTTGGTTAAAGATGGTAGTCACGTTAAAAAAGGTCAAATGCTTGTTCAATTACAAAAAACTCAAGATATCGGTAATTTGTTGGTGACACGTAACCAATTATTAGATCAGCAGTCAACATTAATAAGGCTTGAAGCTGAGTTAAAAGGTTTAAATACGCTTGATTTTTCTAGTTTAGAAAATACCAAATCATTGCAGCTTAATAAATATATTGCACTACAGAAATCAACATTTAATTCCAATGTCCAAGCATTTAATGAATCAGTACAGATCCATGAGCAAAAAATTTCTCAGTTGCAACAGCAAATTAATGGTATTCAAGCCAAAATACGTTCTAATCGACATCAAGCGGAGTTAATTCATAAAGAACTTAAAGATATGCATGCTTTATTCAAAAAGCGTTTGGTTAAGCAATCGAGTGTTTTATCGCTTGAGCGTGAGGAGGCACGATTAGAGGGTAATCAAGGGGAATATATGGCACAAGTGGCGCAATTAGAGCAAAAGGTATCTGAAATTAAAATTGAAATTTCAAAATTAAAAAGTGATCGTCATTCAGAGTTATTAGATGAGATTAAGCAAGCTCAACAAAAAATTCATGACTTAATCCAAGAGGAAAAGATCCAAGCTGACATTTTAAAGCGTACGACAATTCGCAGCCCTATTAATGGTACGATAGTGGGTTTGCAGACACATACTATTGGTGCAGTTATTAAACCTGGTGATGTGTTGATGAATGTGGTACCTAAGTATGAAAATTTAATTGTCGAAGTAAAAATTCGGCCTGTTGATATTGATGTGGTTTATCCGGGTTTGCAAGCGCGTGTTAGAATTAGTGCATTTAATCAAAGAACTGGTCCCGTACTCGATGGGACAGTCTCACAAGTATCGGCTGATGCTCTGGTTGATCCCACAACACAACAGGCTTATTATTTAGCACAAATTCAAATTAATAAGTCAGATCTGAATGCGCTAGATAAGTTACATCAGCTTTATCCGGGGATGCCAGTTGAAGCAATGATTGTCACAAATAAATTAACGCCTTGGGAATACTTTACGGCACCAGTTTCTCGCAGTTTTAATCGCGCTTTCAAAGAGGATTAAGACTTTGCTGCGGTCTTGCAGGCTTTAAACCACTGGTTCGCACTTGGGGTGAGTAAGTAGATAAAACCAACTGCACTAATACATGAATGTACTATAGCTGCCGTTAGTGCAAAAATGCCTTGTGTAAGTGTCATTTCAAAATTAAGTGTCCAAGCTAAAAGGCCTAATATAAAGATAAAAAAATAAATAATGCGTGCCCAATTTTTACCTTGTCCTATTAGATAGATAGATGTCCATCCAATCACAATTCCAATTAGGATAATGATACACATAGCACCATAATGCAGAGGTATTGGATGTGTTGTAAGGCTGAGGTATTTGGTATCAACAGCATCACGTACGATATTTATAATGGCTAAAACAACAGATATTACCAGCGAGATATAGAGTGTATTAATACCGTAAGAAATATTTTTTGGGCGTTGTGGTAGTGACATAGTGAAACTCCTGGTTAAGACATAGTTGTTATACTAGCCTATATTTAAAGTTATGAAAACGGTATTGACGTTTAATAGTGATTAAATCATCATGGCATGTATGAAATATTATAAGTTATCAGGATTTTCACTGTTTGAAGTGTTGTTGGCCTGGTTTATCTTTATAACCAGTATGCTGTTGTTAACGCATGTGCAGCTGCGTTCCTTACAGCGTATGCACCAAGCCATTGCACAAACACAAGCTGTTTTAGAGGGGGGTATTAAGTCTCAATAATATAAGAAATTATATGACTATTTACTTCATACATCATTGCGGCAGGCATCTTCCCATTTCGTACCGCTTGAGAACCCATATATTTCCGTTTTTTTAGTGCAAAAGTGTGTGCTAGTAGCTGGAAATGGGCATGTAGCCCCTTGTGCCCATAACCTGCCATTCCATGATGAATCATAGCAACATATCATTACTGAGGATGTTCCATAATTTGAAAATTTATTTGTAAATGTGCAATTTTTTGTGACTGCCATTGCAACTGACAAAGGGCCTAGTACTATTAATGATAAGCATGCTGTATATAGCCACTTTAAGTTTTTCTTTTGAATAAATTGATTATGTTTCTTTAGCATGGGTTTCTCCTTGGTGCTGCTTAAATATATACATTAATAGGCTATAGATCTAAAAGTCAAATACATCCTAAAGAGGATAAGGTTTTGTTTTTCTTTAGGGTATTTGTCTGTATTGATTGAAAAACACGGTATTGAGACCCAAGAATAAATTTGATGTACTTGCTTTATGTTATATCAATTAAAAGGGTTTACACTCATCTCAGCGCTTATTGCGACGTTTTTAACTGTGTTGTTAACGGCAGCATTGATCGTAACCTATATATCCATGCAGCGGCGATATTTGGTTATTTCTAATTTATCTCAGATGCATCAAAATGCTATTTACTTACTAACTATATTCAGCAGAAAATTATCTTGTGATGCCAGCAAGGTAAAATGGTTATCACAAAAGCAGGTATTGTCACAATATCATTTAAATCTTCATGCCTTAAGTAAGATTCTTGTTGATATCGATAAATGCTATTTTTATTATTTAGCTAAGACAAGTTGGCAAGATCAAGGCAGTCATGTTACAGCATTATTTCAAAAGCCATTACAAGGAGCACGCCAAGAGCTGATTTCAAATGTAATTGATTTTAAGCTTGAAAAAGGCACGATCGGTTTTGTATTACGCTCTCATGATCAACTACTTAAAAAACCAATACACTACAAATTTTTCAATCAAGATCAACTGAATGCAGATCGGTATATTTATCAGGTGTGGTATGGCAAGAGTAAAGCGTGTTAAACAACGCGCCATGATTTTAGTACTCACGCTCATAGTTATTGCATTAATAACGACTTTGACATTAATGATGTTGGAGAAAACCTTAGTGAGCACTAAATTATTATCTATTGTAGCTGCGAAGAAGTAATATCACTTTAGTTATCGATGCTCGTTTGATACTATGAGTCTCTATGTCTAAGAAAATAACACGTTGCGCTTGGGTCACAGATGATCCTTTATATATTGACTACCATGATTGTGAATGGGGTCGGCCTGTGCATGATGATCGAGTATTGTTTGAGTTCTTGATATTAGAAGGGGCGCAGGCAGGTTTAAGTTGGATCACAGTGTTAAAAAAGCGTGCGCATTATCGTAAGGTATTTGATAACTTTGATGCAGCTAAAATAGCATGTTATACGCCTAAGAAGATTGAGCGCTTGCTCCAAGACCCAGGTATCATACGTAATCGTTTAAAAGTGAATGCGGCGGTACAAAATGCAAAAGCATATTTAACAATGCGTGAAATGGGTTTAACGTTAAATGATTATATGTGGGCTTATGTCGATGGTAAGCCGATTATAAATCGATGGAAAAAGTCATCACAGGTGCCCGTTACAACCGACATTTCAGATGCAATGGCGCGTGACCTTAAAAAACGTGGGTTTAAATTTGTTGGCTCAACGATTTGTTATGCTTATATGCAAGCGGTGGGATTGGTTAACGATCATTTAGCTAGTTGCGAAATAAGAGAGGCGTGACAGACCTTATCCATCACGCGCTACAGTCATAAAATTAGTCTGAGTCAGCATCTGAATCAGTATCAGAATCTGCTTCAGTATCAGAATCGGAATCAGGCTTAGCATCAGAGCTTGTATCAGTATCAGATTCAGCTTTATTACTGGTATCTTCTGCTGGTGCAGTTGGCTCATCAGCTGCAGGAGCAGATGCTTCTGGCATAGTAGTTGCTGGTTGAGCAGTATTATCAGCTGTAGATAATTTTGCTTTCACTTTCTCTGCGGCTTCTTTAGTTGCATCGGCAACATTACCTGCTACTTCCTTGCTCTTATCAGCAACTTTGTCAGCAAACTCTTTAGTTTTGTCTGCAGCATTTTGCGCATCTTGGTGTAGTTGTGTGCCAAGTTCTTTTGATTTATCGACGATTGCATCTTTTGCAGTAGTTGCTTTATCCTGAAATTTATCAGCAGCCGCTTTGCTTGTATCAACAATGGCGTCTTTAGCACCAATCATTTTATCTTTAACAGTAGTTGTTGAGCTTGTTTGATCTGATTTTTGATCATCACAAGCAGCAAGACCTGCTACAGCTGCGGCGATAGTACCTGCAAGTACTATTGTTTTTAGGGTTTTTTTCATGGTTTTTCTCCTTGAGTTTATAATTAAATAAGCTTCTCTTTCAGAAGCTTGTTGACCATTTCTGGATTTGCTTTACCTTTGGTAGCTTTCATTACCTGGCCTACAAAAAAGCCAAATAATTTATCTTTACCACCGCGGTATTGTTCGAGTTGTTGTGGATTATTTGTAACTACATCCATAATTATTTTTTCGAGAGCAGCGCTATCGGTAATTTGTTTAAGGCCTTTTTCTTCGATTACGGTATCAGCATTTTGAGCGCCTTGCCACAATGCTTCGAAGACTTGTTTGCCAATATTATTTGAAATTGTTTGATCGCTAATACGAACAATAAGACCTGCGAGTGTTGCGGGTGTAACAGGGCTTTCAGTGATATGTAAATCATTTTTATTAAGTAGCGCTGCAAGTTCACCGTTGATCCAGTTAGCTGCTAGTTTGGCATCGGCTTTGTGGGCTAGCACTGCTTCAAAGTAATCGGCAAGATCGCGATGGGTTGCAAGCTGGGTTGCATCATATAGGCTTAATGCATAGTCTTTTTGATAACGTGCACGTTTTTCCCAAGGTAATTCAGGTAGTGTAGCGCGTATTGCATCAATATCTTGTTGCTGTAATTCCAGTGGTAATAAATCTGGGTCAGGGAAGTAGCGATAGTCATGTGCTTCTTCTTTGCTACGCATTGAGCGAGTCACATCTTTATCGGCATCGTAGAGACGCGTTTCTTGGACAATGCTGCCGCCACCTTCGAGAATATCGATTTGGCGTTCGACTTCGTGCTCAATCGCACGTTCGACAAAACGAAATGAATTAATGTTTTTGATTTCGGCACGCGTGCCGAGCGCTTCACCTTTTCGGCGCACCGAGACGTTAACATCACAACGGAACGAACCTTCTTGCATATTACCATCGCTGATCTCAAGATAGCGCACGAGTTGGTGTAGTGTTTTAAGGTAGGCAACAGCCTCTTGACTAGAGCGCATATCTGGTTCTGAGACGATTTCAAGTAATGGTGTGCCAGCACGGTTGAGGTCGATACCTGATGTATTGGGAATGCCTTCGTGAATAGATTTTCCTGCATCTTCCTCGAGATGGGCGCGGGTAATGCCAATGCATTTTTCGCTACCGTCTTCTAAAAAAATATTTAAATGGCCTTTACCCACGATAGGTAAATCAAACTGGCTGATTTGGTAGCCTTTGGGAAGATCTGGATAAAAATAATTTTTACGTGCAAAAACAGAATGCATACACACTTCAGCATCGATGCTAAGGCCAAACTTAATCGCCTTGCGTACTGCATCTTGGTTTAATACCGGTAATACACCTGGCAAGGCTATATCGACAGCACAGGCTTGAGTGTTAGGTTCGGCACCATAGGCAGTTGCAGCGCCAGAAAATATTTTGGTCTTGGTTGATAATTGTGTATGTACTTCAAGACCGATAACGGTTTCCCATTCACTCATTTAAAAGCCCTCCGGAATACGTTTGTGCCAGTCGGTGACTTGTTGATACTGATGTGCGACATTAAGTAAGCGTGCTTCATCAAAATGTTTACCGATTAACTGTGCGCCTACAGGTAGGTTATTTAAAAAGCCTGCTGGCATAGATAGGCCTGGCAAACCTGCAAGGTTAGTCGCAACGGTAAAGATATCTGACAGATAATGTTCGACAGGATCAGTCGTGCCACCAAGTTTTTGAGCTGTAGCGGGAGTCGTTGGCGTTAAAATTAAATCGACATCTTTAAAGGCATTAATAAAATCATCGCGAATTAAGCGGCGTACCTTTTGCGCTTTAATATAATAAGCATCGTAATAGCCTGATGATAATACATAGGTGCCAACCATAATACGACGTTTGACTTCATCACCAAAACCTTCGTCACGGCTACGCAGATACAAATCTTCTAAATCTTTGGGGTTATCACAACGATAACCATAACGTACGCCATCATAACGTGCCAAGTTAGAAGAGCATTCGGCAGGTGCAAGTACATAATAAACTGATGTGGCGAGTTCTGTGTGTGGTAAGCTGATATCAATGAATTTAGCACCGAGTTTTTCGAGTGCTTGTTTGGTTTCGTTAATAAGATCGCCAACAGCAGGATTTAATTTATCGCTAAAATACTCTTTGGGAAGGCCTATGGTTAGGCCAGCGAGCTTATCGTTTAGTGTAGCGGTATAATCAGGTACAGCACAGTCGACGCTAGTTGAATCTTTAGGATCATGTCCTGCCATAACATTGAGCAGTAACGCGGCGTCTTCTGCCGTTTGGGTCATTGGACCACCTTGATCAAGGCTAGAAGCAAAGGCAATCATGCCGTAACGTGAAACACGACCATAAGTCGGTTTGATGCCGGTAATGCCGCAGACCGCAGCTGGTTGGCGAATTGAACCACCCGTATCGGTGCCGGTTGCAGCAGGCGCAATACGTGCAGCAACAGCTGCGGCCGATCCACCTGATGAACCGCCAGGGATATGATCAATATTCCAAGGATTATGTGTGTTACCATAAAAACTATTTTCGGTAGTTGAGCCCATCGCAAATTCATCCATGTTTACTTTACCTAGTGTTACTGTATGTGCTTGCTTAAAACGCGTAATAACTGTGGCATCGTAAGGTGCGATAAAATTATCTAGCATCTTAGAGCCGCAACTGGTCTTAACACCTTGAGTGCAGAAAATATCTTTTTGCGCGATTGGAATACCGGTTAGTGCTGTTGGATTACCATGAGATAGTTCGGCATCTGCGCGCTCTGCTTGTGCCAAAGCTTGTTCTTCGCAAACGGTAATAAAGCTATTTAGTTTAGGATTAAATTGTTTGATCCGTTTAAGATAGTGTTTGGTTAGTTCAACACTCGATATCTCTTTATTGTGTAGTGCAGAAGACAACTCTGCTAATGTTTTCGTATGCATGATATTACCCTAAATTATTCGATTACTTTGGGGACGATATACAGTCCGGAATGTACTTGTGGTGCGATGCTTTGAAATAATTCACGCTGATTAGTTTCCGTCACCACATCCTTACGTTGTGGTTGAGTGGTGTCCATAGGATGCGCAAGTGGTTCGACAGAGGCGGTATCGACGTTGTTCATCTTGCTCGCCATCTCGAGGATATGATTTAAATCATGATCAAGCTGTTCGATCTGTGCATCATTTATACCAATGCGGCTTAAATGGGCAATTTTTTTAATATCTTCTTTTGTAACTGACATATATAAGTCTCCTCACCGAAGCTGCACATTCTGGCATAAATTAAGCCAAGTGTCACTGAAGATTTCTACGGTAAGATTGTATATAAAATGCAACAAATATTGAGGGTTTGTTTACAATTTGCAACCACCTTACCGCCACCCTGTACAGCGCTTTGAGAGCTTATAAAGATTTTAGAAGTGACGCCGTTCGAGTCTCTTGTGGCAGACAACCTTCAGTTGTAGGGTGCTGTTTAGCGTAAGCAAAGACTTGCTCAATCGAGTTAAGCTCGCCACTTTTGATAAGCTGCTGCATCGTGCTCCATGGATTATGAAATAAACGGCCATACCGTTTAGCATAGGCTTCTTTAAATAGTTCAAGCATTCTTTCATCAAGCTTTGTAATACACTCGTCAATATGTGTGTTTTTAAATACTACGATGATTTGTTCTTGATGTGCTGTTATAAAATCATAAAACTCTTTGAGCGTAGCAAAATCTTGATGTTGTAGTAAAATTGAGTCGCGCTTTTGCGAAACCAAGGCAGCATATAAGATATTTTCAGCAATAATACTTTTTAGTGACTCTAAAGCATCAGCTTGATAAATGCCATCATTAAAATTTGGAGCATGTTCTAATGTTTCGAGTGTGAGAATTTCCAAAATAGGGTCCGCAGGGTGTAGTCTTTCCAGTCTATGCATTGCTTCACCCACAATTTCAGATTCTGTGCCTTTATGTCGTAAAAGCCAATGAATTGCTTCAAATATTGGTTTGTTCAGATGTGGCTTTTGTTTTTGAAGTATGGTTTCAAGACGCCAAGTACATTTTGATTGCTGTATCACTGAAAGCGCACGCGTATCAAACAGTTCTTGAGTTTTGCTATTGTACCAGCTTATCTTGTCTGGCTTGTCGAGTAACTCGGATAAATGTTGCTTGCTGGCGAGTACGAAGGATGTAGAGCGAACTGGATTTAATAATTGTATTGGTGAGAATACGAGTTTGGCTAAGGTAGCAACAACTTCAATACCATTTGTAACATCAGCAACGTTATTTCTGCCATATACCATTAATACTTTAAAAAAAGCGCTGACTTCAGTAATTTTAGGACGGAAATCAGGATGTTGTGATTTCATTTTACAAAGGAATGCATTCAGCAGTTCATGAATATATTCATTACCAGTAAGACCTTCAGTAGAAAAATCATTATTTATTAAGTCCGAGAAATATGAATTATGGTGACGAATCTCAGTTTTAGAACGTTCTAATTTATCTGTGTTAAGCTTGAGTGTCTCATGTTTGTCACCGCTTTCTAAGCATAAAAAAGTTGAAACAATGCTCGCAAGCATGTACACATCACTTTGCATTGTAATTGCTTCAAGTTGTTCTGAGTTGTAAAATTCAGGTGGTAATATAGATCTTATTTCACTATGCTTAGCTAATTCTTTATCTGTCGTGTGACTGTTTTGTGCATCACATGAAAATTTTATTAATAATACGCTTTCTTCCACTTCAAGTTGAATATTATCAAAATAAACACGACCATGTGCACTGCCTGATAAGTGCTTTTGGTTTATAATTTGTATTAAGTCATATAATAGCTCAAGGCGCGATTTAAGCGGTAATGATTCTATTATACTCATGCCCATGGGAATATATTCTTGTTTCATTCGAACCCTTTTTTAGAATTTTAATTAGTTTTTTAAAGTGATGATAGATACCACCTCCATTCAAAAAAATCAACCTGACATCGATGAATCGCTTTGTTTATTTATTTCTTTTTAAAAATATATAGGGGCTTGTATCGAATTTTAGATACAACTCCCCTAACTTGAAAGTAATTTACAGAAGAAAATTTAAATTACCATAACGCACAGGTATTTTGGTATCATTAGATCTTTCAAGTATTGCAAAAATACTCACTGCGCTTAGAGCAGCAGTTGTAGTTAGTATGTTTCCTATTTTTTCGATTTCCGTTATTTTATTAAATTAAATTGATAGTTAGCATTAATACGGTAATAAAGCTATTTAGTTTAGGATTAAATTGTTTGATCCGTTTAAGATAGTGTTTGGTTAGTTCAACACTCGATCTCTCTTTATTGTGTAGTGCAGAAGACAGCTCTGCTAATGTTTTGGTGTGCATATGTAAGACCTTCAATTATTCGATGACTTTAGGAATGATATACAGTTCATAATGTACATTTGGTACGATACTTTGAAATAATTCACGCTGATTAGTTTCCGTCACCACATCCTTACGTTGTGGTTGAGTGGTGTCCATAGGATGCGCAAGTGGTTCGACAGAGGCGGTTAAGCCTCCTCTTCATCGAAGCTGTATATTCTGGCATAAATTAAAGCAGGCGCTACTGATGTTTGGTTGGGCATATATAGGCACTGTTGACAATTGCTCTTTCCGGCTTATTTTTGTAAATTTTCTTGTATTTTTTGTGTATAAAATATATACTTCTGCGAGTGAATTTTAAATGTACAATAACTATATAAAAAGTAAGATAGCAATATGAGAAAATCCCTAGCAGACTTTAAGACGATTGGTGTTTCAAAAGACTTATTGGAAGAAGCATTTGGTAGTAATCTATCTTCAGTAAATTTAGATATGCTTTTTCGACACTGTGAGGCATTTATAAAGTGTGACATATTTTTTAACCATTCAATTACTAACTCTAAAATAAAAACACCACAACAACTGCAGATGCTAGCTAAACCTTTGAAGTTTATGAAACAATTAATACAAGAGCAGGGTATTGAATCAGTTAGCGATGATATTGGTGTCAATCCACTAGAATACACGGCGTGTTTAGGCGATACTGATGCGCTTAGTTGTGTTTTAGAACAGTGTCCAGGTTTTGAATGCAATAGTAAGGATAGCGATGGTAATAACCTTTTACTTTTTCTAGCGTTGTCAGGTAGTGTTGATGCAATCATTTATATTTTAGAGCACTATCCAGGTCTTGAATATAGTAAGAATAACGCCGGTTATAACCTTTTACATTTTGCAGCATTGTCAGGTAGTGTTGATGCAATCATTTATATTTTAGACCACTATCCAGGTCTTGAATATAGTAAGAATAACGCCGGTTATAACCTTTTACATTTTGCAGCATTGTCAGGTAGTGTTGCTGCAATCACTTATATTTTAGACCGTTATCCAAATCTTGAATATAGTAAGAATAACACCGGTAGTAACCTTTTACATTTTGCAGCATTGTCAGGTAGTGTTGATGCAATCACTTATATTTTAGACCGTTATCCAAATCTTAAATATAGTAAGAATTACAACGATCAAAACCTGTTACATTATGCAGCGCGCTCAGGTAGTGTTGATGCTATCATTTGTGTTTTAGATTCTTATCCAGGCTCTGAAGATAGTAAGTCTAACAATGATGATAATTTTTTACATTTTGCAGCGTGGGAGGGTAATATTGCTGCAATAGATTATATTTTAGAGCTTTATCCTGAGCTTAAAGATAGCAAGAATCGTGAGGGAAGTAATATTTTACATTTTGTGGGATGGTCAGGTAATGTTGATGCTATCGCCCATGTTTTAGATCTTTGGTCAGACGACCCTACTACTAGTGAGTCAAACAAGGGGAATAATCTTTTGCATTATACGGCATGGTCTGGTAATACTGATGCAATATCTTATGTTTTAAATCGGTATCCCAAACTTAAATATAGTAAAAATAAGTTTGGAGCTAATCTTTTACATTCTGTAGCGTTCTCAGGTAGTGTTGATGCGATCACTTATGTTTTAGGCCTTTGTCCAGAACTCAAAGCTAGTATAGATAATGCTGGACGTAATCTTTTAGATTATGTAACGCTATCAGGTAATGTCGATGCATTAACTTATGTTTTATCGCACTGTCAAGAGCTTCAAGATTGTAAACATAATCTTTTGCACATTGCGGCGTGGTCAGGTAATGTTGAGATGATCACTTATGTTTTAAAGGCTCATCCTGAGCTTGAATATAGTAAAGACGATGCAGGGCGTAATATTTTACATTTTGCAGCAATGTCTGGTAACTGTAATGCAGTCGATTATGTTTTAGAGAATTATCCGTATTTTAAAGAGACTCGGGATAACGAGGGTTGTAACTTTTTACATCTTGCACTGAGGTGGGCTAAACTTGAAGTAATTATTTATGCTTTAAAGCACTACCCAGCATTGAGTGCACGTTTGTGGAGTCCTGATAACTTTGGTGTGACATTGGATGGCTGGGCACTTACGTCAGGTATCAGGCCACTACCAAGTGAGTTACTGATGGCCCATTTAAGTTTGGCAACCAAGGCACTTTATGAGGATGTGGCAACTGAAAATCAAGTAGTACTCATCAATAGTTTTTATGAACAATGGCTGGATTTATTATTATCTGAAACGTTTATACTTAACAGTTTAGAGCTAAACAAATTACTTAAAGAAAATCGTTTGTCGGATCAGGCACGAGAATTTCTTACAAAATTATCCCCAATATTCGCTCTTAAAGCTATAGAATGTGATAATAAGGCACTTAGCTTAGATTTATTGCAGCGTTTGCTCTCTGCGACACTTAATATACTGAAGCCGCGTCAAGGTGGTTTTTTTAATAACGCGCCTAAATCAGAATTTGTAGAAGCATTGGTGACCTTTAAGAGTCAGGCGATGCAAAAAGAAGTAGGAAATGCATCGCTAAGTGAGGAAGCAATACTAACACTATTGGTAATCATTAATGATTATCGACGTAAGTCTATAGACCAAACAACGGAATATGTAGATGCGCTTTTGTCTGCAAAATTACTGGCGACTCAATCTATAGCGATCAGGCGTCCACAGGCAATTATAATGAAGGGTTTAGAAGATATGAACCCGGATAGTTATCTTGATCATTTTTTACAAATCGAAACAACTTTCGAACAATTAAACCTTTCATCTGATACAGCACGTATCAGTCGCGAGACGATTTTACCTGGTATTCGACATTTATTGACCTCTGAAAATGAAATAGTGAAGCATATGATGGAACACTATGGCGTATTGTATTATTTGGATGATCAGCAAGAGTTACCGATGCATACAGACCATGTGGTGTATCAAGATGAGCAGAGTTATCGTGACATGTTACATCGATTAATTGAAAACTTATTTGGGTCCTTTTACCAGTGTAAAAAATTAGGAAAGCCAGATATTTTCTTCGACAATTTATCCACAGGAGTTTGTTTGGAGGGTAGGATACGGGATTTATTCGATTTGGTAACTACATTTTCGGAGGTTAAAGGGATTGATGAGTTTATGAAGGAGCGGATGCAAGAATATCGCGCTTATATGAGCTATTTTTTGAATACAAACGAGGATGGGTTATATGAACTAGATACTGTATGTGATTTTATTCTACAGCGCTATGATGAATTTCCTTGTATTGCTCATGAAGACTATGCACCCGATGCCAAGATTGCTGAAGCTGGTGTGAGGTTGTATCTTAAAAATATTTTAAATTATGAAGAAGCAGCTGAGAAAAAAACACCATCCTGCTAGGTTAGATAATACTAATGCGGGGGGGGGGGCTCATAAGTGGATTTGTTATTCCTGCGAAAGCAGGAATCTAGATCTCCACTCGTGGACAGGGATGATAATCTCGTATAGCAAGTTGGCAACTAGATTTG
>JAUIDD010000013.1 GCA_030429175.1 Gammaproteobacteria bacterium
AATGGATAGAATGACAGGAAGTAACCAGGTAGCTTGGTTACCAGACCTATTAATCCAAACTGCTAATGCCACATAAAATCAATTGACTACAGATCAGGCAATGCCTCAATTTATTGAGAAGTTACAATGGCGCGAAATTGATAAATACCAATTTTGCGGTCGTTCACAAGAGCTCAAGCAGCTTGATACGTTTTATCTCCGAGGGTGAATTCGATAAAGCAAGATCAGCCAGGTCTTGTGCACGATGAGGTTTATGATAGTAATTACTTTAGTCAGATTATAGATGTCAGTTTGCTGTTACAGGCCTAATAAATTGTGTTTATAGTGCTTCGTAGTTTGTGTGGTTAGAGTATTTTTTTAAGCTTAAAAAAGAATAAGCCTAAGATGATACAGACGAGCATGTTATAGCCAATATGGATCGTCATCGTTGCAACATTTTGGATAATGTGATGTGTAATTTCTTCGATGTTAAGAATGGTGGCGAGGAACAGAAAAGTAAACCAGAGTATTGCGGGGGCGATCGCGAGTATTGTGCGACTAAAAGTAGTGACGATTCCCATAACAACCATGCTAAGGATGGCCACGCCATATAATTGGTACATTGGGCTGTATGACCAGCCAGTATCTAAGGCTGCTTTGGGTCCAGTAAATAGGATGCGTAGTGCTACGATGAGCCCTGCAAAAATCATGTTAAATAGCATAAAGTATCGATAGTAGAGTAGTACTTTGGGTACGCGATGTGTGGCGCTAGTATGCACATATCCAAGAATAAAGGGCAGCAACAGGAACAAAATGCAGACAATGATTAGAGCTTGTATTTGCATAAATCATCTACCTCAATTATTGTTCGACTTTCTGCCAGTCAGATACAACAGCTGGTTTTTCCGCTTGTGGTTGTGGATTATGGACGTGATGAATGTAGGCTTCCATTTGTGGATAAGGGATGCCAATACTATTTTCATCAAAAGCAAGTTTGATTGCTTCGGTTAAATCAAAGAGTACTGTTGTGTAGTTTTTATTTTTAACCCATGGACGAATAGTCAGTGTAACGGCACTATCGGCAAGTGTTTTTACCGCAATTATAGGTGCAGGGTTTTTTAATATGCGTTGATCGGCGCTTAATATATGTTGAATGATTGTTTTAGCTGTTTTAATGTTGGCGTCGTAGCTGATGCCTATGTCCAGTTCAATGCGTCTTTCGCCATTTTTGCCTTTGGTGCGGATTTTGTCGCTGAATACTTTTGAGTTGGGTATCACCACATAATCACCATTGGCGCATTTGATTCTGATATTGAGTAAGTTAATTTGGTCAAGGGTACCAATAATGCCATTGATATCGACCACATCACCGATATGGAAAGGTTTTAAGCTGATAAGGATTAAGCCACTGGCAACATGAGATAACGAATCTTTAAGTGAGAGTGCTATCGCTAAGCTTCCTGCACCGAGCACGGTAAGCATCGATGCTGTGGGTACACCTAATCGTGTCAATGCGCTAATGGTCACCATTAAGATGATGCCAGCATAGCCTGCATTGACGATAAATAACTTAACGGTTGGATCTTTTGATTTTAAGCGGATTTTGTTGCGTAGCCAGCGTTTTGAAATTTGTGCCAACGTGATACCGCCTAAAAGTATGGTAAGCGCGTATATGATGTTAAAGCTATTATCTCTGATGTAATCTATCCAGTTCATTGTATGTGACCTTAATACATATTTTAAGCTGCTATATTATAGATCAAATCGTACGATTACAACATTTATGCAAGTTATGTACATTTGCTGTCGCTATTGTATTTGTATGGCTACTATAATAGCATGCACCACATTAATTTGGAGAGAATTATGACACAACCAACGGCTGTTAGAACCCGTTTTGCGCCGAGTCCAACTGGTTATTTACATATTGGTGGTGCGCGTACAGCACTATATAGTTGGCTATTTGCGCGTCGTCACGGTGGTACCTTTGTATTACGCGTCGAAGACACCGACCGAGAGCGTTCAACGCCAGAGTCTATTCAAGCAATTATGGATGGTATGGCGTGGCTTGGGTTAGATTATGATGAAGGCCCTTTTTTCCAGACCGAACGTATGGATCGTTATCGTGAGGTGATACAGCAGTTGCTGGATAACGGTCATGCTTATCGTTGTTATTGCACTAAAGCACGTTTAGATAAGCTACGTGAAGCGCAAGTTGTTCATAAACAAAAGCCACGATACGACGGTCATTGTCGTAATGGTAGTGATTGTGATCCATCGCAACCACATGTAATTCGTTTTAAAAATCCACATGAAGGCGCCATTACGTTTGATGATTTGATTCGTGGACCAATTACCGTTGCCAATGCAGAGCTTGATGATTTAATTATTGCCCGAACAGATGGCATGCCGACTTATAATTTAACGGTAGTCGTTGATGATTGGGATATGCAAATTACTCATGTGATTCGTGGTGATGATCATATTAACAATACACCACGTCAGATTAATATTTTGCAGGCATTGGGGGCTAAATTACCATTATATGCGCACGTACCGATGATTTTAGGTGGTGATGGTAAGCGACTTTCAAAGCGGCATGGTGCGGTAAGCGTGTTGCAATATAAGACTGATGGTTACTTGCCGGAAGCGTTATTAAATTATTTGCTGCGTTTAGGTTGGTCGCATGGCGATCAAGAAATTTTTTCGTGTGATGAAATGGTTGAGCTATTTAATTTAGATAGTGTGAATCGTTCGGCAGCAGCATTTAATGAAGATAAGTTACAATGGGTGAATCAACAGTATTTGAAGACTCAAGACCCTAAAAACTTAGTGAAACCGTTTAGTGAACAGTTAGATGCTCTAAATATTGATTATCGTGCGGGACCTGATTTGGCGGCTGTGACTGCGATACAGGCTGAGCGTTGTAAAACACTTAAAGAGATGGCAGAAAAAAGTCGTTATTTCTTTGAGGAGTTTGATGCTTACGATGAAAAAGCTTTCAAGAAAAACATGACGCCTGCGATTAAGCCTGCGTTAGAAATTGTATTGCAAAAGATTATAGCGCTTGAAGCATGGGATAAAGCGCAGTTGCATCAGATTATTATTGATGTGGCTGAATCTCAGGATTTAAAGCTGGGTAAGCTAGCACAGCCTATACGCATTGCCGTAACTGGAGGATCTGTTTCGCCGCCACTGGACAGTACGATCTATCTATTAGGGCGCGAAGTGGTGCTGGCACGATTAAAGCGTGCGCTAGATGCGATAATTGATTGATATTTGTTGAATTAATGCGGTTATCATCTTGACAGGATGATATAAGATCCATAAAATGCCCTTTCCCTGTTGGGGCTATAGCTCAGCTGGGAGAGCGCTTGCATGGCATGCAAGAGGTCAGCGGTTCGATCCCGCTTAGCTCCACCAAGATGCTTAAAGTGATCGAAATGCTCGTATATGCGTAAAAAATTGTGATTTTTATCGAATATTTTTCGCATAGACAAGGAATAGATAAAATGAGTCCCCATCGTCTAGAGGCCTAGGACACCACCCTTTCACGGTGGTAACGCGGGTTCGAACCCCGCTGGGGACGCCATCTTTCTCAAATAAATGGCGCTTTCCCATATTAGGGGGCGCTACTAATCCCACTCTGCATAATACTCTGCCTGTAATCTATAATTTTCAAAGCAGCGACGGTTATTTATAATTTAATTATGCGTTGCAATAGGACCAAAACCTGTCATCTTATTTACAACTCTATCAATGCTTGTTGGAAATGGCACGATAGTAATCTCTGCTGTTAAACCAATCCTTGCAGAATTCACATGGCCTGCTATACCATGAAATTGTTTATCTGCTAATACACCATGCACGTGAGTATAGTATTTACCGTTATTATTAGTGACGTCTCCATTTAGACTCGCTAATTCATAATAACCATTAAACTTGGTTAATGTCGGTTTATCATCAGGATTACTGCTGAAATACGCTAATTCTGGATTATGCACTTGCCCCAATGCACTCACTGATGCGCTTGTTAATTCAGCATCTTTTGCGCACTGTGTAATAGAGTCAATTAACGAATCATTATTACTTAATACTAAGACAAAAGGCTGTGTCGTTTTTGCTACTTGTGCACAATGCATTTTATCGACTGCTGCCGGTGCTGCCAATACACTGGTCATTGTGCTTGTTAATAAAATACTGACTAGTACTTTTTTGGTTTTCATGATGATTTTCCTCTTTATGTTGGGTAGTTAATAAAATCTAAATTAGTCACGATGGCCTTATTGTAACTAATTGGCTATCGAGCCATTGAAGCATTGTTTATATTTAATTACAATATACGTAAATTTAAACAAAATGTTTACTTATGGAAACAATATGAAGAACACACTATCGCAACTTGTTGTATTTTATCATGTTGTAGATTTGGGAAGTTTTACCAAGGCGGCAAAACGCCTTGAAGCATCTAAGGCTTTTATTAGCAAACAGATAAGCCAGCTAGAAAAGTCTATGCATGTAAAATTATTAGAGCGAAATAGTAGACATTTACAAACAACTTTTGCGGGCGAAAAGCTTTTTAAACATAGCCGTAATATTGTTTTGGAATATCATAACGCTACGCAAACACTAGCCTCTTTGCAAGAGACACCGGCAGGCTTATTACGCGTTACTGCCCCCTCAGCTTATGCGGCCCACAAGCTTGCTAAACAATTGCCTCGATTTTTAAAAATGTATCCTGAGGTAAATATAGATCTAAAATTGACGGGGGAAAAATTAAATTTACTCGAACAGAAAATTGATGTTGCCATCCGCCTTACCCATACACCACCACTTGATAGAGTCGCTAAATTAATTGGGCATTATCAATTACAAGTTTGCACTTCAGTTGATTATTTAAAACAGCATGCGGAGATGAAATTTCCCCATCAATTAGCAGATCACCCTTGCTTAGTGTATTCTACGGAGGAAGTAAGTGAACAGTGGCCGTTTGTAATAGATGATAAGCATACTGACATTTATGTTAAATCACGCCTAGCATGTAATACCTATGAAACTATTTTACAAGCATTACTAAATAACTGTGGCATTGCGCGATTGCCTTCTTATGTTATTGCTGAGGAAGTAAAGAAAGGGAATATTAAAGTTTTGTTTAATGAATACATGCCCCCTAACATTCCCATTTACGCGATTTATGCACAAGGTTTACAAATTCCACCAACTGTAAGAGCGTTTGTAAAGTTTTTATTAAACAACGAAACCGAAGAAGAAAATAATTAAACCGAAACCGTAACTACGTCGCTCTAAAAGATTATGGGTATCACTTGTTCAAGCGTATGACCTTTGTGACCATTTTGATCACTACCTTTATTTTTACCTTTTTTTAACTATCCAGGTCTGACACGGATGTTTCTATAAAACACAACACGAGGAGTCTAAGACTGGGCCATGTATATTACCGTCATCATTGAAGATGAAATTTAAAAGGCCAATTTTTTTAACGTCACCATGTTCATTGTATTCAATAGAGCTTCCATTGACTGAATTTATTACCTCATATTTTACTTGGAGGTGGATGGATCAAATGGGCATTGAGATTTATTAGCATTCCCTAGCATTTTCGCATATGCAGTTATTTGGCTCACTGGAAATCCGGTAAAGCCGTCATAATTTCCGGTCGCATCTGGCCATAATTCTATAGATTTTCCATGATAATCGATTGTATTTTGGATAACACTTGTCCAGTTATTATTGCTAGAAGCGAGTACCTTTGGCGATGCTGTTTGGTAATCAGCAACGGTTGCTGGATTATTATCATAAAATTGGTTTATTTGATTAAAAATAAATCCTAAGGAACTATTTCCAATATCGCCTCCAGTTAAAGCATGATTACTCAAAACACACTGTGGTGATGCATTGCATGATGCCATAACATCCAATGTAAACTGTGTATCAAGTACTACATGTGCTCCGTCTAAGTCGTGAAATGGATTAAATGGATAGTCAATAAGCGTATTTTTCCAAGCACTATAATCTGAAGGTTGGCCATTAACTTGAATAACACCCTTTAAACAAGCTTCTTGTTGTGCGTCTGTGTAGCCTTGTTTTTTTAATGCTGAGACTGTCTTTTGGTCTAACCAAGAAACAAAAGGTTCATCCGTATTTGATGCACAAGAAGTAACTGCGACTTCAGTAAGTAAGGCGTTAAGGCCGCTATTTCCGTTGGGATTGTCAAATTGAGTAGCCAGTTGACTCTGTAGTTCACGCCAGGCTTGAATATAATTTTGTGACCAAAATAACCCTATTGAGCCTGATTGTGGCTTATGTCCTTTAGTGATATCAATACTGATGGGACCTTGGTGGCCTGCACCATCGCTAATTTTTTTTGCCCACTCAGGAGCTGTAAAGCCACCCCAAACACGCAGCTTTGCCGATAATGGGCATGATTTATGTGCATTATCATCATTATAGTTTTGGATTTGTTGTAATGCTTGTGTAATTGCGGAAAAGTTAAACTGACCTTGTGTTGGCTCTAGTTGAGCCCATGTCACATTAATAACAGTACCGCCAAATAAATTAGGAAACGTTTGTGCGAAATCATGTAAGTTATCTGTCGATATGTTTTTTCCTGGGTGATCATAGAATGCAATATTACCCATATCAACTAACCCTTGAACGGGTGGTTTATATGCGATTGCGGTTAGATGGCAGCACACAGCTATAACTAGTGCCATGGTTATTTTATTAAAACTGAAATAATTTGATAAGTTAGTTTTTTTCATTGTTCCTCCGCTGAACATGAATAATACATTTTTTATTGTCGAGTTAGTGGGGGTGGTTTGTCAATTATTATGTTTTTTGAATGTTACTTTTGTTCGGGATAAATCAGCAGCATCAATGCAGAGCCAATAATGGTTGCTGCAAAAGCAAAGAAGCACCAAGTATAAAGGTGGAATCCCCATACCGGGCTGCCAAAGCCTTCAGGCGTTGTGATATGTAAGCAGATTTGACGTATACTTGCTGACATGCCGGCGCATGCGCATAAGATAGCGCTAGCCCAGTTAGCACTGCGGTTGCCGTAGCGTAAGTTGAGTAGTAATGAGATACCAATACCAACAAAACCTGCGCGCTGTAGCAGACATAGTGGGCAAGGATCTTCATGAAAATAAAATTGCATGACTAATGCGCCACACAAAATAATAGCCACACCTAATACGCCAATGGCAGCATCAAATAATTGAAAGCGTGTGATAACGTTGTATTTGCTCATGAAGATCTCTAAAAATATAAATTTAAAACATCGGTGCTGTCATGATAAACCGAAATAGCAATACCAAGATCAACACCCAGTAATAAAATGAGAATCCAGGTGTGCAGGCGCATACCTAAAAAACGACAGTCTTTTTTTAGGAATAATAATAGAAAAGCTATTAACTCAACAACAAATATCGGCCAGGTATGCCAATCTTCCACAATATTCTCCAACTATTAGTATGGTGGGCCCACCAGGACTTGAACCTGGGACCTGTCGATTATGAGTCGATCGCTCTAACCAACTGAGCTATGGGCCCGAAACTTCGCATTCTATCAAAATCTACCCATTTATGGGAGTTTTGATCTATAACGCTTTTTTCTTGTGCTGTCTTAGCATAAAGTCCGCATTTATAGCCGATATAAAATGCAAACGCAAGCGTCATTTGAGCATCGCGTCATTGCGAGGAGTATACAGCGCAACGTAGCAATCTAGAGATCGCCACGCTGACGCTCGCGATGACGTACAATAACGCCTACTCGTTTTCGTTTTCAATGAAGCTCTGTAATTTTTCAGCACGTGAAGGATGACGCAGTTTACGCAACGCCTTTGCTTCAATCTGTCTGATACGTTCGCGTGTAACATCAAACTGTTTACCGACTTCTTCAAGTGTATGATCAGTATTCATATCGATACCAAAACGCATACGCAGTACCTTTGCTTCACGTGGAGTGAGGCTGCCGAGTACTTCTTTTGTCGCTTCACGCAGACCAGAAGAAGTAGCAAAGTCCTCTGGTAACTCAGTATTTTGATCTTCGATAAAGTCACCAAGACTAGAGTCTTCATCTTCGCCAATGGGTGTTTCTGTCGAAATTGGCTCTTTCGCAATTTTAAGTACTTTGCGAATTTTATCTTCCGGCATATCCATAAACTTGCTAAGTTCTTCAGGTGTCGGTTCTTGGCCAGTCTCTTGCATGATTTGACGTGAGATGCGGTTGAGCTTATTGATCGTCTCAATCATATGCACTGGAATACGAATCGTGCGCGCTTGATCTGCAATAGAGCGTGTGATTGCTTGGCGGATCCACCAAGTTGCATAGGTCGAGAACTTATAGCCTCGACGATACTCAAACTTGTCTACCGCTTTCATTAAGCCGATATTACCTTCTTGAATTAAATCTAAGAATTGCAAACCACGGTTGGTGTATTTTTTTGCAATCGAAATCACAAGGCGTAAGTTTGCCTCGATCATTTCTTTTTTCGCACGGCGTGATTTGGCTTCACCAATAGAAACACGGCGATTAATTTCTTTGATTTCTGCAATGGTTAGATTGCTTTTCTCTTCAATAGTGGCTAGTTTTTTCTGTGCACGTAAAATCTCAGTGCTAAATGCCATCAGACTTTTCTTTTGGTCGGGATGCTCTTTAGCATATTGATCAAGCCAGTCAAAATTTGCCTCATTACCCGGGAACGTTGAGATAAAGTGCTTGCGAGGAGTGTGTGCTTTGTTAACAACATAATCCATAATCAAGCGTTCTTGACGGCGTGTGTCGCGTAACAAGCCACGTAGTCTCATTGTTTGACGCAGAAAAGGCTTAATCGCTAGTTTAAAATGAGAGAAAATCTCGATTACTTTTTTCTGAATTTTAAGTGTGTTTTGATGTTTGCGCCCATGTTTAGCAATTGCTTTGATATATTTTTGGTATAATTCGCTAAGCTCTTTTATCTGTTCGGCCGTATAAACAGGATCTGGACCTGAGTTATCAAAGTCATCGTCATCACCACTATTGCTGCCACCATCATCATCGTCATCATCATCGTTGTTTTCATTGGTAGTAGCAGCAGCTGGTTTTGCTGCTGGTTTGCTGATAACGGTTTCATCATCAAAGAAGCCAATAATTAAGTCACTAATGCGACCTTCGTTTTCGATGATTTGATTGTATTCATCAATGACTGCAGCCACGATTTCTGGATATTGTACCAGTGAAGACATAACCTGACGTAAGCCATCTTCAATGCGTTTGGCGATCGCAATTTCACCTTCACGTGTGAGTAGTTCAACGCTACCCATTTCACGCATGTACATACGCACTGGATCAGTGGTACGGGTTTCGGTGGTGAGCACCTCAATTGCATCAGAAATTTCATCATCTGAAGTTGAGTTATCTGTGGTGAGGAGAAGTTCATCTTCGTCAGGAGGAGATTCGAATACTTTAATACCCATCTCATTAAGACGATCGATAATGCCTTCCATCTGATTTGGATCAACAAAATCATTTGGGAGTAGGTTGAGAAGATCTTCGTGTAATAAATAACCCTTGCTTTTTGCTTCATCGAGCAGCAAGTTAAAACCGCTTTGTTGCGTTGCCATGTTTGATTGTCTCTGTTATTACGAGTAACTCTGCGGCGGCGTGGTGGACTCTAATAAGAGACTCCCGATTGATTATTTTTTATACGGGACCAGGCAGTGGAGTTACGATTCACAATTGGATCATATTAACACACAGTTATGTTGCTATGGAACTGTTTTGTGCTGTGTTTTTAAAAGATTATTGAGTTGTTGGCGCTCATCAGTTGTGAGTTGCTGTTGCTTCGATTTTTGGATGAGTTGTTGTAGCTTCTGCTTATGATGTGTTTGGCGCATCACGTTAACGGTATCGAGTAATTCTTGTTTAAATCCTTCTTGTGGGATGCTTAAATTTTTTGCAGCTAGTTGTGCAATAAAATGTTGTTCTTCGGTATTATCCCAATGGGTGAGAAGTTGTCCAATAGGGAGTTTGGGGTGTTCCTTAAAAATATGTATCAACTTCAGCAATAATGCGTCATTAGTGTCAGTTGATTCATACAAAAAATGTAAGTCTTGTACGTTTTTGGCAAGCTCTGGCGCGTGTACAAGCAAATGTATGCAATGTACATTTAACTTGGATGTGCTATGTAAAGTTTTATTTTGAGTGACGACAGGTTTAGGCGTTTGTTTGTCGCTGTAAGCTTGTGATAGTTCTTGGCGGGTGATGCCGATATATTTGGCCAGTTCATCGTACAATAATTCTTGATAAATGCCTTGTGGCATTTTGCTAATATGATCTTTTGCCGCTTTTGCAAAAGCCGCTTTATTGGCTAAGGTTTCAATGCCGAATTGTTGATTTAAGCCATCGAAAAATACTTGTTGCAGTGGTGTGGCTTTATCGATGAGTGCTTCAAATTCAATTTTACCGATGCGTTGTACAAGGCTATCGGGGTCTTCATCTTGTGGCAGAAATAAAAAACGTAATTGGATGCCGTCTCTTAGTGATGGCATTGCAATGGTTAAGGCTTTCCAGGCAGCATTACGTCCCGCATTATCGCCATCAAAACAAAAAACAATTTCTTGAGTAAAGCGCAGGCATTTTTGTAAATGTTTTATATTGATAGCAGTGCCTAACGTTGCAACAGTATAAGTAATACCTTTTTGATAGAGTGATACCACATCCATATAGCCTTCAACAACGAGTAGGCGTTCAAGTATGCGGTTAGCTTGGCGTGCTTGATAGAGGCCATACAGTTCTTGGCTTTTGTGGAAAATTTCAGTCTCGGGTGAGTTTAAGTATTTGGGTTGTTCATCACCCATGGTGCGACCACCAAAAGCGATGACGCGTCCACGTGTGTCGTGAATGGGAAACATAATGCGATTACGAAAACGATCGTAGTAATTACCTGCTTCTTTGGAGCTTGTCATGCCCGTGTTATTTAAGTGTGATTGTGATTTTGGGTCACGACCAATATGTTTTATTAAGTTGTCCCAGCCACTTGGCGCAAAGCCAATCGCAAATGTTTTAGCTATTTCACCGGTTAATCCACGTGATTTTAAGTATTCAATTGCCGCAGGATGCTTGGCAAGTTGTTGGCGGTAGAATTGTGTGACGTGTTTCATGATGGTGAACAATGCATCGTAAGAGTGATCATGACTGTAGCCTGCAATCTTAGGTACATCCATGCCGTGTTGTGCGGCGAGATATTCAATCGCGTCACGAAATTCCATGCGATCATAATTGATTAAAAAATCAAGTGCATTACCATGGGCGCCACAGCCAAAGCAATAATAGAACTGCTTGGTTTCGCTAACTGTAAATGAAGGCGTCTTTTCTTCATGAAAGGGGCAGCGCGCTTGATAGTTTTGGCCTTTCTTCTTCATTTCCACGCGTGCACGCACAATCTCGACGATGTCGGTGCGGTCGACGAGTTCGCGGATAAATGATTGTGGAATACGTGTCGGTGCTTCACTCATAGTGTGTAAGTATAAGTGAGAACAGTAAAAATGTCCTTACTTTAATAGTGATTTAATGAGCTTGCTCACTTCACCCATATCGGCCTTGCCTTCAAGTTGGGGTTTAAGTTTACCCATAACTTTGCCCATATCTTTGATTGACGCTGCAGCAGTGTCGGCAATGGCTTTTTCGACGAGTGCTTTAGTGGCAGCTTCGTCAAGTTGTTCGGGTAAATAGGCTATTAACACCTGTAACTCTTGCTCTTCCTTTTCAGCAAGCTCATTACGACCTGCGTCTTGAAACTGTTGGATAGAGTCACGGCGTTGTTTGATTTGTTTGTTAATGACTTTAAGAATTCCGGCATCATCGAAAGTAATTTTGTCATCGATTTCACGTTGTTTGATGGCTGCAAGTAACATACGGATTGTGCCAAGGCGCACAGTTTCTTTTGCGCGCATAGCTGATTTCATATCTTCTTGGATTTGCATTTTTAGATCAGACATCTTTCTTTCCTTGTGGTGGTAAGCTTTAGTGTCTGGTACGCTCACGCTCTACGGCTTCATTTTCCTTTTGCAGTTTTTTAGCATAACGCTTAACAGCAGCGGCACGACGACGTTTACGTTTGCTTGTAGGCTTTTCGTAGAATTCAAGTTGACGCAGTTTGGTCGGAATACCGGCCTTTTCGCAAGCACGTTTAAAGCGTCTCATTGCGACATCAAAAGAGCCTACTTCTGTAGTAACGATCTCAGGCATGGTTTAAATCACCTTCTTCAATAGTTGTATTGTCTGTAAAAGCGTGTAATATTATCCGCAAACTCCTAGAAAAGCAAAGCATTTTTGCACAGTTTGGGAGTTTTTAAGGCCCATTTGGTGTATGTAAGATGAGTAAAACACTATAGGATATGTGAAAAATTCTTTGTTATTAGTCTGTTACGGGGTTAAGTGAGTTAAAAGCTACCTATAAGTGTTTAAGATTTCGTTAATATTCATTTGATACATTGATGTACAGGGATTTAATCGGGATAACAAGCAGGGGTGCTACTATCATGAAGGTAAATCGTAAATTTTCATTACTTAATTTTCCACAAAACAGTTTTGTGCCAAGTAGCGGCGTGCTATTTAAGACACAAGGGTTAGAAACAGTTGGCAGCAAGTCTGGAGCGTACAGTTTTGTGCTGGATTCTAGTTGGCACAAAGATATCGGACGTCACTTTCCGAGTGGTCATATTTATTTTAGTGGCTGCCATGTTACTCGTAACGCTGCCTATAATATGCTTCAAGATTCTAAAGATCCTAATGCCTATTTCACCGCAACGCATTGGTTTGAGAGTAGACGAAGACTGGCTGAGTTACTACATTTAGATTTTGAAAATGCTGAGCATTATGCAATGGTTACTCAGATGACGAGCTTGATTGATCAGGGAATACATACAATTCCTTTAGTTGAATTACAGAGTCGTACTATTGAAGTTCAGCCAGGTTATCCTGATGTTATGGCAGATAGTAATGAAATCAACGCAATTTTGAATTTTAGGTTCGATCAAAAGCGTCAGTGCATTATTGTTGATGCAACTTATAGTTTAGGTCTATTAGAACCAAATTATTTACCTGCTACTATCACTAAAGAAGAGTGCGTCGTACTAAATAAGGTGATCCAAAATACGTTGGCACAAAACTCACGACACATGAGACTGGCTAAAAGGAAAACAAAAAATGAGCAAGAACGGTTACAGCAAGAGCGTCGAGAATTAGAAAAATTACATAAAAAAATTAATTTGGCTAATATTAAAGATAATACATATAAACAAGCAATATTTACCAGTCAAAACTTTGAACTAATGATTAAACTGCTTAATGCAGCTAATGAATATTCGATTAGTGAAAAAATTATGCTTGGTTTAAAGAATGTTTGTCAGAGACTTGAAGATAGAAGGTATCTTCGTGGGTTTGAATTTACATGTGAATTTGTTCTTGATCCCAAGCAGACATGTGTTTCTATAGATGTTCAAAATATCGCATATAATCATGTCATGGCAAAGTTCTTTGACCGTGACGAAATGAATCAGCATCATTTCAGTGAGGTTGTTGACACCTATCTTGAACATGTGTTTCCTAGGATTTTATCGGATGAAAGTGATCCTAAATTACGTCATCTTGTAGCATGTAAATCTCTGGCTGATTTTGTCACATCAGATCAAGTAAAAAGTTTAAAAATCCAAAAAAACAAAGTGGATATTAATTTGCTTATTCTAAAAACTGGATATTTAGCGCTGCTTGAATTCTTTTATACAATGAGTAGAGATGGCGTTTCTATAGCTAATTTTGATGCTTACTTAGATAATTACTTTTCTATTCTTAGAAAAAATATTTCAGGTGTGAAGTTTGATGGTCGGCAGGCGTGGCGAGAAGAGCTCAGAATTTATGCGTCATGCTTATTAAGTTTGTATACGCAGCAACGTGCTTATATTGATGGTTCAATTGATGCAGTATATCATCAGTACCGAGATTCAATTTATAAGTCTTTTAAAGCACTTAATGATCGTTTTTCAGGACTCGATAGTGGACTTGGGCGGGAATTATCTATCATAAAGATTGGTAATCATTTGAGAGATTCGCTATTGGCAAACCTCGAAGAACGTTTTGCATGGGCGCGGTATTTAGAACAACAGGAAAAAAGTTATGATGATGCACCTATAAACTTATCCAAAGGGCCAGGCGCATCACCTAATCCAGTAGCGATACCGCTTAATGTATTTATTTTAGATTTACATCGTGTGCATGCTGAGCAACAAGGATTATTGCATACTGATTTAACTGAGTCTGATTTAGATCAAAGTGTTGCATCAATTCGTGAAGCTTTTGAGAATTGTAAACAGTATCACGAAACATATTTTCCATCTGGCGTAACTTGGGCAGGATTGGAGACGCTCACGATATTAGAGTCATCTTTAATTGAAAAAGTTGGACAGCGTTATACACTTTCTGATGCAGAAAGTAGTCCATCTTCTTCAGCAGGAAGTCTACTTTCATTAGTTGCACATATTGAGGATCAACCTCAGCCGGTAGTTGCTGATTCACTCCCTAAACTTGTCACCAAAAAACGAGCGCCAAAGCAAACACCATTTCGTGAGTTATGTGGTCACTTAAAGCAAGAATTGGAAGCTTATTTAGCAAGCTCAGGTAATGGTTGGTTTTGGTCACGCTCGCGTAAGATTAGTAAAGAACGCCGCCATACGGCAAATTTATTATTAGCATTAGCAGATACTGGTATTGAGCTAGAGCGTGCAGGAGAGTTAAGCGAAGCTGACAGAAGGCTATTAGTACGTACCATGTATGACCTTAAGATCCAGCATCAGTATGAGCATTCTGGTCTTTTAGGGGTTTTTAGTTGGGGTAATCGTTTGGGCAACGCTTTGGAGCGTGTATTAAAACTCGATTACAACTGCAAGGAATTGAAAATACCAAAAGCAAAAAAACCAGATAAATTCTCTGAAGGTAAATTTGAATCTCCCGTGGTTAATATGACGCTTGCACAGCACTTGCAGGCTAAAGCAGGTGTTAAGAAATTACACATTATAGATGGAGAGCATCAACTTACCGAATATGATGAGCATGTAGTGAGGAAAATGAGATCTCGTCAATATATAGTTCACGATCTAAAGAGGCGTTTTGAACTAAGGTTGTTAGATTGTGATAATTCGGAAGAATATCTTGCTGAGCAAGATAGAGTGTCTTTGCTGGCTACACTTGAGGGAAATAAGGAATTATTAGAAGTTAAGGAAAGTTGGATTAAAGGCTTGCGTGACGAGATGTCAGCCTTAAAACAAACCAAGAAGTTTATGTTAGAGGGGGGCTGGTTTACCGGGGGTGAGGGTAGTCTTAAGTCCGACCATCGAATACCTATAAAATTTTTTACTTATCGAGAGTATATTGATCAATTGATTACAGCGATTAACGAACAGCGTGTAGTAAAAGTTATTAAGTTATTACAACGTTTTCCACGGGACTTATTAAAAGAGAAGTCATCACTCTTAGATAGGAAAATGTTTCCTGCTACCTGTGACATGCATGCAGATACAGCATTATTTGATTTGCTTAATCAAGCTGTGAGTAGTCTTGAGCGGCAATCTGCTCTGCCACAAGCGAAACCTTACAATCACAAGCAATGTGTATTCTCTACAGGCGCGCCTTCAAAAAATGAAGGGCAATTTAAAGAAGCGCTACAGTTTTTACAGCAAGCGTTTACTCCGCCTAATGTGACAGTAGAAGATAGCTTTAATATAAAGCCATATATGCAAGAAAGTATGATAAGTACAGCTGATGGGGGTGAGGTTGATTCGCCACGCTTACGTGCCGTAGAACGTTTGATTAATCCAGGGCTCAAAACTCATGTGAGTGAGCCTGAGCAGAAATTTGCTGCTGTCTATCGATTTATTGATCGTGAAGACGTTAACGTTTCAGAGCTCGAGTCATTGTTAGCTGTGGATCAGTATCCAGCATTGATAGCTTATTTAAGTGCTAGAGGGCTCAATGGCTCATATGCAGCGTTTGTGAAAGCTTACTTTGAAAATACGACTGTAGCTGAAGCAAGATCAGCATATACACAGGTTGAAAGTGAAAGATTGGCTGCTCAAATGGCATCATCGGTTGTGACTGCTGCTGTTACTGATGTTGTAACATTGCCAAGTCGATTAGATGCTACGGCAAGCCGGTTGACTGCAGCTACATTGGCAGCGGCATTAGCGGAGTGTCAGTTTGAAAATGAGCAGGCGCATATGAAAGTCTCTGGAAGCCCTGGTCTCTTTGGGCGGGCATCTGCGTCAGGCTCTGGGTGTTCAAGTAGTTCTTCCAGTCTTGATAGAGAAGGGGTAAACGATTATGAGCTGCGTTTATTTGAGGGTAATCGTACGCCTCCTGCAGCAACAAATAAGCAAAACCAACAGCCAAGTGAAGATCAAATAGATGACGTTACACAGGCTGCACTGGTATAACAGACCCTAGTGTTATTTGGGTGTATTGACTTGCTTACACGACGGTACCGGAAGCAAATTTGGTTCACCATTTTGCTTAATAAAGTTGTGTTTTAGATTATATTCAAAACGACATTGGTATAGTGCTTCCGTATTAGGTTCTTTCATATGAGCGGATGAATAGAAAATATTGGAATATTTCGGAAAGCCTGCATTGATAAAGATTTTTTTAAAGGCATGATGCTGCTTTAATTCTTTTGCAGTACGTAGTAGTTTTACTGAGGATGCTGCAAAATGTGCATGATGATTATGAACTTCTTCGTCTATTGTTGTATGTAGATAGTCTATCAGTAAGTTTCGATTTTGTGCGGTAAGTTCTTGTACTACAAGTTTTTGTTGCGCTTCATTGAGTTCTTCGAAGGCTATTTTGACTTTGTATATGTAGACGTGAAAGTCGTCCATAACATAACCACTGAGTGCATGCCCAGGTCCCGGATGTAATAGTTTTGCTTGGTCAGCATAACTTATTTGTTTGAACATGTGTTGTAAGCATTGCTTGATATCGTATAGATTAGGCCCTTTAATTTTTAAATTTAATAAATGATTTCGCATACATAAGTTATGAATTAATACTTGAGCTTGAAATGATTCATAGTCGTTAAATCGCATGGCAACTTTAAGTTTTTGTTTCACAATTTCAAAATTAGTTTTACCAAGAGCATAAATTTTTTCAACGAATGCTTTGTTAATTGCCTCTTCTTCAGTGTCATAGATTTTAGGTGGCTTGTGGATCAGTTGTTTTTGTTCGATAGTGAGTTCATCATAGTTAGCAAGCGCTTTTTTGTAGGTTGTTAGGGCGCGATTTGGATAACCTTCTTTGAAATGTACAACAGCAACAAATAGACAGTCACAATAATTCAGCATTTTTTTTGCGTTATTAAAGTAAAATCGACCACATAAAATATCTAATGGGTGGCGCTTTTTAATTGTGACTGGCTCTTTGAGTGAAGCTTCAGTTATGTCATGAATAGCAAATGGACGCTGCCTTGGGAAGACTGAGACATTATCGTTGATAATTTTGTTTAGAAAGCTTTTAGCAGCGGAGTTATTGAGAATGCCACGAATTTTAATTTGAGTTGGATTGTTCACGTCTAATTGATCTAAGTCTAATACAAGTTGTGCCAATTCTCCAAAGCGTTTGTGGCGGATGATATTGTCGATGCATCGCTTAGTGGCAGTATAAATAGCTTCTTTTTGTTGTAATGGCAGGTTGCCAGGTTTGATGTGCGTGTAGCAGCTTAGTATGATTTCTTTAATCGATTGTGGTTGTGGTGATTTATTATTAGGAGAGCTGGTAATGTAGGTTTGCTCCTCTCCCACGGTTGTCGATCGCATGGTTAGTTCCTCTAAATACATGGCGGTTAAAATTTAATAGAGGGATATTAGCATGACAATTCAAAAATCGGTAGTCTGATAATCAGTGAATTTGATTACTATCAAGCGTGGTGGTGGTTGTCTAAATTCTGTTGTGCATGTTTGGCTTTTTTTGCCAGTGGTTTCATTGTTAGCCCTTGGATGATGATGGCAAAAGTCACACAAGCATAAGTCATAACGAGTATAAACTGACGATATTGATCGTGTGGTAGCGATAAGGCCAGCGCTACAGCAAGCCCACCACGTAAGCCGCCCCAGGTGAGTACTCGAATACCATGAACAAGTTTAGGTCGGAAGGGTTTGAGTGCGATGATAGGGATGGCGACAGTGATTAGTCTCACAATTAAAACAATAGGTATCGCAGAAAGTGCGGCGAAGACTTGTGTTATGTTTGTGTGGATGGTAACCATCTCAAAACCAATTAATAAGAATAGTGCTGCATTAAGTAATTCATCAATAATATCCCAAAAAAGAGTAACTTGTTTGCAATACATTTCAGGGTAGAACTGATGGACTTTGTTACCGACAATAATACCTGTAATCACGATAGCTAGAGGGCCTGAAACATGAATGGCTAAAGCTAAGTGGTAGCCCCCAAGTACTACGGCAATGGTGACTAAAATAATCATGTTAATTTCACGACATTGTTTTAGGATATAGGTGGCGAAATAACCGAGCGCAATGCCATAGATAATGCCACCAACAGCTTGTTCGGCAAATAACTTTAGGACATTAGTGGCAGTAACAGGTAAATTATTAACTGTTAATTGGTAAATCGAGACAAAAATAACGATAGCAATACCATCATTAAATAAGGACTCACCTGAAATTATTGTTTCTAATCGTCGAGGCGCGTGAATTTCTTTGACAATGGCAAGTACCGCAATTGGATCTGTTGGTGAGATAAGTGCGCCAAATAGAAGGCAATACAGCAGTGGTACATGAATTGGTAACCCTAAAAAGGGTAGTAGTCCATAGATGACGTAACCAACAATTAGGGTTGATGCTAACGTACTGAAGATGGAGAGCAAACTGATTTCCCATTTCTCTGATTTCAAGGTTGAAAGGTCAATATGCATGGCCCCGGCAAAGAGGAGAAAAGAAAGCATGCCATTGAGTAGCAGACTATGGAAGTCAGCACGCCTGAGTAGTTCGATAAAGCTAGAGGCAATGGGTGTTTTACTTGAATGTTCAACGACGATTGCAATTAGAGAAATAATCAGCGCACCAATCATAATTGCAACTGTGGTGGGAATACGAATAAAGCGGTGATTGAGAAAAGCAATCACAACTGCGAGTGTTAAAATGATAGCTGCAATAGTGTAAACATTCATTAGCACATTCTAACACAATCTTGATCTATGCTATAATGTATCTTCCGATTTAACAAAGGAGTGTTTGTATTGTGAGTCAAAAATATTTACGTTTAAGTCCATGGCGTGTTGGTTTGGCATTGGGTTGTATTTGGGGATTAAGTTTATTGATTATTGGTTTGATCGCCAGCAGCACCATGTATTACGGACATCCATTTGTCCAAGCGCTTGACAGCGTTTATATTGGTTATGCACCCACAGTTGATGGTGCTTTCGTAGGGTTGGCGTGGGGATTTATTGGTTTCTTTATTTTTGGGTGGTGTATTTCGATTTTATATAACTTATTCTTACCAAAGTCTCAGGGTTAGGTTATGCCGATTCGCCGATTCCGAGAGTTTATTAAGCTTGAGTCTAGTGCCGGAGTTATACTTTTTTGTACAGCGGTGTTAGCGTTGATTATTGATAATACACCGCTTCATGTTTATTACCATGCTTTCTTCCAGCTTCCGGTGTCTATTCAGCTAGGTGTGCTTCATCTTAAAAAGCCACTATTACTTTGGATTAACGATGGCTTTATGGCTATCTTTTTTTTATTAGTGGGGTTGGAGATCAAGCGCGAAATAGTTGAAGGTGAGCTGAGTACATTTTCAAAGTCAGTATTGCCAGCGGTGGCAGCGATTGGTGGTATGGTAGTGCCAGCAATTTTTTATATCGCATGTAATTATCATGATAGTTATGCGCTGCGAGGTTGGGCCATACCCGCGGCAACCGATATTGCATTTTCGTTGGGGATATTAGCGTTATTAGGTAGTCGTATTCCATTATCTCTGAAAGTCTTTCTGACGGCACTTGCAATTATCGATGACATAGGTGCTATTGTTGTTATTGCTGTTTTCTATTCGGCGAATATATCTTTTATAATGCTCTTTATAGCAGCTTGCTTAATTATTCTACTGATATTGATGAATTATTTTAGAGTCGTGCATATCAGTGCATATATTATTGTTGGTGTGGCATTATGGATATGCGTTTTAAAGTCCGGTGTGCATGCGACGTTGGCAGGTATCGTAGTGGCCTTAGCGATTCCCATGTTCAACAATAAGAAACCGAGTTATTCACCTTTAAAATCACTAGAGCATACATTGCATCCCTGGGTGGCGTTTGGTATTTTACCCATCTTTGCCTTTGCTAATGCAGGTGTTTCATTTCATGGCCTACATTTAGATCAATTATTTTCATCGGTGCCAATGGGTATAGCTGGTGGCCTATTTATTGGTAAACAGCTTGGTATTTGGGGCTTTACAATGTTGATGGTTAAGCTGGGCTGGGTAAAATTACCCCGCGGTGTTTCGAGCCTGGGAATTTATGGTATTGCATTAGTTGCTGGAGTCGGCTTTACGATGAGTCTTTTCATTGGCTCCTTAGCATTTGGTGAGGCAAATGCACAGTTTGCAGCCTATGTGCGCTTTGGTGTGCTTGTCGGTTCAATAGTTTCTGGTATATTAGGCTACATTGTTTTGCACCTGGTTCACCCAAAAATCGAGCAAGGAATCTCTTAATGATAAGACTTTTGCTCTGTTTTTTCATAATCTTTAGCGCAGGTTGTGTTGAATATGATGGTAATAGTGAAATAAAGGTTTCTTGGCATGATGCGATGATGCGTAAGATGAATAGGTTTTCTTGGTCGTCACGTGAGGCATTAACGCCTTATTTTAAAGCAGCAGACTTGCCGTATGCACCAAAAGAATTAGCATTTCTGATTTTTAAACAGAGCAAAAAGTTTCAAATTTATGCACGTAATAATGATCAGCAACCTTGGCACTATGTTAAAACATATCCAATCTATGCGGCCAGTGGCGGTACAGGTCCAAAGTTACATGAAGGTGATCATCAAGTGCCTGAGGGTATTTACCATATTGTTGGTCTAAATCCGGGTAGTCGTTTTGATTTGTCGATGGAATTGGATTATCCCAATAAATTTGATAAGTATGAGGCTCAGCATGATCACCGTCATCATTTGGGTGGTGAAATTTTTATTCATGGTGATCGCCGCTCAATTGGTTGTATTGCATTAGGTAATCAAGCGATTGAGCAAATATTTCCACTTGTATATGCAGTAGGCGAACATCATGTGACGGTAGTGATTGCACCGAACGATCTGCGTAAATCAATGCCACTTAAAAGCCTTGAACATGTTGACTGGCTGCGTGATCTTTATGCTAAACTCAAGCATGAATTGAAACAATTTCCATTAGTCTAAGGGTATATTTATGTTAAAACCTGAAATCCGTTATCTTAACGATTATGTTGCTTGTGCTTTTAATGTTGAGTCTGTCCATTTACATTTTGATTTGCACGAAACAGAAACGCTCGTAACGTCGGTAATGAAATTAACGCGTAAGTTAGCGCATGAATCTAAAACAGCGCCATTACAATTGGATGGTAATCGATTAGAGCTGCAGTCGGTAGCGATAGATGGTAAGACTCTTGCAGCTGATCATTATCATGTTGATGAAAACTTTCTGACAATAGCAGATGTGCCAGATAAATTTACATTAGAAACGCGTGTGCGTATCGAACCACATAAAAACACTCAGCTTATGGGCCTCTATCGTTCGCGTGATAATTATTGTACCCAGTGTGAAGCTGAAGGCTTTCGTCATATTACTTATTATTTTGATAGGCCGGATGTACTTTCACGTTTTACAACGACAATCAGTGCCGATAAACAAAAGTATCCTTATTTATTATCCAATGGTAATTTACTTGAGACGCGCGATCTTGATAATGGTCGTCACTGGGTGTGTTGGGAAGATCCTTCATTAAAGCCATGTTACTTATTTGCCTTGGTGGCAGGAGATTTTGATTTATTGGAAGATACTTTTACGACCATGTCGGGCCGTGAAGTTGCATTACAATTATATGTCGAAAAAGGGTTTGGTCATCAAGCTGATTATGCACTGGGTGCGCTTAAGCGTGCGATGGCGTGGGATGAGACGCGTTGGGGGCGTGAATATGATTTAGATATGTATATGATCGTGGCGGTAAGTAATTTTAATATGGGGGCGATGGAAAATAAGGGCCTTAATATTTTCAATACCAAGTATGTTTTAGCCCAGAATGAAACGGCAACGGATCAAGATTATCTTGGTATAGAGTCAGTAATTGGTCATGAATATTTTCATAACTGGTCAGGTAATCGTGTCACCTGTCGTGATTGGTTTCAAATTACCTTAAAAGAAGGTTTAACGGTTTTTCGTGACCAAGAATTTACAGCTGATTTGAATTCGAGAGCGGTAACCCGTCTGGATACAGTTAACATTGTGCGCAACCAGCAATTTATCGAAGATGCAGGGCCGTTGGCGCATCCGATTCGTCCTGAAGAATATATTGAGATTAATAACTTCTACACGTTAACGGTGTATCGTAAAGGTGCAGAAGTGATTCGCATGGTTGAAACGTTGTTAACGCCGCCAGTATTTCGTCAAGGATTGGATTTGTATTTTCATCGCTATGATGGTTGTGCGGTTACTACTGAAGAATTTTTAATGGCGATGGAAGAGGTATCTCATCATGATTTAAGCCAATTTAGGCGCTGGTATAGCCAAGCAGGCACACCAAAATTGACCATAACAGATAACTATAATGAATTGACACAAACGTATCAGCTAAGCGTATCACAATCTTGTTTAGCAACACCTGATCAACCAGATAAAAAACCGTTTTATTTGCCATTTGCAGTTGGTTTGGTTGGTAATGGTGCGCAACAAACACACATCTTAACCGTGTCACAAGCATCAGAGACATTTACATTTGAAGGTGTGACGCAAAAGCCGATACCTTCATTGTTGCGTCAATTTTCTGCACCAGTAAACGTCGATTATGATTATACCGATGAAGCGTTAGCTTATTTGTGGGAGCATGATGAAGACTCATTTGCGCGTTGGAATGCCGGACAATTGTTGGCATCTCGTTTGATTACACATATGAGTAATGAAGTAAGTCAAAAGCAGCCTCTATCACAGCCAACGTTATTGGTGTCAGCATTTAAAATGTTATTGGCGCATCAGCCGAGTGACTTAAGCTTTTTAAGTCGTTTGTTAACACTGCCTGCAGAAAACTATTTACATCAACAACATGAGCTGATTGATGTGCATGATATTTTTATTGCACGAGAGCATTGTATAAAAATACTAGCAACGGAATTACATGACTTATGGTTACAATATTATGAAGCTTATTCCACTTTAACCGAGACTTATCACTTCACAACTGAGGCGGTCGGTCAACGCAGCATGAAAAACTTATGTTTGTATTATTTGGTAGCCTCAGGTTCGAAGCAGGATCTAGGGCGTGCATATGAGCAGTTTGAGCAGGCAAATAATATGACAGACCGTTTGGCGGCTTTGTTGGCATTAAATCATAGTGAATCATCTTTACGCACAAAAGCGCTTGATGCATTTTATCAACAGTGGCAACAGGACCCATTGGTTGTTAATAAGTGGTTGCATTTACAAGCAACTTCAAATTTACCTAACACGTTTGAGCGTATTTTATCGTTAATGCAACATGAAGCGTTTGACTTGCATAATCCCAATAATGTGTACGCACTCGTGTGTGGCTTTGGTACTAACCATACACAGCTGCATGATCCCTCTGGGCGTGGTTATCAGTTTATTGCTGACCAGGTTATTTATTTAAACCGGAAAAATCCTCAAGTTGCGGCGCGGGTAATTCAGCCGTTGACACAATGGCGTCGTTTTAAAGAACCTTATGGGAAGCTTATGCAGTCGCAATTGTTACGCATTGCGAAAGAAGCAAATCTTTCATCTGACATTCATGAAATTATTAAGAAAACATTACCAACACATCATACAGATATGAATTAATAACTTTTGTTGAATAAAAAGGCAAAATACGTTAGGTAATTTATTGAATCTAGTTAATTTATTTTGAAAATTACGACTAATACGAGTTGAAATTACGTATCGTTTTGTGTCAGAATGTCCCCAAAATATTTAGCCTAAGAGGACACTGCTATGCTGGGTAATGTTTACATTATTGAGTCGAAAGACAAGAAGCCTAAAAAACCTGTTGCTATGATTTTTAGTAAAACTCCTGATAATACGCCGGGTCAAGTAGCGGATGATCTAGGGCGTAGCTTTTGGAAATGCGTAGTGGATGAAAGCTATCAACTCGTCCCACCGCAGCACATCAGGCTGATTACGGCACCATCGTTATATCGTTTTACTGCAAGTGATATTTTCAAACTTGATTATGCTGGAGCTAACACTGTTTCTCTAATTACGGATTATGAAACTGCCGAAGCGTATTGTTGTGCTATTGCTAAAGAAGACTATTTTTTTAATGAAGGGAGTCAGGAGGTTTATGACTGGGCGGATCATTTAGCAGCTAAGACAATTGAGTATGTTGATAATAGAAAACTAAAACATATCAGATTTAAAGACGTTGCAAAAGGTGCAGATGAAGTGACCTTTGAGCGCATATTTAAAGAGGTTGTTGAAGCATATTTTGCGGCATGTGCTGATAAAAAACTCGAAAGTGGTGTCAATGTTTATGCTGACGTAGAAAGTATGATTGATACTTTTCTTTCATCTGAAGGTGGTGGTGTAGCACGAGACATTAAAAACGAAAGACAACGCGAGTGCTGTCGCCGTTATTTACTGACTGAGTATGCTTTGTTTTATTTTCTTGTGCGAGACTATGCAGCGGTTCTGTATTCAGGAAAGCATGCAGAAGTGTTACGCTCTTCAATGAAATTTCATGGTGCAAATCTTTATGGTGAAAAATTTAATGTTGATAAATTTCTTATTTCTCGTGAAGAGTTAATACCTACTGAATCATATAAAAAAATGTTACAAAGAAATAATGTGGAGTCTAAGCACGTAAAATGCGCAACTAGAGAAATTCATAAGTTGAGTGAGCAGGTAAATGATAAGCAATCACATGATAAAGACAAACTTGACATGATAGAATCAAAGCGTGAAGTAAATGAATGTAAACTTAAACTTGCAATAGCTGAACGTCACCATACACATTCTCCAGATAAGTTGGTACGTGCGAAAAGCAATCTTGCTAAGGCTCAAGACAAGAAACTTCTTATGGAGCTACATTTTTCTGAGCGCAAGTCACAGTTATTTGCATTGCAAATATACCTTAATGTTTATGCAGTCCGTAATGATGCGGGTGAATTTCCCAAAGGAAAACGCGCATTAGAAAAAAATGAAATAGAGCATGCTTATCTTATCAGACGCTCACTATCGGTGCAGCATAAAGTATCCCAAAGTCCATTACACTCTAAAGATCCCGTAGCGGCGATGGCGTATCTTTTACAACAGCTACAACCTAAGCAACAGCATGAGGTTTGGAAAAAGGTATGTCCTGGAACTGGAAGTCCATTTTTATTAAGAAATCAGTTCATACTTAATCTTTTTTCATCTCAACAAAATAGGACTGGTACTTTAAGGTCTCAGAGCGTTATAACAGGCAGTACGAATCCTCCTAACTCTGCTCAAAATCAGGGTTTTTTGAGATCTCGTAGTGTCGCAGATGTTATTTTTGATCGGGATAAAGATGATTGGCCTGCACCAGTAAATAACGCTTAGTAATATAGGAAACTTTGTGCCAAAATATCCTGATATTGATATAGATGCTAACGATATACCTATCGAGGAGATTATTTCAAAATTTCCAGGCCATCTATACTGGAAAGATAAGGATGGTCATTACTTAGGTGTTAATGAAGATCACTTGATTTCGATGGGTTTAACTTCTGTTAAAGATGTGATTGGTAAAACTGATTTTGATTTTATCTGGCATGACTTAGCTCAGAAATACCGTGAGATAGACTTAAAGGTTATGGAAACGGGTGAGCGCTATAGTATTGAAGAGCAGGCTCATACATCTAAGGGTAGAAATCGTACCTATATTTCTCATAAACAACCGCTGCGTAATAGTGATGGCAAAATCGTTGGCATCATTGGTACTTCTGTTGATATTTCAGAGCAGAAAGAAGTACAGCAAGCATTAAAAGAAGCTAAGCTTAAGGCTGAGCGTGCAAGCCAAGTAAAGTCTGAGTTCATTGCAAATATGAGTCACGACTTACGTACACCATTAGCTGGTATTCAAAGTCTGGTTGAAGATATTATTGGTAAAACGACAGATACGAATATTTTAGACGATGCTAAGCTGCTACAAAACGCGAGCGGTGATTTGCTTTATTTGATTGATAGTATTCTAGAAGTTGTTCGAACAGATGCAGATCAGTTGATTTACGAGAAGCGTCAATTTAATCTAAAAAACTTAGTCAACAATATTATTAATATGGTGCAACCAAAAATTAACGACAAGAAGCTACAGATGAATATTCAGTATGATAATAATCTACCTGAGTATGTGGTTGGGTTTGGTTTATTATTACAACGTGTTCTCTTAAATCTTATTGGTAATGCGATTAAATTTACCAATATTAATGGCAAGATTGGCTTGTCGTTGCAGTACCTACATTTAAAAAATGAAAAGACTATCTTGCGGGTCACTGTTACCGATACAGGTATTGGCATTCCTGCCGATAAAATGGACTTTGTCTTTGAAAAATTTAGCCGCATTTCTTCAGCTTATGCAAGTGCGCATAAAGGTGCAGGTGTAGGCCTATATATGGTTAAATGTTACGTTGAACAAATGGGGGGTACTATGATGGTTGATAGTAAAGAAGGTGAAGGCTCATCTTTCTGCTTAGAAATTCCAGTTGATATAGTGGATGCACCCGTATCTAAAAATGTTAGTGAGCTACCATCAAATACAAATAGGCATTATTCAAGTGTCTCAGTGTTGCTTGTTGAAGATAATTTAATTGCACAGCGCTCTCAATCGAATAAGTTTACAGACTTGGGTTGTACGGTACAATTAGCTAAGGATGGTAAAGAAGCACAAGAGTTATTTTCTCACCATCAGTTCGACATTATTATTTTAGATTTAGGGTTGCCTGATATAGATGGCCACACATTAGCGAAGCGCTTTCGTGCTGACCACTTAAATCCGAATAGTTTGGTGCCTATAATTTTCTTAACGGCACACGATACCAGTATTAATGTTAATGTTGAAGAATGTGGTGGTCTCACTATCTTCAAACAAAAACCACTGTTGGCCAAAGATGCTAAACAACTCCTAGATACATACCTTGTTTAATATGTCTTCTCTATAGTTGCTTAAGCCAATTCACAATCTCATCTGCATGGTCAACGATGTGATCTGCTTCCCACTGATCAGGATGTTCATCGACTGAGAAATAACCATAGCTGACGATAATGTGTGGCATATTGGCAGCACGACAAGCTTCGACATCAGTTTTGTAGTCACCAATATATAATGTACGTTTGGGTTGTTTGTTGATAAGTTTGCAGGCGTGCAATAGTGGTGCAGGGTGTGGCTTCATATGTTCGAGTGTATCGCCGGTGACAATACAGTGCGCGCGTTGGTCAAGATTCATTTTTTCAAGTAATGGCAGGGTAAAGCGTGTTGATTTATTGGTGACAATACCCCAAGGTAGTTGCTGTTGATCGAGAAAATTGAGTAGTGTCTCCATACCGTCGAATAGTTCGGTATGATGCGCAAGAATGTTTTCATATTCATCGAGAAACTGTAGTCTTATCGTTTCAAAGTCAGTGTCCTTTTCGTTGAGTTCAAAAGATTGTTTGATCATACCAGCCGCACCATGAGTAATCGATTGGCGAAAGTAGCTATAGTCAATAGGCGTTTTATCGTATTTTTTAAGAGTGGCATTCATAGCATGCCACAAATCAAGTCCGGTATCGAGTAAGGTGCCATCAAGATCGAATAAAACAGCATCGATATTATTCTTCACGTTATGATCCTTTCTGGTAGCAACACATATAATTAATACTGACATCTTTGGTGATTTTGAATTGTTGTGTCAGTGGATTATAGCTAACGCCACTTAAATTAGTTAATGATAGGTCGGCGGCAACAGCCCAGTCATTGAGTTCAGAAGGGCGGATCAGTTTCGAATATTCGTGTGTGCCAGTTGGCAGTAAGCGTAAAATATATTCAGCAGCAACGATAGCGGCAAGATAAGATTTAATGTTGCGATTAATCGTTGAGAAAAATAACATGCCGCCTGGGCGCACTAATGCTGCACAGGCTTTAATAACTGATGCAGGATCGGGCACATGCTCAAGCATTTCCATGCAGGTAACTACATCAAATTGCTCTGGAGTACTTTCTGCCTGTGATTCAACGGTAGTGAGTTTATAATCTATATGAAGATTTTGCGATTGCGCATGTTGTTGTGCGACTTTAAGTGATGCTTCACTCATATCGATCGCTGTGACATTAGCACCTGCTTTGGTCAGTGCTTCTGAGAGTAAGCCTGCTCCACAGCCGATGTCAATAATTTTTGCTTGAGGTATGGTTGCATGCTTTAAAATATAATCACAGCGCAGAGGATTTAATTGATGTAGTGGTTTCATCGAGCCGTTTGGATCCCTCCAGTCTTTTGCAAATGCATCAAACTTATTAATTTCTGATTGAGATACGTTTTTTTTCATGTGCGTGGGGTTCCCCTATGATGTTTTAAGCATAATTACCTGATCCATCGCATGCAGCAGTTTATTTTTTTTATCACTCAAGTCGTCTTCCTTATGATGGATGGCGTCATGTAGTTCTTGGGCATATTTTTTAACCGATGGCATTGAAATATAACTGCAGCTGCCGAGGATTTGGTGGACGATATCGCGGATCATACGCGTGTCTTGCTTTTCATAGGCGTTGAGGAAGATTTGTTTTTGTCTGGGTAAGTCTGTTTTGAGCATTAATATCAGTTCATCGGCGAGGGCTTGATTTTGATTACAGAGCTCTAGTGTTTCATCCCAGTTGATTATACTATTGTTCATTGCATCACACTTCCGTTACATGGTTGACAGTCGATAATTTCAGGTTCGGGTTGTAGGGTTATATGGTCTATATTATAGCGCTTTTTTATCGTGTTTCTTAATGATTCTAATAATACTGGCCAACTACTCAATTCCTTAATACTAACATGAGCAGATAGCACAACTGTGCCAGAAGTCAGCGTCCAGATGTGTAAGTCATGGATGCTATGAATGCCATCTAAGGCTGACAAGGTTTGTGACACCTCATCGATTTGAATGTTGCTAGGTACACCTTCCATCAGGACCTGCATCGATTCACGCAGTAGGCGAATACTCGAGATCATGATTAATATACTGATAAAAATAGATAAAATTGGATCGATAGGTAGCCAGCCGGTGTAATGAATCACAGCACCGGCGATGAGAGCGGCAAATGAGCCTAGTAGGTCGCTGATGACATGCAGCAGGGCGGCACGAATATTCAGTGTGCGCTGGCTCTTAGCTAGAACCCAGGCAACCACAAGATTAACGACCATACCGATAGCGGCGACGATCATCAATGGCAAGCTTTTAACCGCTTCGTGTGTATGTAAGCGATCTATAGCTTCGACGATAATGACAACCGATAGCACTAGCATTAACAGGCTGCTCACCCAGGCAGCAACGATTTCAGCACGGCCGAGGCCATAGCTGTGTTTATCGGTAGGTGGTTTAGTGGCAATCCATGCGGCGAAGGCAGCAAGTGCGAGTGCCAGCGCATCAGAACCCATGTGGCCTGCATCACCAACGAGGGCTAATGATTTCGCCCAAGTACCAACCACTGCCTCGACAATTGCAAACAACACAATAATTACAATAGAGATAATCAGCGCCTTAAACGGTGCGTTTTGGCTCGGACAGCCAGCGTGGCTATGATCGTGATTGTGGTTATGTGTGCTCATAGTATTGATGTTCTATAAATTTGGTATATAGATTAGAGAGTCCACCCACAATTTTTTGCCCAAGCTTTTGTTTGCGCTTGAAATGGAGTGAGAAAATATCAAACGTCTCTTTTGTCTCTAAGATAAAATCGTCACTGGTTTGGATCTTATCGATTAAGTTAAGTGGTAGCGCTTGAGTACCGTACCAATGTTCACCGGTGGCAACTTTATCAATATCGACATGGCTGCGATGGGATACGATATGTTGCTTAAAGAGTACTTGTGTCTCATCGATTTCCTGTTGTACTTTCTTACGATCTTCTTTGGTATTCTCGCCGAACATGGTGAGTGTGCGTTTGTAGGTACCGGCAGTAAGCAACTCGAAATCTATCGCCTTTTTATGCAGTAAACGATTAAAGTTAGGCAGTTGGTAAACAACACCAATCGAACCAATGATGGCAAAGGGGGCTGCGATAATTTTATTGGCAATGCAGGCCATCATATAGCCACCGCTAGCGGCGACCTTATCTACGGCGATGGTGAGGTGAATGTTAGCGTCACGCAAGCGCTGTAATTGCGAGGCACCAAGACCATAGCCGGGTACAATACCGCCGGGGCTTTCAAGACGCAGCAGTACTTGATCATCCTTTGATGCGGTGAGTAGGATAGCGTTAATGCACTCAGTCAGCATGCCTACGGCAGAGGCTTTAATGTCGCCACAGAAGTCGATGACGAATAATTTTGGTTTTTCACCCTTGTCTTTTTTCTTATTTTTCTTATGTGCTTTTTTAAGTTTTTTAAGCGCATCTTTGGATAATGTTTCACGTTGGACGAGATCGATGGTTTCCTCAAAGTCTTTATTCAGCTTTTTAACCTTAAGCTTACCCTTGGGATGATGTGATTTATTTTTGCCGGCAATAGCGCTAATGGCCAATAAGACCACGATAATAGCGATGACAATGGTAAGGGTATCAAGTAAAAACAAGCCCCATTCGGTGAGGAAATGCATAGGCAGCACCTTATGATTGATTATCCGAAGCCGCCCAGTATAGCACGGGGACACTCCTGTTCCAATTCTTTGAACCACCATTTTTTCAATAGGTTACAACCTTAAAAACGACGGGTCATTCTTGTTTTAAAATTTCTTAGGCTGGAAAGAAGAGCTTGAATAGGGTGCCTTTGCCAACGGTACTGCGGACATCAATATTACCATTGTGTAGTTCAACAATCGATTTGGTAATTGCGAGTCCGAGCCCAAAGCCTTGTTGGCTTGTTGAGGTGCGTACTTGATCGGCACGATAGAAGCGATCGAATATTTTATCGAGATCAGCAGTTTCAATGCCAGCGCCATTATCGCTAAAGGTTAGGGTTAGGCCGCTACTATTTTGTTCGATGTGAATAGTAAGCGTGCTTTGTGCACCGGCATATTTGATCGTATTCGAAATAAGATTAGAAACGATACGTTTAAACATCGTTGGCTCAAAGTCGAATTCCGCTTTACCTGATACATTAATGTCGATCTGTTGTTCTTCAGCTAATGGTAGATAAAAATCGATGATATCTTCTATTTCATCGCGAATGTTTAGTTTGGACTTTTGAATATCCATCTTATGTTCATCAAAGCGTGCTAAGAATAATAGGCTGTCGAGTATTTTTTTGATGTTATATAAATCTTCTAGATTTGATTGGTCATTATGATCAAGTTCGGTTGCGTAAATCAAGCGACTTAGCGGTGTGCGCAGCTCGTGTGCGACATCAGATGAAAACTGCTTTAATTGTACAAAAGATTTTTCGATGCGATCGATCATGGTATTGTAGCAATCACCAAGATAAGCAGTTTCTTGCGGCCAATTTTGCGTTTCAATACGCTTAGATAAGGTTTTGCTATCGCTTTTGTGGAATATATCGGCAAGCTGGTAAATGGATTTAAGGCTGTGTTTTGTAATGAAGTAGCCTAAAACAATTGAGAGTAAAATACCAATTGCTAAGAATGCCAGAGATATGGTGAGATAGGTATAAAATATTTTTTCTTGAAAGGTGATATTTAGGATGATTTGTGCGATGTAATGTGTGCCATTAGCATTAAACACATCAAATTGCTTCACGCGATACTTGGTTGTGAGATTGTATTGCTTGCACACATGAACATTATAGTCTTTTATTTCGGTCGATTTTTTTAAGAGTGCGACGATATGCTCGGCACCCTGTGTTTCTATGACAGGGTTGTGATGGCTATCGAGTATTCGAATATAGTATCTAAAAAATGGTAATTTATTTTCATCGGGTGTATCAAGGATTTCTTGTTTGACAGTGGGACTGTTATTTAAAGCTGTTTTTTCATTAGCAATAATATGAGTGATAACTTTAGTTTCATCGTTAAAGAATTTCGTCATTGTATGTGTGATAATTTCATGAATAGCCAAATAGGCAAGGCCTACAGTGACTAACATAATCACAGCAGATAGCAATGAATGAAATAAAGTTAATCTCGATTTTATCGAGTTATTTTTCTTTAAAAACATAGCCAACACCGCGGACTGTATGAATCATATTGGCCGCATCGTTATCATTAAGTTTGGATCTCAAGCGTCTAATGACTGCATCGACAATATTACTATCGCAATCAAAATTAATATTCCAAACGTGTTCTGAGATAACAGTCCTAGAGAGCACCTCGCCAGTACGTCGCGCTAAAAAGGTGAGCAGTTGGAATTCTTTTTTAGTCAGAGCAATATTTTTATTGTTACGTTTGACATGATGTTTGGTGCAATCGATTTCCAGATCTGCGATTTTCATTGTATTGCTATTATGTACAGTTGATTTCCTTAAAGTTGCGCGTACACGTGCGAGTAGCTCTGAAAACGAAAAGGGTTTAACCAAGTAATCATCGGCACCAAGGTCAAGTCCATGCACACGATCGGCAACAGTATCTTTAGCAGTTAGGAATAAAACGCGCGCAGGGTTATGGTTGTCTTGAAGTCTCTGCATTAACTCCCAGCCATTTATTTTGGGTAGCATCACATCAAGAATAATTAAATCAAAATTGTGTTCGCAAGCGATAAAAAGTCCTTCAGCGCCATCATGTACAGTAGAAACAGTATAGCCCTGTTCTTCTAAGCCTTTTTTTAGGTAATGTGCTATTTTATGGTCATCTTCAACAATAAGAATTTTCATAATGTTAGCCTTTTATAATGTCATTATGTACAAAATATCACCTACTGTAGTTGATTGCAATAGAGCTTTCACAATCTAAGGCTCGAGTCTCTAGTCTAATCTCTTGTTCTTCTAATTTAGCTAACCTTTTTTTATGACTCTTTGCGCTCATAAGTGTCGAAATATAGCCGATAATTGCAGTAAGAAAGATAGCAGCACCTGCTAGCATGAGCGGTGGTATTTCTGTGGCAATACCGACTAAGCCAATTGCGGCGACATTTGAAAAAAACTCCATTTTATCTTTAAGGTCATCACATTTATTGCGTAGATTTTTAATGTCTATTTTTAAGCGTGTATGTTTGTTGATAGCAGATATTTTTTGAGATTGTTGTGTAAACAAGCCAACAGCAGCTGTTTGCTTTGCAAGTGGTTCATTTGAATCTGAATATTGCAATAAATTATCTTTTGTTTTACGCATAGTATTGTCCTCCTAGATACATTTTAAGAAAGGTATACTTAGCGTTTGATGATATTTGCGTGATATTATTATCATCTTTTGTGCTAAAATAACGCTTCCAGGAGGTAAATATGTTTAAAATATGTGTCTGCGGGGCAGGGAAGATCGGTCGATTTGTAGCGGTTTTATTAGCACGAAGTGATGAGTATCATGTGATGCTCATTGATCAGCGCGAGCCTGATTCTGAATTACAACATTTATGCGAATTATATCCTGGCTTAGATTACTGTCAATCTTCGTTAGATTCGAGTGAAGTAATCGATACATTGTTAATGCGTGGTGCTTTTAATGGGCTTATTTCATGCCTTCCTTTTACAGTTAACTTACGTTTAGCGCAAGCGGCGCATCGTAATAACTTACATTATTTTGATTTATCAGAAGATCGCGAAACACAACAAGCAATTGCTAAGGTGGCGCGAGGGGCACAAACTGCCTTTGTGCCGCAGTGTGGTGTTGCACCTGGTTTTGTTGATGTGATGGCACATCATTTATTGCAACAATTTGATCACTTAAAATCCGCTAAGTTATCTGTCGGTGCATTACCTCAGCAAGTGAGTAATTCCTTACATTATGAATTATCTTGGTCGATTGAAGGTTTGGTCAATGAATATATCAATCCCTGTGAAGTAATTTCTAAGGGTCGTATAGTTGAAGTACCTGCATTATCAGAATTAGAAATTTTAAATTTAGAAGGGCGTCAATATGAAATTTTTCATACGTCAGGTGGTTTGGGTACACTTGCAGATTTCTATCAAGACAAAATTGATGAACTACATTATAAGACGATTCGTTATCAGGGACATGTTGATGCAATACAAAAACTGTTTCAAGCGCAACAATATGATCGTAAAAAAATAATTAACTGGTTTGCAAAAAATATTCCATTTACTAAGCAAGATATGGTGCTGATGTATATCACGGTAACGGGTAAAATTGAAAATAACCTAGAAGAGCGCAGCTTTATGCGTAAATGGTATGCCAAATCTTTAGATGATATTGAATGGACAGCGATTCAGTGGACAACTGCCAGCGAGATTGCAGCCGTTTGTGATATGGTGATGGATATGGATCAACCATTGCGTGGTTTGGTTAAGCATCAAGATATTCCATTTGATAGGTTAGTACAAAATCGCTTTATGGACTATTATGACATTCATACAGAGGGATAATATGCATCTTTTAAAATCATTAGGCATTAGCAAAAATCATTCTTGCGCCTGTATTGGTGGTGAAGCGTGGCTTAAGACTGAAGGTGCTACACTTGAATCACTTAATCCTGCAACAGCAAAACCGATTATATCGATTACGCAAGCCACAAGCGCAGATTTAGAAAAAATTTTAGAAGCGAGTAGTGAGGCACAGCAAGCTTGGTCACAAGTACCGGCGCCACAGCGTGGTGAAGTGGTAAGACGCATTGGACAACGGTTACGTGAGCAAAAAGACTTACTCGGTAGTCTGGTGAGTTTAGAGATGGGTAAGTCAAAAGTCGAAGGTGATGGTGAAGTGCAAGAGATGATTGATATGGCAGATTTTGCTGTTGGACAATCACGTATGTTGTATGGTAAGACCATACAAAGCGAGCGTGTACAACATCGTCTTTATGAACACTGGTTGCCATTAGGTATTGTATCGGTAATGACAGCCTTTAATTTTCCAGTTGCGGTTTGGGCCTGGAACGCTTTTTTAGCAGCGATTTGTGGCAATGTGGTGATATGGCGTCCGTCATCACAAGTACCTTTAACTGCAATAGCCGTACAGCATATCTGTAATGATGTATTAAACGAGATGGGTTATCGCGCTATTTTTTCTTTGTTTATCGCGAGTGATCACAAAGTTGCTGAGCCTTTAATTGATGATACTCGAGTTAAATTAGTTTCTTTTACGGGATCTTGCCATACGGGACGTCAAGTGAATGAGCGGGTCGCTAAGCGCCTGGGTAAATGTTTATTAGAACTGGGCGGTAATAATGCGGTGATTGTTGATGCATCGGCAAATTTAAAACTTGCGATACCAGCCATTGTATTTGGTGCTATTGGTACAGCAGGCCAGCGTTGCACAACAACGCGACGTTTATTTTTACATAATAGTATTTATGATCGTGTTATCGAAATTCTGATTAATGCTTATAAGCAAATAAAAGTGGGTGACCCTCTCGACAAACATAATCATATGGGTCCGCTTATTAATCAACAAGCAGTCAATCATTATCAATCAGCGCTACAACAACTACAGCAGCAAGGTGGACAGGTTTTATTTGGAGGACATGTTATTGATCAACCAGGTTTCTATGTCGAACCCACCATTGTTACTGCAGAAAATGCATGGCCGATCGTGCAGCAAGAAACCTTCGCACCGATTCTTTATGTGATGCGTTATGCTAGTTTAGCCTCTGCAATAGAAATGCAAAATAGCGTACCACAAGGTTTGTCTTCAGCGTTATTAAGCCAAGACTTACGTCATTGCGAATTATTTTTATCAAGCAATGGTAGTGACTGTGGTATTGCAGGTATTAATGTCGGAACATCGGGTGCTGAAATTGGCGGTGCATTTGGTGGCGAGAAAGATACTGGAGGCGGCCGTGAAGCAGGTTCAGATGCCTGGAAAAGCTATATGCGCAGGCAAACAGTGACTATAAATTGGAGCGATCATTTACCATTAGCACAAGGTATTCAGTTTAATTTTGACGGCCCCTAGGGGCTTGGCAATTGCTCTTAGTGTTTTCCAAGATATTCTTTTTTGATATGCTCAATGAAATATTGTGGATTAAGCATCTCTCCAGTTGCTTGTTGTAGTAACTCGTCCATTGTATAGCGCGAGCCTTGTGAATGTATATGTGTATGTAGCCAATCTGTTAAAGGTTTAAAGTCACCTTGCTGGATTTGTTGTGGTATATTTGGGTGTGCTCTAAGTGCTGATTGGTAGCATTGTGCGGCAATTAAGCGTCCCAGTGTATATGCTGGAAAATAACCAAAACCACCAGACGGCCAATGCACGTCTTGCATTGCACCATTTTGATCATTACCTTTAGTTGAGAGGCCTAAATAGCTGTGCATCTTATCATGCCATGCGTCGGGTAGATTTTTTATTGCAAGCTTACCACTAAATAAATCACGTTCGATTTCATAGCGTAGGATCACATGTAGCGGATAAGTGACTTCATCGGCGTCGACACGAATCAAACTTTTTTCAACTCGTGTAGCAATATGAAAAAGATTCTCAGCACTAAAGGCAGTTTGCTTTCCAAAAGTGTCAATCACATGTGGTTCAAGAAACTGCATGAATTCCAATGAGCGACATACCGGCATTTCGATAATCAGCGATTGGCTTTCGTGCACCGACATACCCAGGGCTAATCCAACTGGCTGGCCGTGCCATTGTTTTGGTAGGCCTTGTTCATAGCAGGCATGGCCAGTTTCATGACAGATAGCTAATAAACTTGAGAGGAATTCGTTGGTATTATAACGTGTTGTTATGCGCACATCATCACTGCTGCCACCACAAAAAGGATGATGACTGGTATCGAGGCGGCCATGATGAAAATCAAAACCAATATGCTTCATGACTTCTAAGCCAAGCATACGCTGCTTTTTGATATCAAAAGGACCTTCGGGTTCTGTGATCTTAATACTTTTTTGCTTTTCGATAATCTCGTTTATTAAGGGTGGCAACTCTATTTTAAGTTGATCGAAGATAGGATTAATCATCTCTTGAGAGACACCAGGCGAATATTCATCTAGCAATACGTCATAAGGTGATCGCTGTTCTATTTCGCCGCGGATCTGTGCTGACTCACGGATTAATTGAAAGAGTTGTTCAAGCTTAGGTTCGAAATCCTGCCAATTATTTTGTGCGCGATGCTCGCGCCATGCTTGTTCGCACAGTGCGCTTTTTTCTGAAATTTCAGTCACTAGTTTAACGGGCAGGCAAGTTGCCTGTTGGTACTGGCGTTGCATAAGCTCAAGATTACGCTGCTGCCATGCCTCTAAGCTACTGTCGCCCTGAGCCTCGTTGATAAGATCACTGACTTGTGTATTGGTAAGTTTTTGGTGTATCACAGCAGAAAGAGTGCTGAGGGCACGTGCACGACTAGTGCCACCACCAACTGGCATCATCGTTGCTTCATCCCAATGGGCGAGTGCTTGTAGGTTATTTAAGTCGGATAATTGTGAAAAAATATGTTGGAGTTGTTGATATGCAGTCATGTGTCGCAGCCTCTATTTCAAGTGTTACCAATTCTACCACTATAGCGAATTGATGGTAAGAGCCGAGTTTGTTAAACTCAGTTTAATTTTACTAAGAAAGGTTTTTTTATGAGCAGAAATAGTTTTTTTTTAGCTGAAGATGGCAAGGGCTATCAATTAGAAGAAGATAGTATCGAGCTATTATTACTAAAGCTTCGCAGTCAATATCCTCAATTGCATACCGAAGAAGATCGCACCATTAGAATTGATGATGAGTATTCAGACATGGATCTCGCATATACACTTAAACGCCGTTTTGAGCATGATGTTGATGAAGCATTGCAAATCAAACAATACGATCATGCATTTGTCTTAAAGTTATTGCCAATATTAAATCACACTAATGGCGCGGATTTATTATCTTGGATTAACAGCTATCAGCAAGCGACTCGGCAGTTTATTTTGTATGGTATTGTGCATGTGTCAATGAATCACTGGGTACCTTATTTTATTTTGCCGATCGAAGGCAGACTGCCTAAGTTGCTTACGATTGAGCCGATGGCAGTGCCTCACAAACAAGGTGCAGTCAGTTGCCTGCATGATTTTTTTCTGAAAATATTTCAAAGTGATGCTTTGTTCGATTTTCAAAACATCGATATTGATTTGCAAGCTAATGGCTATGCTTGTGGCATGGTGAGTTATAATTTACTCGATGAGGTATTGGCGAGTTTATCAACCAAGAATCCAATTCTTATTTATGAGGGTCAGGATTTACGCTTTAAAAAAGCGCTTTTAAGGCATCAAAAAGGACATGACGATTTAGCTTTATTCAAAGCGAAAACTGAGCGGTTGTGTGGTGGTGTATTAAATTCATTAAAGGGGTATGGCAATATTATCGTATCATCAGCCATTAGCACAGATGATAAAATCTATAGAAAGTTGGCAATACATAAATTAGCAATTTCCGAGGGTGTTAATATTAAGGCACGCATACAAAAACAACTTACAGCTGACGAAAGGAGGAAGCGCACTCAAATGTCTGCATTTTTGGTGGAAGATCCTAAAGTTCAAGGGTTGATTAACGAAGTCATTAAACGTATGAGTGAATATCCTTCATTGCAAGCCTATAAACAAAATAAAATGTCATTGCTTTCTCGATTGATAAATTGGAACCATAATAGTCAGCCGAGTGTTATAGACTTACTTAACTGCTTGCAAGACATTGAGATGTCACAGTATCAAAAGATAAAACGCATTTGTATAGAATTTCTTATGTGTAGTGGTGTTGATTGGCGTGGAGATCGCTTAAGACCTTTGCTTGTTGATTATTTCAAGGTTTCAACTGATGAGGTATGTACATATATTCGCCGTAGGTTGAGTGTAACACAGCAAATGTCAATGACATATTCAGATGAGTACTACACTCCGGTGCCAACTCATGATGATTATGCTGGAGTGTTAAAACAGAAAATAAAAAGGATGTATCGTGATATAGAGGGTGAGGTGAAGCATTATAGAATATCAGTCTTAGCTAAGAAAGAGGCAATGGCTACGTCTGCAAAACCAGTTTAAAGGTTAAATAAAACTTGATTTAAATAATCAATATTTTCCTTGCTATGGCTATAATTTGAATCGATGTCGTTGAGTATATGTTTATAGATGGAAATATTGCGTGCGCGCAAAACTTCAAATGAGAGTAGTGTGTGATTCAGGCAACCAAGTTTGAGTCCGGTGACAAAGATCACAGGAATTTTAAGTGCTTCGATAAGATCTAGTAGCGTTTCATTATAGTTAAGTGGTGTCATCAAGCCACCTGCGCCTTCGATTAAAATCACATCGCAGTTAATGGCTAATCCAGGTTGTAGTTTTTCGATGATGTGTGATACAGATAGGGGATAGTTGTGTTTTTGTGCTTCGATATGCGGTGCAATTGGTTGCTCAAATGTAATTGGATTGATGACGTCATAAGCTAGGTCTATCGTGCTTGCCACTTGAAGTTTGAGTGCATCATCATTTCTAAGGCCATTGGCTGTTTGTGCGCTACCACTGGCAATGGGCTTAAGTCCAATAACAGATTTGCCTTGTGCTTGAAGCTCACGCATTAGTTGAACCGTGCAATAGGTTTTACCACAGTCAGTGTCAGTGCCAGTGACGAAATAAACCTGTTTGTTACTTTTGGGCATGGATAAAAAATACCTCGTAATTCGCCATAATATGTGTGTGATCAGGAAACAGCTGTTGATAGATTTGATCTAAGCGCTTAAAAAATCTTGGTGTGATAAGCCCATTTTTAGTACGCATATGATTGTAGATAGAGCCGATTTTCGAAATGGCATAAATTAAATGATAGTGTGATGTATATGGGATGCTGTAAGTTTGTTTTATGCACGCTAGGTTTGAAAAGTTTAGTTTGGCTAAGCTTTTTTTGAGTGTTCCAAGTTTGGGTAGTCGATTAACATGATTGATTTGGTGTGCATGTTGATAGCATAGGCTTAAAGAGTGTAGTGTATTTGGCCCCAGTGTAGTGAGTATTAGCTCGCCATTATCTTTTAAAACACGATAAGCTTCATTACATACTTTCGAGTAGTCACACCATTGCAGCATTAGGCTGCTCATTATAAAATCTTGTGAGTTACTTGCAATGGGGAGCTGCTCACTTTCGCAAGCAATATGCTGGCTTTGGGTTTGTTGCTGGCTTATTTCAAGCATACGTTCAGCGCAATCGCTTATTAATAAGTGGCTTTTGGTATAGTGTTGCTCGAGTAATTGGCTTAAGTATCCAGTGCCTGCACCCAGCTCTAAAATATGCTGAGGCTGTGTGGCATGGGCATGTAATTGCGTATATGTAAATAAATCATCGGCAATCAGCTTTTGTACAGTGGCTGATTGATTATAAGTGTTGGCAGCACGATTAAATGATTGTTTAATTGTGTGTCGCATAATATTTTTGGATATGAGAAATCAGTTGATCGATCTGTGCCAAAGTGTGGCTAATATTTAGTGTAATGCGTAACATACAATTATTTTTATGCACACTCGGTGGCCTTAAGCAGCCAACTGCAATACCTTTGCTTGCAAGATGGGTTTTAAGTGATAAAGCCTCTTGTGGTGTGGTAACTGGAATTGCATGAATAGCAGTTTGGCTCTGTTGTTTGAGTAAGTTTTTAGTTTTTTGATTAAAGTAATCAATCAGCTCATGAAGTTTTTGTTGACGCCATGTTTCTGCTTTGAGTAATTCAATTGTTTTTATGCCAGTTTCAGCAAAGTAAGGAGGGATCGCTGTGGTGTAACGATAACTGCGTGCAAATTGGATTATGCGTTCAATTGTTTGTTTAGGGCCACATAGCATTGCCCCAAAATTTCCAAAGCCTTTGCTGAGTGGATAGTTCACAATGGCAATAGTGTCTCGCTTTAATTTAAAGTGATCGATCGCACCACTACCCTTATTGCCAAGTATAGCAAGCCCATGTGCATCATCGATAATGAGTTGTGCTTGATGTGCCTCTGCTACTTTCGCTAAAGCGCTTAAATTGGCAAGCTGGCCATCACAGCTAAAAACGCTATTAGTCATAATATAAGCGCGTGGTTGTAGTAGTTGCTGTAAATGCTCAATATTGCGATGACGATAGCGTGTCGACTTTGCTTGAGATAATTTAAGGCTGTCGATAGCAGATGCATGACAGAGTTGATCGTAGACAATAATATCATCAGCTGTGGTGAGTGATTGTAAGATGGCGAGATTAGCTAAATAACCAGACGATAAAAACACGCCAGCTTCAAAACCTGTAAATGCTGCAAACGCAGCTTCAAACTCTTGGTGTGCTTGTGTATAACCATTCACAAAAGCAGAGCCTCTGCTGTTAACACCATGCTGATCGATGCTTTTTTTGATTGTTTCGATTAAAACTGGGTGTCGCGATAAGTTTAAATAATCACTGCTATTAAAGCAGATCAATTGATCACTTTGAATTTCTCTGGTTCGGGTTAGTGATTGTGCTTGCCATTGCTTTAAGTCTTGGCAGGCTAGCTGCATGACAGCGCCTCTTCTTTAACAGCGGCTTGCATATTTAATGATGAGAGTAGACGATGATCATCACTGATATCATGTAGTGTTTGGGTGAGATATTTATCGCCCGCAATCACTGAGTCAGCGCCAGCATAAAAGCAAGTTGCTTGATATAAATCGTCCATCTTGTTACGGCCAGCCGATAAGCGAATTGAAGATGTGGGTAACATAATCCGGGCCAGTGCAATAAATTTGACGTGTTCGATCGGATCGACTTTAGCCTGTTCTTCAAGTGGGGTGCCTTCGACAGGCATGAGTAAATTAACCGTTACCACCTCGGGTGGTTTTTTAAGGCGTGTGAGCTCGATGAGTAAATTGATACGATCTTCGATACTTTCGCCCATGCCAATAATGCCACCGCAGCACACACTCATTCCAGCTTCTTGCACATGATCAAGTGTTTCAAGGCGGTCATCGTAGCTGCGTGTGGTAATGATTTTGTCATAAAATTCACGCGATGAATCGAGATTATGGTTATAAAAATCCGCACCAGCGGCCTTTAATTCTTGTGCTTGTTCTGCATTTAACATGCCAAGCGACACACAACACTCGAGCTCTTCCTGCTTAATCAGTTTGACCATCTCGAGTACTTTGGGGAATTCTTTTTTAGGTGGTCCCCGCCAAGCGGCAACCAAACAAAAACGTGTCGCGCCATTGGCTTTAGCTTTACGTGCCTGATGGAGGACTTGTTGATTATCCATTAATGATTCACGTGCGACATCAGTCTTATAATGGGCGCTCTGTGGGCAATAAGCACAGTTCTCAGGGCAGCCACCAGATTTAATATTAAGCAGTGTCGTTAGCTGAATTTTAGTTTCATCAAAATTTTCTTTTAAGACATGGTGTGACTTATCTATGAGCGTTGAAAAGGGTAGTGCATATAAAGCAGCTGCGCGATCATAGGTCCATTGTTTCGTATTGACAGTCATGGCGATACAGTTTACGCTGCAAGATTCTAATGTCAACCAAAATTTTTTTTTTCAGTTAACAATAAGGATACCCTTTATGCAAGAGCAGGTTTCGCCATTATGGCATCCATGTACACAGATGAAAGATTTTGAACAACAAGCACCGTTATCTGTAGCTTCTGCAACCGGCAGCGATTTAATTTTAAACGATGGTCGTCGCATAATTGATACTTTATCTAGTTGGTGGACTAAAAGCTTAGGTCATCAGCATCCTTATATTCGTGAAGCAGTGATCGCGCAGGCTAATCAGTTAGAGCATGTGATGTTAGCCAGTGCAACTCATGGTCCGATTGAACGTTTATCCCATCGTTTATCTTGTTTGATGCCAGGGCTGGATAAAGTCGCTTATGCGAGTGATGGTGCTTCAGTTGTCGAGATGGCAATGAAAATGAGTGTGCATAGTCGTTTGTTAACTGGGCACACGCAGCGTACTAAGTTTATGGCGTTATCTGGTGCTTATCATGGTGAAACAATTGGTGCGTTAAGTGTTTCTGATTTGGGTCAGTATCGTGAGCCGTATCAATCTATGTTAATGCCAACCACTTTTATCGAGCATGTGCCTAGCGTTGCTAATCGTCACGATCCATTGTGGCATGATGCAGAATTTTATTGGAAAAAAATAGCAGCGCAGCTTACCCCTTATGCCGATACGTTAACTGCAATTTTGGTTGAGCCCATTTTACAGGCGGCTAATCATATGCGCTTATATAGTGCTGATTTATTAAAACGTTTGCGTAGCTGGTGTGATCAACATGATGTGCATCTAATTGCCGATGAAATTATGACGGGCTTTGGCCGCACCGGTAAAATGTTTGCCTGCCAGCATGCTGATATTACGCCTGACTTTATGTGTCTCGGTAAAACGATCACAGCGGGTTGGTTGCCGATGAGTGCGGTGATGGTGCGTCAAGAGATGTATGATTTGTTTTATGCGGACTATAAGCTGGGTCGTTCATTCCTACATTCACATACCTTCGCTGGTAATCCATTAGCAGCAGCGGCTGCCAATGCGCAGTTAGATGTGTTAGAGCAAGATGCACTGGTCCAGCGTGTACCTGAAATCGAAGCCGTATTACTCGACAAAATGCAGCAGCTAGCACAGTCAACACAGCAACTGCATAACGTACGTGGCATTGGTACAGTGATCGCAGCCGACTTAAAAGGCGAAGGTCGTCTTGGTTTTGAGTTATCCAAGAAGGCTATCGATGCAGGGTTATTATTGAGGCCACTTGGTAATACAGTTTATTGTGTATTGCCGTTAAATATTGAGTTTTTAGTTATCGATGATATCTTCAGTAAACTATCCAGCATACTATAAACATCAACCCCAGCCCTAATGCAATAGTGGGCACCCAAGGATAGGGTGCGTTATAAGGGCGGGGTTGGTTTGATTGTGTATGACGCAATTTAAAATAGCTAATTAATACCAAACAATACATACATAATGCACTGAAGGCCGCGATCATGATTAAATGATTAGCAAACTGTGCTGAATAAGTTGCTGCAATACCAATGCAGCTTGGAATAATTAAAGCCCATAGTGGCGAGTTATTTTTGGTGACACGTGTTAAAAACTTTGGTAAAAAACATGCGCGTGATAACGCATAAACCTGACGTGTGTAAGCGATGATAATACCATTCAAACTTGCCAATAAGCCGCATAATCCTAAAACATCCACACTTCGTGCCAGCCAACTTGAACTGCTATAGAGTTGTGATAGGGTTGCTGATAAAGGATAGTCAATTGCTGCAGTTGGGTTGGTATTATGAGTTTCGGTAAAAAATAGCGTGAGTACAGAGCAGCTACATACGGTAATAATCGCTAAAATAAATCCGCGTGCAATATCTTTATGTGGGCGCATTACTTCTTCGGCTGCCATTGCAACGCCTTCAATCGCGAGATATAACCAAATTGCAAATGGAATCGCAGCAACCCATGAAGCGTGTGCTTGTTTAAAATTAAGATGGTAGATTGGATGGGTGTAAGTTACGTTTGCCGCATAATAAATAACTAAACCGAGTAAGGCTAATAAAGTAATTGCCATTTCAAATAACGCGAGATCACGCGTGCCGCTTAAATTAACGAATATACAGGCTATAAATATCAGTACACTGGCAAGATGTGCAGGAATAGTCGGCACAAGAAAATGTAAATAAGCACCAGTTGCAACTGCAATAGCAGGTGCGGCGAAGATTAATTCGACACAACACGCGAGACCAGTAATTAAGCCCATGCGCCGTCCAAATGCAGCAGTAGCATAAGTTAGCGGACCGCCGGCACGTGGCATCATCGCTGCAAGTTCGGCATAACACAGCATAAAACATAGATAAAAAATACTGACAACAACAGTCGCGACAAACATGCCATGAACGCCTGAGACGCGAAAGCCATAGTTCCAGCCAAAGTATTGCCCTGATATGACCATGCCAATGGCAATTGCCCAGATATGCTTGGTAGTCAACGACTTAGTTAATGACATGTCTTTTGTTATTTTTATAGCTTAATTTTTTCAGTTCAGCCGCGGCTTTACCAGGCGATAACACAATTAAAATATTTTGGCTTAAACGCATAAAGTCCGCACGAAAGTGCACTGAACTTTTTAGTACGAGTATATTGTATTGGATGGGATCAAGGCCAAGATGAGTGAAGATAGCGCGATCAGCGGCTTGCATTTTTTGACTAGCAATAATTGCTTCCACACCATTACAGATAACATGAGCGGTCTTGCCGATATCGATATGAAAGCCTTCATAGTATGAGCCGGGTGTCGCATCAAATTTACCGTCAGATAACCCTAACACTTTAAAGCAGCCATGAAAGGGTGTGCCAACGCTGCCTGCAGATTTCTCGCCAAGCTGTAAATCAATTTTAGCACCAATACCTGCTTGGTGGGCAAGCTGTGCTGATTGAGGATCTATAATTAAAGCAACTATTACACTTTTGGTGCGATGCTCAATTAAACATTTAAAAATGCCCATGGTATCTGATGTGCCACCAGCACCAGAATTATCTTGGGTATCAGCGAAAATTATTGGATGGCAATTGATAGTAGCGGCTTTCTCAATTGCTTGTGCAGGGGTATAAAATGCCACATGAAAATCACACTCGTGATGATTTAATAAATCGAGCACTTGATCGGCAATTTTATCTGCTTGTTGTTGTGTATTCGCATATACCGCAACACTGGGTCCTGCATCTTTAATATCAGCTAAAGCAAATCCTGGCGCGAGGCTAATCATTACATTATGTTGTTTTTCAATGAGTGCTATTTCTTGATAAATCGATTTTAAAGGTTCAATCAATGTGCATTGCGCATTTAAACCCATCATAAAGTGTGTTTGGCGTAATGCTCTAAAGGGTAATAGCTTTGAAAAAGTAATGGCCGCATTAACACCTGTATCGAACATATCAATATGTGGATAGGTTTTATAGATACACATCGCGCTGCTATATTGCAGCATATCTTGAGTGAGGTTAGCATGAAAGTCAAGTGCAATCACAATTGGCAGTGCATTACCAACAATATTACGAATACGTTTGAGCAGCTCACCTTCACCATCATCGATATGGTCTGCAACCATCGCACCATGCAAATCTAAAAATATGCCATCAATATCGGGATTCGCCTTAATGTCAGCTAATAACAGTGCAACAATATGCTCGTAAGCAGCACGCGTGACTTTGCCAGACGGAGATGCTGATGCCCACACACTCGGTATACATTCGAAGTGATATTGATCTTTACTGCTCAAAAAACCTGAAATAGGAATATTACAGTGTTCGCTAAAGTTCTCAAAAATTTGTTGATGGCGTGAAAGACCTGGCCATTCATCATGAATTTCAAATTCTTTTAAGGTAGTCGGTACGGGTGAGAATGTATTGGTTTCATGCAAAAATCCACCGATTAAAATTTTTTGCGTCATTATGCGGTCACCCTGCCATAGAGCGCATTTAAAAATAAAGTTTTAAAGTCATCTGCACTACAAGGACGTGGATTGCCACTGGTTGATGGATCTTGTAAAGCTTGTGCAACAATTAATTCAAGTTTGGATTCATCAACTCCTTGAGAGGCTAAATCCATTGGAATATTAAATTGATGGTTTAACTCAACCAGCCAATCAATCAGTGCATCGGCATCACTCAGCTCTACATAATGTGCCAGTTTATCAAGACGTTTTTTAATGACACTTTTATTAAATTGCAATACATACGGCATAAATACTGCATTTAATAGACCGTGATGCAAATCATATATAGCGCCAATAGGGTGTGACAGCGAGTGTACCGCACCTAAGCCTTTTTGAAAGGCAGTAGCACCCATTATCGAGGCAGCCATCATGTTGCTACGTGCATCAAGATTCGTCCCATCTTTTACAGCAATTGGTAGCCACTGTTTTACAAGACGTATGCCCTCCATTGCAATGCCATCAGCCATCGGATGAAAGCCTTCAACACAATATGCTTCTAAATTATGTGCCAGTGCATCCATACCTGTTGCTGCAGTTAAGTGTGGTGGTAAACCGACAGTAAGCTCTGGGTCGGCAATTACCATGTTTGGCATCATGTGTGGGTGAAAGATAAAACGCTTAGCATGTTGTATTTCATCGATAATTACAGCAGCACGGCCGACTTCTGAGCCGGTGCCCGAGGTTGTTGGAATAGCAATCAAGGGTGCAAAGCGCTCGCTATTTAATTTTTTAAAGTTATCACCCACATCTTCATACGCCCATAAGTCTTCACTCTGCCCAATCATTAAAGCAATTGTTTTAGCGCTATCGAGTGCACTGCCACCACCAATCGCAATCACGCCATCACAGCCATTTTTTTCGAAGCAGCTAACACCGTCTTCCACATTTTGTTTAACTGGATTTGGTTTAATGTCGGTAAAAACAGTATATTTTTTTAAATGTTTTGTCAGTGATTTAAATAAGAGGAGTTGCGCTAAATTGGGATCACTAACGACTAAAGGGTGCTGTATACCTAGCTCATGACTTGCTTCCATAATTTCATTAATGCGCCCACAACCAAAGCGAATTTGTGTGGGGTAATTCCAGTTTGCAGTGTATGTATTCATAAATATTCCTTAATTAATATTAAATCCTTTCGCCCGAGTGAGCTGCTCAAAACCCAATTGCGATAGGCTATAGCCGCGCCCAGTATCTTTAACACCAGTCCAGGGTAGCGCTGGGTCAAGATAATCACAGCGGTTGATAAAAACGGTTCCAGTCTCGATGTGTCTGCCAAGTGCAATACCAGCATCGCGGTCTTGTGTCCATATTGATGCTGTTAGTCCGTAGGCGGAGTCGTTCATCAGTTCGAGTGCTGTAGCATCACTGTCGACAGCCATAATACCAACTGCTGGGCCAAAAGTTTCTTCCTGCATAAGTCGCATACTATGATCGACATTATAGAGGACATGTGGTTGTAAATATTGTTTACCTAGTTTGCTTTCAATAGACGGCTTACTAAAAGAAATCGCACCATTTTTTTTAGCTGATTCAATTTGTGATTGGATGAAAGCGGCGTGACTAACGCGTACTACTGGTCCTAAATTAGTATCAGTATCGGTTGGATTACCGAGTTTATAATTACGTGTGCGTTCGATAAACCCTTCTAAAAAAGTATCATAAATAGTTTTATCCACATAGATGCGCTCGATCCCACAACAAGATTGTCCTGAATTAAAAAAAGCACCATCAACTAAATTATCAAGTGTGTTTTCTAAATCACAGTCAGCACGAACATAAGCAGGGTCTTTGCCACCAAGTTCTAACGAGACTGGAATAAAACGTTTACTAGCTGCCTGTTGAATCTTATGTCCACCTTCAACTGATCCAGTAAAGGCGACATAATCAATGCTTGAATGTTGAATCAATTTTTCAGTATTGTTATGAGTGAGATGTAAATACTGAAAAACACCTTGTGGTAAGTTTGCAAACTCAAATGCAGCAGCAAAGCGCTCAGCACAAAGTGGTGTTTGAGTCGCATGTTTTAAGATCACAGTATTGCCAGCCAGTAGGGCAGGTATAATTGTATTAATGGCAGTAAGGTAGGGATAATTCCACGGTGCAATTACAAAAACACAACCGAGTGGATCACGAGTTATAAAGCGTTCATTTGGATTGCGTCTAAGCGGTGTGCGATCAGCTAAACAATCACTGGCGATGTCAATCATGTATTTTGAACGCTCACATAAGCCTCTTATTTCGCCGCCTACTTGACTGATGGGGCGTCCCATTTGCCAAGTCAGTTCTTCGCCAATTTCAGCTTGATATTGTTTAAAGTAATCGAGTGCGTTGCGACAGTAATTGATACGTTGTTCGAGTGTGGTTTGACGCCATGCTTTTTGAGCGCGTTGGCTATTCATAACTGCTGTCTCTATTGCAGCTGCATCTGCATAATTACGTGTGACATAGACGGTACCATCGACTGGTGTGATCACTTCAAGGCCCATATTAAATTACCTCAAAATAACGTTTTAATTGCCAATCTGTGACAGCTGCTTGATAGCTATTTGCCTCCCAATGACGTGTTTGACAATAATCCTCAATAAACCGATTCCCAAATATTTCACGTGCATAACCTGATTGTGATAATGCGTCAGCTGCTTGGTGTAGTGTCGTGGGTAATGCAAGTGCTTGATGGTTTTGCGTATAAGCATTACCACTAACAGGTTCACCAAGTTTAAGTTCGTTTTCGATACCGTATAAGCCAGATATCAATGCAGCAGCCATAGCAAGATGTGGATTGGCATCAGCACCGGGGACGCGATATTCAACACGTATAGCATCTTCATTACCGGAGATAACACGTAACGCAGTGGTACGATTATCAATACCCCAAGTGGCACTAGTTGGTGCCCAGTGGCCTGGTACGAGTCGTGCAAAAGAATTTACGTTCGGTGTAGACAGTGCTAATAACTCAGGCATTAACGCTTGTTGGCCTGCGACAAATTGACACATGATTTTGCTCATATGATGTGGTGCATTTTTATCATAGAATGCCGATTTTTTCTGAAGATCATATAAAGACAGGTGAATATGACCACCATGACCTTGTTGCTTGACGTTGCACTTTGCCATAAAGGTTGGTACTAAAAAATGTTCATGTAAAATCGCTTTTGTAAATAGTTTAAAAAGACCTGCTTTATCGGCAGCTGGCATAATTTCATCATAGGCGATTGCGGCTTCTAATACACCAGGGCCAATTTCAGTATGGATACATTCAAGCGCAACATTGGCCTCAGATAATTGTTTTAACAAATCATCATAAACGAGCTGCGTTTGGTTACTGCGTTGTAATGAGTAACCAAAGTTACCAGGTGTTAGTGGCGTTAAATGAGTAAAACGTTTTTCTTGGAGAGAGTCTGAAGTTTCTTGAAAAACAGAAAATTCAAATTCCATCGCCGCGAGTGCTTGGAAACCCATTGATTTGGCTTTTTCAATGGCGTGGCGCAAAACAACGCGTGAACTAATAATGTTATGTTGTGGTTCAAACTCACATAAGAAAAAAGCTGACTCTGGTTCCCACGGTAAAATACGCATGGTTTCAGGGACGATGCGCAAACGTGCATCTGGATAACCACTATGCCAACCGGTAAAATGCATATTGTCGATTAATTGATCATCGTAATCCAGGCCAATAATGACATCACAAAACCCCATGCCTGATTCAAGGCATTTTAGAAATTTTTTCTGTGATAAAATTTTGCCACGTAAGATGCCATTAAGGTCGAAGACACCGACTTTAATATATTGAATGTTGTTATCAATGATATATTGACGTGCAGTTTCCATGATAGTGTTCCTTGTGTATAAACTGCTTGCCAGTATTGGTTTAAACCACTGATGTGTCAAGGTCTTGCGCTGGTAATTTTGTGCCTAATTGCACATTTTAATTGCTTTTTAGAGTACCACTGATTAGCATGTCAGCTCATTTCACTAATAAGGTCTTTTGCCGTGTCGTGGAGTACCAATATAGCTGATATTTGCGCTGATCTCTCGCCGATGGCGATCGCTTGGATGTTAAAGCCCTATAACTTGTCTGATGCGTTGTCGCAAGTGTGTATGCATTTATCTGTTCAGGTTTTGTTTCAAGGTATGAGCGACTATCACGATGATGAGGCACAAGCCTTACAGATTCAAGGTCAAACGCGCTGCTATGTGCGGCAAGTTTTTTTGAAAGGGGATGGTGTACCATTTTGTTTTGCGCGCATCGTCGTACCACAGCACACATACCATCAATATCAATCACAGTTTTCAACACTTAATGATCAGTTTCTTGGTAATACATTATTATATTCAAATGCCACCACAAGACGTGATCCTTTTGAGTATGCGTATATATCACAAGCGCATCCTTATACACAATATCTCGAAAACACGCATCCATTAGGCGCGCGTCGCTCAGTATTTTATATGGATGGTCAATTTCCATTATTAGTGTCAGAAGTGTTTTTAGAAACAATTCCCGAATATAAAGAAGCAAAGGAGGTCAATTGTGCCTAAAAAAGCAATAGTCGTACATTCAGGTGGTATGGATTCTTCACTGTGTTTGGCATTAGCAATTGATGCATTTGGTCGAGATCAGGTGTTAAGTATGTCGTTTAGTTATCAGCAGCGTCATAGTGCAGAACTTAAAGCTGCGACAAAAATTTGTAAAGACTGGCAGGTAGATCATATCGAAGTGCCGATTACTTTTTTAAATGATTTAACTTCAAATGCATTGACCCAGTCAGATATGAAAATTGAACATACCCAAGGTGAGGCACCAAATACATTGGTCGTCGGGCGCAACGGTTTAATGGCACGTCTTGCTGCGATTCGTGCTTATGGGCTTGGTGCAAACTATATTTATATGGGTGTGATTGGTGTCGATACAGCAAACTCAGGTTACCGTGATTGCAGTCGTGAGTATATGGATTTAATGCAACAAATACTGCGAATCGATCTCGATAATCCCAAATTTGAAATTCGTACCCCCTTGATGGAAATGATTAAAGCAGAAACCATGGCACTAGGTGATAAACTAGGCATACTCGACTATTTGATCGAAAACACAATTTCATGCTACGAAGGTCTGCCTAAACGTGGCTGCGAAAAGTGCCCTGCGTGTTTGTTACGTAATGAGGGGATTGATGCATATTTTGCATCTAAATAACGCACCAAAAACATATTAATTTAATGGCTAAAGGAGTGAGCTTTGAATATAAAATCTGATGTTATTATTATTGGTGCAGGAACTGCTGGTTTATCCGCACTCAAAGAAGTAACTAAGATAACCGATGATTTTTTAGTTGTTGATCCAGGACCTTTAGGTACAACTTGTGCTCGTGTGGGTTGTATGCCATCAAAGGCGTTGATTGAAGCTGCTGATAGCTTCTATCATGCTAACCATCAGTTTGCTCAGCAAGGCATTTTAGGTGGTGAGCATTTACAAGTATCTATACCTCAAGTATTTACACGTGTTCGAGAACTTCGCGATTCTTTTACAGCAGGTATTATTAAGCGTATTGATAAACTTAAAGACAAGTATCTTCCTGGTCAAGCGCGTTTCATAGCAGCAGATACGATTGTAGTCAATGAGTTAACTATTACTGCTAATAGTATTATCATTGCAACGGGATCTTCTCCTAACATGCCCGAAGCGTGGAAAGGATTGGCAGATTGTATACTCACAACAGATACTTTATTTGAGCAATCTGACTTACAAAAAAATATAGCTGTTATTGGGGCTGGACCTATTGGGGTTGAATTAGGCCAAGCGCTCAGTCGTTTGGGAATTAATATCACGCTTTTTCACTCTAAAGATTTTATAGCCGGGTTGACTGATCCACTTGTAAATAAATATGCGATTTCACTTTTAGAAAAAGAGTTTCAAGTCTGCCTTAATGAGCGAGTAGATGTATCGTTAATTGATCATAAGCCAGTGGTTACTTTATCAGATGATAACAAATGTTTTGATCAACTACTTGTTTCTTTAGGGCGACATCCTAATCTCAATGCATTAGGATTGGATAAAATTGGTGTAGCGTTAGATAAGAATGGTTTACCTGAATATGAGTCACGAACAGGACGAATAAAAAATACAAATATTTATTTAGCAGGTGATGTATCAACCCGACATCCTATTTTACATGAAACAGCTGATGAGGGTTATATTGCTGGATATAATTCAGTGAGGTTGGCGGATCAATGTTTTGATTTTCGCACATCAATAGAAGTTGTCTTCTCTCAACCTAATATTGCTAAAGTAGGATTATCTTATAAAGCAGTTCAAAGCATCGCACATGTAATTGGCGAGGCATATTTTGATGATCAGGGACGTGCACGTATGATGGCTAGAAATAGCGGTATATTAAGGATTTATGCGAGTCGTGATTCAAGCCAACTGTTGGGTGCTGAATTATGTATGCCAAGAGGGGAACATATAGCTCACTTGCTTGCGTGGGCAATCCAGCAAGAATTATCGGTATTTGATTTGTTGCAAATGCCTTTTTACCATCCAACTATTGAGGAAGGAGTTAGAACAGCTTTGCGTGACATTTTAAAGAAACTTTCATGTGAGGGTTTACGGTTAGATCAGACATTGTGTGATAGTATTGCGGCAATTGAGTTAATAAAGTAACTAGGGGCTTGTATCGTTGAACGTGTAAACAAGCCCTAATCCTCCTCATGAGGAAAAACATTTATTCCTGTGCTTATACCACCATCAACATATAAGGTTTGCCCTGAGGTGTATGCAGCGTCTTTTGAAAGAAAATAGGCGACAGCTACAGCAATTTCGTGAGGATCACCAATTCGTCCACATGGAACAAGCCTTTCTAATGACTGGCGTTCTTTGCTGCCAACAGGATTATATTGGTTGAACATTTCAGTGGCGAAGGCACCTGGTGCAACAACATTTACAGTAATGCCTTTTGGCATCAGTTCAACTGAGAGTGTACGAGAAAGTGATTGAATCGCTCCTTTTGATGCTGAATAGGTATCTCTTTTATACACGCCTTTAATGGATGTACTTGCAATATTAATAATTCGTCCAGGTAATTTTTTAGGTAATAAACAGTTTGTTAAGTGTTTAGCGAGCTCAATTGCAACCCAGACATTTAATTCCATTGTTTTTAAAAAGGATTCATGTTGAATATTCTTTGAAAGTTCGGGTATATTGATTGCTGCGTTATGAATAACGCCCCATAAATTACCACGTTTTGAAATATCATCAAGAATTAAGGACAATTTATCTCGGTCTAGCAAATCTATTTCGAATAATTCACCGGGGAAATTTCCATCTTTTGGCTGATTGATATCTAGGCCATACACAAAATAGCCAAGATCAGATAAATGCTTAGAAATTGCGAGGCCAATTCCTGCCGAAGATCCAGTAACGATTACTCCATTGCGCTTTCCATCCATAAGTTTTTCATCCTGAAACTAATAATTTATTAAAGTCTATAAAAACAACCGTTATTTTAAACACCTAGTTATTCACTTTTTCATGCTGCTGCTAGTACAAACATGGTTAAGTATACTCTAATTCTCGGTGCCTGGCACCTAAAAGTTGATAGATTTCACTAGCTATCAATAAAAACCATCAACATCTAGGTGCCAGGCACCGAAATTGAAGTTACATAATGAGCGTTCAAAAAGTTAAAGTTGATAGCATAATTGCAGCTGCTAGGCAGGATTGGCACTAGTGCTTTTTCAAGTTCGGCTAGGAGGTTTTTTATGAAAGTATCATCTCTATGCGATTTTTGCAGTAAGGCTATCGTAATAAATAAATGGCTATGTAAATATTCAGAAGTACTGTAGCCCCTACATTTACAGGCGCCAGCAGCACTATCAAGTTTAGCGATAGTGGCCTCAATTGTTTTAAAAATGAGTGTTGTATCTAATTGTAAATTGTTACTATATTTTAAATCGACTTGAGGCATGGTGTGGACGCTCCAAAGTTGTGTTGGTGGGTGATATTTTAACTTGGTCTTCTTGATGTAATCAACTAAAATGAATAATCCTATGGTTATTATGAGTATCTTATGAAAAAAACCAATTGGTACGTGTTAACCGGTCCGCCATGTTCAGGCAAAACAACTTTAATTAACGCTTTGCGTGATAAGGGTTATACGATTTCAGAAGAGGTGGCACGTACCCATTATCTCGATTTAATTTCTCATTATACTCAAAAAAAAGTGTTGTCAGATCCAGTGCAACTGCAAGAAGATATCCTACAAATAGAGATTAAACGTGAGCAATCACTTGATCCTAACGAGCTTATCTTTTTTGATCGTGCACTGCCAGATAGTATTGCCTACTACCAACAGCTTGGTAAAGTGCCGCAGCATGTTACTAAGGCAGCTAAGTTAAATCATTACAAAGGTGTATTCTTTTTAGAAGCGCTTCCTTATGAGAAAGACATAATCCGTACCGAAGATGAAAAAACTGCGCGCGCTATTGGTCGTTTGATTCGACTGGCTTATGAGAGTTTGGGCTATCAGTTAATTGATGTGCCAGCAGTCAGTGTCGAGCAGCGTCTTGAGAAAATTTTAAATGTGATAAACCCTCAACATAAATAACACTTATTATCTAGGGGCTGTTTTCATTTGTTTGGGAGGTTTCAGCACTCAAACCATTATAGATTTCTTTTCTAAGATATTTAGCAAACGGCATACCTTGCTGAAAGACCACACGCACACGGTTATTTAAAATCATGTTTAATTCTGTGTGGTATTTTGCTTCAAGCTCATTTATGGTCTCAGTATCAACTTGCTGAAATAAATTAAGATAAACATTTTGAATAAATAATTCAGCACTGCTTTGCTGTTGATAAAGGTATTCGATACTTGTGTGTTGTAAGACGAGTGCCTTAACGTCATCTGAGTTTGCGCAGCTATGCAATGCATTGACAAAGGTTGTCAGTGTTGCAATAAATGTTTTATCTCTAAACCATGAAAATGCTTTTTTCTCAACAGCAGCAGCTGTTGTAAGTCTTTCGGCAAAATCAGCGATCGGCCCTTCCTGGATTGATCGAGACATAAATATGCTCCACTAGTATTGTCTGGTTAGTGCAAACTCTAGCAGTTTTTTGAGAGCGATACTATAGGGGGAAGTAGGGAATTGGGCGACGGCTTGATCTGCATTATCTAGGTGCTGTTTTGTTTTCTTGATACAGTAGTCAAATGCCTGACATTGGTGCATCGCTTTTAAAATTTCTGTCAAATGGGTTTTTGTACCGGTTTTTATCGACTCGACAATTTTTTGTTTTATCTCATCTGTGGTGTGTTGCAGTGTATAAATTAATGGAAGCGTTGGTTTGCCTTCAGCAAGATCATCACCGATATTTTTGCCAATAGACGCACTGTCTGCCGCGTAATCGAGTACATCATCAATAATCTGAAAAGCAAGCCCAAGCTCTAAGCCATAAGTAGCAGCAGCTTGATGTAATGTTTTATTTTCACTTCCTAGCATCGCGCCAATCTCACAAGCTGACTCAAATAATTTTGCAGTTTTGCGCTCAATCACTTGGTAGTAGGCTGCTTCACTTATACTAGGGTCATTGCAATTCATCAATTGTAATACTTCGCCTTCTGCAATCGCATTGGTGGTGTTTGCGAGCACTTGCATAATTGGCACATGG
>JAUIDD010000014.1 GCA_030429175.1 Gammaproteobacteria bacterium
AGCTAATTTTTTGGGCATGATTCGGACTCCATGTCTGATTATTTGTGGTAAAACAATCATAATGGTGTTAAATCATATTTTCAAAGGGTTAGACTACCGCAAACGCAACGATTTATTCAACAACGCCGTTGTATTTTTTCCGATTGAAATTTCTTATATTTTTTAATGGGATAGCGTTGCACTTGATCGGCCCTCACCTATTTGGCAATTATAGACCTTTTCAAAATGCAACTCGGCAAACTCACTCAATAGCCTAAATAAATGGTTATTTGGATCGTCTGAATTATTTATAATTTTTACTTTCAAGTCTTCAGGTAATGGCACTCGAGGACCACCAGTCAATTCAAATGAACATTCTCCCTTTTGAAACTCAATTAATGAATTTAGAATAGCCTGCTTAGCGTTAAATAAAGGATTGCCTTTCTGCCCCGTAATCAAATTATTAAGATCATTAAAAAGCCTAAACTTAATCACAGAGTCCCAAGGAGAATTAAATTCAATATGTTTTTCCACCTCGGACATATCTATCTTTCCCTCTTTAGAGAGAAAAGCTCCAAATGCAACCGGATTTGAAATTTCAGCAGATAAACTGAAATTACTAATAAAAATACGCAGATCATCCCACGTTTTCAATGAGGTACTAGGATCAGTTGTCAGCCAATTAATTTTGAAACAGTTGCCTATAACACGTGTTTCTCGTGTAGATTTTTGTGTGAATGTTGTTAAACGTCTCATTAAATCTCTTCTAGTCATGCTTCATTATGTGAAAAAGTGTAGCGCAATGAAATCATTAACAAAAGCAACTTATCGTTAAACTCATGTTAACTTTTTATAACTTTCAGAGATTGCCTCATTGACACTCCCACCCCCTCTGTCAGGATAGTTGTCGTCGAACTTTTTAAGCTGCCATCATTAAATTGGCTTTACCATTAGTTTGTTGACAATCACCGTTATCAATATAACTTCTTTTCTTGTACTAAACATATTTCTTACGTGATAAAACTTAGCAAGCTATTAATTTTTCAGTTATAGATCGTGATTTATTTACGTCACTAACAACATCATTCACACACATCTTAAAGCTTGGCCGCTCAAATATTTTAAATAAATAATCACAAATAGTTTTAGAACAATAGTCTTCAATAGAAAAACCAGCATAATGCATATTAAAATAGACACCAGCAACAGAAATATCCGCTAAAGTAAAGTGATCTTCAACCAAGTAATCATGGCCATTTAAGCTTTTTTCAAGATAGTCATTAACTAAATAAATGTCTTTTTTCGCTTGTTCAATTTTCTCATAATCAGGCATTTTTTTATAATAAAGAGGCACCAACACAGATTGATAATAAAACGGTGCAAGTGTTGAAAATAATTTGGTATCAGCCCATTCTTCATACCATAATGTTTTAGCATAATGGCGTGCATTATTAGGGATTAAATCGTAACTTGATGGATATTGTTTATTCAAATACGCACAAATTACAGATGAATCAGATATATAAAAATCACTATCAGTTAGTGCAGGAATTTTACCAAGAGGGCTTATTTTTAAAAAGGAATCTGCAAGCGGCTTGTCTAGAGGATTAACAGAAATCTCTTTGAATTTCATTTGATTTTCCAATAAAAAAATTTTTACCTTACGCACAAAAACTGAACCTGGAGCGCCATATAATGTAATCATTTTTTCTCCTTAACAGGGTCACTTGTCAGCCAATTAATTTTAAAACAGTTGCCTATAACACATGTTTCTCGGATAGATTTTTGTGTGAATGTTGTTAAACGTCTCATTAAATTTCTTCTAGCCATGCTTCATTATGTAAAAAAGTGTAGCACAATGAAATCCTTAACAAAAGCAACTTATCATTAAATTTAAGTTAACTTTTTATAATTTTTAAAGCATGTATACATTAAAAACGCCATCAAGACTAGTAGCGAGGCTTTAGAACTTTATCGTCACTAGTAGAAATTTGAGGGCCATAATTTTTTTTTAAAATAGGATTCAATCGGCTCCTCAAATACATTATATAGTTTTTTATTAAAACAATTTATGAATTTAATAGTTACAGGCGCCTCTGGCTTTAAATCTAGCATATCAGGGATACTAATATCATATTCTCAGACATCACCTTTTAATACCAAATCTAATACTTGAAATTTAAACCTTGCCCGACCACGAAGGGCATCGTAACCACACATTATTTTAATATCAAAATGTAAATTTAATTTAATACAGCCTTCTGCAAATGGTTCATATGCAGGATGTTTATTAGACTTTAGACCTAACCTACCCAATATCATACCAAATCTCATTGAGTCCTTTGGAACAACAAACAAAGTTACTAATCTTCCCCTAAATTAACTGGAATAGTTCCGTCTTGATGTTACAATAACCCAATGAAAAGGTTATTAAGCATACTTATTCTCAGCTGGTTTGCACTTTTAGCACTAACCGTGCATGCTAGCCAGTCCCAACCATTACCTATCAATCAAGCTTTTCAGTTTACTGCCACAGCCAAAGATTATCAGACCGTGGTATTAAACTGGAAGATTGCGCCTGGCTATTACCTTTATCGTGATAAATTTAAAATACGCGCGATAAAACCTGGCAAAATGGAATTAACTGAACCTGTATTACCTTATAATAGCATTGCAAAAAACATTCCAGCAGTTGGCAAACTTGAGGTATATAGCGGTGACATGTATATCATTCAGCCGATATTACATTCAAACAGCCACAATATTACCCTACAAGTGCACTATCAAGGCTGCTCACAACATGGTTATTGTTATCCACCCATCACCGAAGTTGTATCGCTAAATCTTGCCAATGACTATGGCACACCAGTGCAAGGTGTAGCGATGGATGTAGCTCCTGAAACCAAACCCGAAAGTCAGCCATCAACTTCACAACTCATTAACCCACAAGATAAAATTACAGCCATTTTAACCGCTAATAATCTCTGGGGCATTGTTATTGGTTTTTTTATATTTGGTGTTTTACTCTCTTTTACACCTTGCGTATTACCGATGATTCCTATTTTATCGAGCATTATTGTTGGCCAAGGTAAAATTTCTCATGCACGTTCATTCGTTTTGTCACTTGCTTATGTGCTTGGCATGGCGATTACCTATGCGATTGCTGGCGTTATTTTTGGTTTTATCGGTGGCAGTGTACAAGCTGCTTTTCAAAAGCCCTGGCTCATTATCGTCTTTACAATTATTTTTATTGCAATGGCGTTATCACTGTTTGGTTTATATGACCTGCAACTTCCTGAACGCTGGCGCAGTAAAATTGCACGCACTAGTGATCATCAAAAACATGGCACGCTGATTGGCACTTTTTTTATGGGCATCTTAGCTACTTTAATTTTATCACCATGTGTTACACCACCTTTAGTCGGCGTGCTGGCATATATTAGCCAAACTGGTAACGCCACTATCGGCGGCGTTGCACTATTATGGATGGGTATTGGTATGGGTTTACCACTATTACTCATCGGCGCTTTTGGTCCTAAACTGATGCCACATACTGGCAAATGGATGGTCGCGGTTAAAAACTTTATGGGTGTATTACTGTTAGCGGTTGCAATCTGGATATTATCACGGCTATTGGCAGACAATATTATTCTATTATTATGGGGGCTATTGGTGATTGGCTGTGGTGTGGCCATGGGCGCACTCTCAACTGCAACCGGTCACTTAGCACATTGGCGCAAAGCAATTGCTTTAGTATTATTTATCTATGGCATCGTACTATGTGTCGGCGCTTTTCTTGGCAATACCAATCCATTTAAACCATTAGCCAATCAGCGTAATCAACTTATGCAAGCATTGCAGTTTATTCCAGTCAAAAATGTCGATGATATTTACAGGCAAATGCATAAAGCAGGCAACAGACCAATCTTACTCGACTTTTATGCTGACTGGTGTATTGCTTGTAAAGAAATGGATTTAATCACATTCAGCGACCCCAAAGTAAAAAAAGCGTTAAAACATTTTGTGCTACTACGTGCAAATGTCACTAAAAATTCTCTTGAAGATAAAATCCTGCAAAAACATTTTGGTGTTGTTGCACCACCTACTATTTTATTTTTTGGCACAGATCATAAAGAAATAAAATCAACTCGTATTATTGGTATGATAAAGCCACAACCTTTTTTAAAACGTTTAGACAAAGTTAGCAGGAAATAACGATGTTCTACGATACAAAAGACTTTCCATTTACTAAAATGCTTGAAACACATTGGCGTGATGTGAGAGCTGAATTTGAAATGATAGATCCCGATCATTTACTCGAAGCGCCATGGGAAGACATCTATAATAAAGCCTGGGAAGTGTATACGTTATATGCGTTAGAACGTAAGTTTAAACAACACTGCGCAAAACTACCTAAAACCACAGCTTTAATCGAAAATATTCCCGGGCTTTATAATGCTGGTTTTTCTGTGATTGGTCCTGGCACCCATATCACACCACATGAAGGCTATTCATCTGATGTATTGCGCTGCCACCTCGGTATTATCGTGCCCGACCCAGATAACTGTGCGATTCGTGTTGGTGATGAAACCTACCACTGGCATGAAGGTGAATGCGTAATCTTTGATGATATGGTTGAACATGAAGCGTGGAACAATAGCGACAAAATGCGCGTAGTGCTGATAATGGACATCCTAGGTGCCAGGCACCTAGATGTTGATAGTTTTAACTAAAAATCGGTTTAATCTGTCAACCTTTAGGTGCCAGGCACCTAAAGGTTGATAAAATTCACGAACTTGCAGACATCTTCGCATTTCCCTAGACATCGACTGAACTTTTCGGCAGAATAGCGTCTATGTTGACAGTACTAGTCATAAATGGCCCAAACTTGAACCTCTTAGGCACTCGCGAGCCTGAAATCTATGGATCGCAGACACTAAACGATATAAATCGCAAGTTAGCAGCAGATGCAGACAAATTAGGCTATAAATTGCAACAGTTCCAATCAAATGCTGAGCATGAAATCATCGACAAAATTCAACAGGCTCAAGGTAAGGTGGATTTTATTATCATTAATCCCGCCGCCTTAACCCACACCAGCATAGCACTTCGCGATGCGCTTTTAGGCGTCGCCATTCCCTTTATTGAAGTACACTTGAGTAATGTTGATGCTCGAGAAGAATTTAGATCGCAGTCTTATCTCTCCGACATCGCTGTTGGCAAGATTGCGGGTTTTGGCAGCTATAGCTACGATTTAGCTCTATTGGCTGCGGTTGATTACCTAAAGAGGCACCGATGATGGATACCAGAAAAATTAGAAAACTAATCGAACTTGTTAAAGAAACTGGCGTTGGCGAGCTGGAAGTCACTTCCGGTGAAGAATCTGTGCGCATCAGCTGTCACAGCACGATTGCACCACCTGCAGCACAACAAATTATTGCTGCTGCGCCAGCAGCCCCCGCAGCAGCTGCCACAACTGCTGAAACTGAAGTACCGGCACACGATGGCCATGAAGTTAAATCTCCAATGGTAGGTACTGCTTATCTCGCGCACACACCTGGTGCGAAACCTTTTGTATCAGTGGGTCAACATGTTGAGGTTGGCGACACACTGTGCTTAATCGAAGCAATGAAAATGTTTAATAAAATCGAGTCGGATGTCGCTGGTGTCATCAGTGCACGCATGATAGAAAATGGGAGCCCGGTTGAATACGATCAACCACTCTTTATCATCGATACAGGTGAGTAATGATATGTTTGAAAAAATTCTGATAGCAAACCGTGGCGAAATTGCGCTACGTATTCTACGTGCCTGCAAAGAAATGGGCATCAAAACTGTCGCAGTCTATTCAACTGCTGATGCCGATTTAATGCATGTACGCCTTGCCGATGAAGCGGTCTGCATAGGCCCGAGCAATTCAACCGAAAGTTACCTGAATATTCCAGCTGTAATTAGCGCTGCCGAAATTGGCCACGTCGATGCAATCCATCCTGGCTACGGCTTTTTAGCGGAAAATGCTGATTTCTCTGAACAGGTAGACAAAGGTGGTTTTGTCTTTATCGGTCCCGATGCAAAAACTATCAACTTGATGGGTAACAAAGTGTCGGCAATTCAAGCGATGAGTAAAGCAGGCATTCCTTGCATACCCGGCTCTGATGGCGCCTTAACAGACGATGAGGAACGCAACCTCGAATTAGCGCGCAGGATTGGCTATCCGATTATTATTAAAGCTTCAGGTGGTGGTGGTGGACGCGGCATGCGTGTCGTACGCGAAGAAGCAGAACTGCTCAGCTCTATTGCAACCACTCAGACAGAAGCGGCTGCTGCATTTAGCAACAGCGAAGTCTACATGGAAAAATTCTTAGAAAACCCGCGCCATATTGAAATTCAGGTATTATCCGATGGCCAAGGACATGCGATTCATCTTGGTGAGCGTGATTGCTCAATGCAACGTCGCCATCAAAAAGTTGTCGAAGAAGCGCCTGCTCCTGGGATTAGTGACGCACAACGCCAAACCATTGGTCAACGCTGTGTAGATGCATGTATTGCGATCAACTACAAAGGTGCCGGTACATTCGAATTTCTATATGAAAATGGCGAGTTTTTTTTCATCGAGATGAACACTCGTATTCAGGTAGAGCATCCTGTGACTGAAATGATTACGGGTATAGATATCATTAAACAACAAATTAAAATTGCAGCAGGCTTACCACTCACAATTAAGCAATCTGACATTAAAATCAAAGGCCACGCCATCGAGTGCCGCATAAACGCTGAAGACCCTAAAAACTTTATGCCCTGTCCTGGTAAAATTGAACAGTTTCATGCGCCAGGTGGTTTAGGCGTGCGTGTTGACTCACACATTTATAATGGTTATCGCGTACCACCCTACTACGACTCAATGATCGGCAAGATTATTGCACACGGTAGCACACGTGAAGAAGCCTTAAACAAAATGAAAAATGCGCTCAGTGAAACGGTCATCGAAGGCATAAAAACCAATTTACCACTACAAGCAGAAATAATTAGTGACAAAAAGTTTCGTGAAGGCGGGCAAAATATTCACTACCTAGAGAAAATGCTAAGCCGGGAAGATTAAGTGCCATTTATTCAAATTACCATCGCTAGCAGCCCTGAAGAAGCTGATTTATTTGCTGAAAACTTAGAGGCATTGGATGCAGTTGCAGTCACACTAGAAGATGCTAAAGATGATGCCATCTATCAACTTGCGCCAGAAGAAACACCGCTGTGGAACTCTGTTAATGTTAAAGCGTTGTTTGAAACAACTATTTCGCCGCGCGATATCATCAGCACACTTAAAACCAGACTTAATCGCAAAGAACCCATCAACTATCGCATCGAAAAAATTGCTGATCAAGATTGGGTACGCCTCACCCAACAACACTTTAAACCGCAAAATTATCCCGGCAATTTATGGGTTTGTCCAAATTGGCATGAAGAAGAACTGAGTGGCAAAGTTGTGCGTATTGACCCTGGGCTTGCCTTTGGTACGGGCACACACCCAACTACTAAGCTCTGCTTAGAGTGGCTCGCACAAAATCCACCAAAAAATAAAACTGTTATCGACTTCGGCTGCGGCTCTGGCATTCTTGCTTTAGCTAGTGCCAAGCTTGGTGCCAAACAAGTGTTTGCTATTGACCATGATCAACAAGCCCTAATCGCCACTAAAAATAATATGGCGCTCAACAAAGATATCGAACACAAAATACATATTTCCGATGACAAAACATTACCAAGTACCAAAGCTGATTTGATCGTCGCTAACATACTTGCCAATCCACTCATCGAGCTCGAACCCACAATCACCCGCCTAATCCAAGCAAATGGTACGCTCGTTCTATCCGGCATTCTTGAACATGAAATCCAATTGATCACCCAAGCCTACACCGAACACTTCACCCTTCAAGATGCCAAAACCCTTGATCAATGGGCGCTCCTTATTTTTACGCGTTAATTCTAATTTAATAATCCCCCTGTAAAATAAATAAAAAATAAGAAGGAGGATTTTATGTCTCGCAAAGAAAGAACCATCTCTGGTATTTTAAATGCTGCAGATAAGACTATTACTGCTGCTCAAGTTAAATTTACAGCTAATCGATACTATACATTTAGTTCTGGAGAGCCACCCAAAAAGCAAAACCCAATCAAAACCCAAAAGAAAGACGCACAAAATAGCGAAGAGCTACAACCACTTATTGCGACAACAGCTTTATAAGGTGCCAAGCACCTTATAGCATTATAGTAACGAAAAGATATTTTTAGAGTCTTGCACATCTGGAATCAAATCAACCTTTTGACCAAGTTGGTATTGCTGCATCAAACGATAAATCAGTTTGAGCATAGAGTAATCTTCAAGCGCAATACCAACAGAATCAAATAGGGTTACTTCAGTCGCTGATTCACGTCCTGGTTTTTGCCGAGAAACTAACTCCCATAGTTCTGCATAGACATTCTCACGAGAAAGATTCTGAATTTCACCTTCAATCAAACTTTGTTCGAGATATTCAACCACAATTTTAGAGCGTTTTAACAGTACATCACCAATTTCTGTTTTACCCGGACAATCGCCACCAATGGCATTGATATGTTTACCACCATCAATCATGGCATCACGTAAAATACGTGCAGCCGTTTTATCTGCGGTTGCTGTAGTCACAATCTCACTGGCTGCAACGACGGCTTCGATACTATCACAACGCTGTAATTGCAGGCCTGAGCTTTTAAGGTTATGCGCAAACTTGTCCATCGCAGCTGTGTCGATATCAAAATAAAACACTTGCTCTACGCCCAGCGTTATTTGATGTGCGAGTGTTTGGAACTCAGATTGAGAGCCCGTACCAATAATACCAAAGGTCTTAGCATTTTTTGGCGCCAGATAAATAGATGCTAAAGCTGATGTTGCAGCCGTACGTATTGCTGTTAATAAGGTCATCTCTGAAATCAACAGTGGATACCCCGTGGCCACATCAGCTAACATACCAATAGCCGTAACAGTTAACTTATCCTGACGTGGATTATAGGGGTGGCCATTTACGTATTTGAAACTATAGTATGCATCGTCGGCGACCGGCATCAGCTCAATCACACCATGCGGGTAATGGGTTGCAAGCCTTGGCACCATTTGGAATTCAGACCAACGTAAAAAATCTTGCTGCAGTTCTGCGACCGTTAGCTCAAAGAGCCTTTTTAATGATATTTTTTTAACTAATTGATTTAAGTCTGAGATGGAAAATAAAAATGACATACAAATTCCTTATTATCACTGAACCAAATAACAATTACATTGATGTCATTAATTTGGTGTGGTAGTATTTTCGTCCAAGTTATGGCGTACTTGTTTTTGCTCAGGGCTTGTGGTGCTCTATGATGTATTAACTTATTAATACGTATGTTCATAGACCCCCCAACATTGCAAGTCCTGAATAAAAGCAAGCTCATCATAACGTTAATCCCTTCCTCAATCAAACTGCACCTAACAAATCTTCTAGCATCTTTGGATCTGTTGTTAGCGGCTTCTTAACTCGAAAGACACAACTAAAAACTGAACCGCGACCCGCTTGACTTTTTAAAAACACATCACCATTTAAATCATTTACCAATGCTTTTACAGCATATAACCCCAACCCCACACTTAAATTTGTACTATCATAACTCACACCCAACTTTCCAAACTTCTCAAAAATAACCACTTGCTTCTCTTCTGGAATACCAGGACCGGTATCCTCAACAGCTAACTTTATAATCGCATCCCGCCCAAGCGATTCTAATTGCTCTACGACCACTTTAATTTCACCTCTCTCAGTAAATTTAACCGCATTACTCAAGAGATTAATGATAATACGCTGAATACGAAAACGATCACTGATAATCCAGTCGGGCAGTCCGCGATAATCACTCTCTATAGAGACCTGTTTTAAGTTAATACTCGGGCGAAAAGTATCAACACAATTTTCCACTAACTTAGAAAAATCAAAGGGCTTTGATAGAATCGGAATATTGCCCGATTCAATTTGGGTAAATTCTAAGATCTCATTTAAATAAGCTAATAACGTCTTAGCAGAGCGCGCAATTTCACTAAGATTTTGTTTTTTTTCAGTATCGGTTTCTAACTCTGCCATATGTTGTGCCATGGTATAAATACCAGAAAAAGGTGTACGAATATCGTGGCGCATATTGTGTAGGAATCTTGTTTTGGCATGATTGGCATTTTCAGCGGCTTCCTTGGCTACTCGTAAATCTGATTCAACTCTTTTAAGGTTAGTTATATCAACAGTATTACCAATAATACCTATGACTTCACCTTGTCTATTATAAAGTGGACGCTTTTTTGAAAGTTGCACACAGTATTCACCAGATGGCAGCCAGACATCTTCCTCTTCAGTAAGCGCTTCCTTGGTTTCCATAACCTTCTCATCATTAAGACGATATTTATCCGCAGTTTTCTTATCAAATAATTCATAATCAGTTTTGCCGATGATCGCCTCATGTCGATCCGCCACCCCAAACCGTCGCAACTTTTCACAGCCTGTAGTATTAACACCAAGCCACATACCTTTTCTATCTTTCCAATAAATATCACCTGGCAATGTTTCAATAACCTCTTTCAGCTGAAAAATTTCATCTTCTTGCCATTCAATTCTTTTTTTTAACTCGGTAATCAGATCTGCATCAAGCTCATGCTTATAAGCATCGTTAACCGCTAATTCTCGATCTTGTGACTCGTCAGACATTTTTACGCTCCTTATAACATAACACTATCACCAGAACAACGCAAAAGCCGCACTGGCTAATCCCTATAGTATTTTTGAGACATTAGCCCAAAACGAAAGGGATTTCAATGTTCATATAAATTTGCATTAATTTTGTCATTAACAAAATAAACCAAAATTGGTATTCATCACCATTATTTACATAAAAATCTCTCAAAATAGCTAAAAAATTACAAAACTAACTCGTCACTATCAATTGTTTTAAAAACTTTGATTTAAACATTGTGAAAATGAAATAAGTAGGAGTAGAATACCGGCAACTAAACTTTTACTGAAAATCAATAAATTCATTTCGAATAAAGTCAAATTTAACGAGAGTATTATGTCACGAGCACTTACCAAGTTACGGCCAAGGATAGGTCACCTATCCGGCCTCTGGAGAGCGCCCCGGACAGCTGCGTTTAATTCAGATTTCAGAACGCGTCGCTTACCTGTGCTTGATGCATTGGTAAATAAGATAAATTCTTTACCGTTGCATCAACGTCCATCACTTAAAAATACATTAGTTGTTTATAACCACCATGCATTAGAAACATCTTATACCCTACTGAAATCCTTATTATCTATAGGCGCCCAACCTGAACATATATTTGCTATAGATAAACATTATTCGAGAAATAAAGACGTTGTTGATGCTTTCGAAGAAAAAAATATATATCATCATCAATGCTCCAGGCAAGTAGGTTTAGGGCGCTTTGTATCCACTTATTCAAGCGATATGACCAGACTTTGGGGCAAAGTAGAAGAACACCTTAACAGACACCAACATATTAATAATATTTTAGTGATGGATCATGGCGGCTATGCACTTGACAGTATGCCACCGTCTTTATTAATGACTAAGCATGTCACTGGTATCGAAAAAACAACCAGCGGCTTTAATAGCGAAAAGCGGCGCGGACATTTACCACTACCCATTATAGATATTGCCAGATGTGCCACCAAAAAATACCTGGAAGCACCATTGATTGCTGAAGCGGGCATAGCAAAACTGCTCTTAAACAAAAATATTGATCTAAAAGCTGAACGACGCGCCTGCGCCGTGATTGGTTTTGGTGCGATTGGTAAAGCAGTTGCAAATCTTTTAGTAGAATTGGGTCATGATGTCATCGTTTTTGATGAAAATAAGCAGCAACTAGCATCGATCGGCCATAATAATAAAATCCGTCAAGCTAATGAGTTAGTCACCGCTGTAAATTTCGCTGATCTAATTTTTGGCTGCTCAGGTAACGACATTACTGCCTCACTCGAACCCTTTGAATTATCACCTGCACCAAAAGAACTTGTCAGCTACTCTTCTGAAGATCGAGAATTTTGGACGTTGTTACAAGCTGTTCAAGCCAGACATAACGGCAAAGTGGCAAATAGATTCCTTGAAGATGTCGTTTATATTAACGAATTTGGTAAAAACATCACGATGGTTCGTGGTGGCTTTCCAGTTAACTTTGACGATAGTGGTGAATCAGTACCAGCAGAAGATATCGACATCACCCGGTCACTTGCTCTTGGCGCTGCAATAGAAGCCGCCGCTTGCTTTCAATGCAAACCTGAGAGCTTCTTCAATTACGGTAGTATTAATGCACTTAGTGCTGACATACAGCGCTTTATCGTAAAAGAATGGCTAAGCCATCAACCGAGTAACCGCTTCCAACAAAGCTTAATCGATAATTTTGAAAATATTAAGTGGATTCAAGAACATTCTTGTGGTTCTGACCTCAATCTAAATCTTTTCGGAGACGAGCAGCAAGAGCCTTGTTATGAAATGTCTGCAGGTAAATAATCTTTGCGATGACCGCTATTGATTCAACCACGCCTTTGGCGGCAGATAACATTGATAAAGTGCTGCCTCAGGCGTATCAGGTTCAGGCTTCCAATCATAGCGCCAGTGCACCACTGGCGGCAATGACATTAAAATTGACTCAGTGCGCCCACCTGACTGCAACCCAAACAATGTACCCCTATCGTAAACCAAATTAAATTCAACATAGCGACCACGGCGATAAAGTTGAAAATCGCGTTGGCGTTGCGTGTAAGGTGTGTCTTTACGCTTTTCAACGATAGGTAAATAAGCATCTAAAAAGCTATCACCGACTTCACGCATAAATTGGAAGCAAATCTCAAGCTCAAACTGATTAAAATCATCATAGAAAATACCACCAATGCCACGCGCCTCATCACGATGCTTAAGATAGAAATAGTCATCGGCCCATTTTTTAAACTTAGGATAAAGGGATGTATCGATTTTATCGCAAGCATTCTTTGCTGCTTGATGCCAATGCAGACAATCTTCATCGAAGCCGTAGTATGGCGTTAAGTCATAACCACCACCAAACCACCATACTGGCTCACTACCCAACTTCTCAGCAATAAAAAATCGCACATTAAGATGTGTTGTAGGTGCATAAGGATTTTTAGGGTGCATAACCAATGAAATCCCTAACGCTTGAAAAGATGCACCTGCAATCTCAGGGCGGTGTGCTGAAGCACTTGGTGGCAAGTTCTCACCATAAACGTGAGAGAAGTTTACCCCACCACGCTCAAACACAGCACCGTCTGCCATTGCACGTGTGCGACCACCACCACCCTCAGCGCGTTCCCAGCTATCTTCTAAAAATGTAGCCTTGCCATCTAGCTTTTCAAATGCATCACAAATGCGATCTTGTAAATCCAATAAATACGCTTTTATTTCATCAACAATCATGCTTTTTCTAACTCAATATGCTTATCTTTTTCTAATAAACCTAATTCACGATAACGTTCTTCACGATATGATTGCGCTGTATGTCGTTTGGACAGTTGCACTTCATCGCGCGGATGCAAAAATAAAGGCATAGACATACGTGATTTACGCGCATCTTCACCTTCTGGATTAATCACACGGTGTGGTGTCGATGGATAGTAGCCATCAGTTGCTTCTTGCAACATGTCACCAACATTAATAATGATCCAACCTGGATTACAAGGCACTGGCACCCAACTACCATCAGCAGCTTTTGCCTCTAAGCCTTTTGCCGTCGCCGCTGGCAACAAGGTTAAAAAGTTAATATCTTCATGTTCAGCTGCCCGTACTGCATTGACAGGCTCATCGCCTTTTAACGGTGGATAATAAATCAGACGAAACAAATGTTTTTGTGAATCTTTAATCATATTGGTAAGATGCTCTGAAAGTGAAACTTTTAAAAACTCAGGCGCATGCTGCTCAACCCAGCCTAACAACGTCGCACCCATTTCGATAAGTTGCGTGCACAGCTTACGTGTTTTTTCAGCGAGAAAATCTGGCACCACACCCCACGGATGGTAATAATGATAAAACTCTTTAAGGTCCTTAGCTTGATAGCCTTTAGCTGTTTCAGACATTTCGAAAGGGATAAAACCGGCATGGGTTTTAGGGTTAAAGGCGTAACGCGAATCATTCTTGATATCGGTTGTGAAAAATTGATCCCATAATGCATACACATCGGCGACTAATTGTGGATCAATCAAGTGGTTAGACAACACACCAAAACCTGTCTCACGAATCGTCTGTTCAAATTCATACGATGCCTGTGAGGACTTAAAATCAACGACACGAATATCCATCCTAACACTCCAAAGTTCACCTAAAGGGGAACGCAGTATACCTGATTCCACAACGCGTGTCAGATGTGGATAGCTAGAGGTCAAAACTTGACGCGATCAGTACCATATGGAATGATAGCTATACTTTTTACAAGGAATTGATGTGAATACATTTACTAAAGGACTACTTATCTGTTTTCTGTCTAATGGTTATTTTGCTGGTGCACAAGCAAGCCATTGGCAGCTTGATTTGCATGGTGACCTTGGTGTAGTGCCACCGAGTGTTGATGCGCAACAAATTACGTTAGCTCCGGGGTTGGTCAATGAATACAATCCACACCATGAAACCCGCCTTATTATGGGTGCAGGCGCTAGCATTAATTATAACCTCGATATCAAAACCCAATCTCACTTGGTTTTAGGCCTGCGTGGCGAAGCATTTATGACACCTAAACGAGTGACTAAGGGTATTGTCCAACCATTAGTAAATGCTGGTAATAATTTTGATACGTTAAATTACACCTATAAAATGAATAACTATCTTTTATTGAGTAATGCGCAGTGGGTTTGGGGTTCATCGGGCCATACGCACCCTTATCTAAACATGGGTATTGGTGTAGTGTGGAATCAATTAAACAACTATACCGAAAGTGCGCCGCCAGGAAGCACCGCGTCTCCAGCAGTGAATGCGTTTCGTTCTTATACTCAAGCACAACTGGCTTATGGCTTTGGGGCTGGTTTGGACCACCAAGGGGTGCAGCTGGGCTATCAAATGATGGCGTTGGGTAAGGCTCGACTCGATACCACCCGTGTGCAAAGCACTAGTGAACATATAAAAACAAATAATCTTTATGTGCATTTATTTGAATTAACTTACTACTTTCCTTCATAAATTAAGGAGTCTTCTATTTATGCATCCTTTTAAATCACTGACAATTGCAGTAATGACTTCAATCATTTCAACAACTAGTTTTGCAGTCCCTATATTTAGAATTACGCCGACGGTTAACTCGTTTTCAGTGACGAATGGTACAACCACAGAAGTACAGTATGATGTTCGAAATGTGAGTGGCCGGCCAATAACAATTACTACTGAAAAAGTGGAAGGGTCTAATACGGCGGTAGCGAGTAGTGCCATTAGCTCTAACTCCACTTGTGAAAATGGTTCGTTAGCTAATAATGCTGATTGTACTCTAGGTATCGATGTTACTGGTAATGGCACTGGTTCTGAAACAGTACGTCCAATTATATGTGCGTTTAACGGTCAGCTGTGTAGCAGAGCGCCGGTAGCAACAACGGTAAATGTGGTTGCACAGGGCACTTTTCCTTGTGCAACAAACACGGATGATGATAATAAGCAGTGCCGTGTGTTTGTCACAAATGGCACTTATAAAGGAGATCTTTCTCAATCAACTGGTAATGCAAATATTTCAAGCTGTCAGAATAATGCATCTGGTGTCACTAAAGGAAATTGTATTTGTGAGGCAGAAGCAGCTCAGCTTGGATACGGCCATCCAGGGCATTGGCGTGTGTGGTTGTCGACGGCTACCACCGGTGCGATTACTAACATTAAATATACCAGTGGTGGCTCGGTGCGTTATGTCAAAGCAGCTGATATTGAATCCACTGTAGCTAATCAGGAAACTTTAGTAGGTACGAATCTGACAAACTCGATCGGAGAGAACCAAGTATGTGCTTGGACGGCGACTTCAGCCCAGAACGGCTTGATATCGGGTATAAATGGCACTTGTAATGATTGGACATCCAAAGCTGTGAATGCAGAACAGCAAGTGGCGAGTGGAAACGTATCTGCTACTTTTGTTAACCAAGACGGAGCTATTTTTGGATGGTCTGAAAATCCTGTCGACGGGGTGTGCGGCCCTACATTTAATTGTAATACTGAGAATCGTCTATATTGTTTCGAGACACCTAACTAACGGTATTTGTCAATAGGCCCAGACCTGACTTACGATTTATTCTGTACTGGCTTAGGTAGGTGGTGGCGATAGAAAAGCGAGTAGATCGCTGGCACGATAACCAGCGTTAGAATCGTCGAGAAGAACATACCACCAATAATCACCCAGGCAAGTGGATGATAGGCTTTCGCGCCAGGACCGCTTGATACAGCAGCAGGAACCATCGCAAAAATGATGGCAAGCGCAGTCATAATTACTGGGCGCATGCGTGTAGGGCAGGCTTCAAATAAAGCATCTTTCACCGACCGTCCTTGGACACGCAACTGATTGGTGAGATCTACCAGCAAGATTGAGTTTTTAGATACTAGACCGATTAATAGTAGCATACCTATAATGCCATACATGCTCAGCGGCTCACCCGTAATCCATAATATAATCACCCCGCCCACAACTGCTAATGGTTGCGCCACCATGACAATGATCGGTTGAATAAATGAGTTGAATTGACTTGCCAATACCATATAAACAAATATGAGCATCAACACTATCATCATCACTGTACGATGCTCAGCTTTAGAATAGCTGGCACTAGTGCCACTTAAACGTATGACATAACCAGGTTTTAAGATTGGCTCTGCAATTTTATTAATTAAGATAATCGCTTTAGTTTCTGGGATTGTCGGTAATGCACTAAAACCAATACTGTAATCTAAATTAGTACGTGTAATACGTGATGGCGCTAAAGACTTTTCAATCGAGGCAATCGTATCCAGACGCAGATGTGTCTTATCTTTTAAGCGTAAATAAATTTTTGACATGTCAGCAGGAGAGATAAACTGCCCTTCTTTGGGTCGTAGTAATACTTTATAACGATCACCACCTTTGCTCTCACTAAAGTGACCTATCTTCATACCTTCACCACCCATTACCGACAACGTACGTGCAACATCCGATGAAGTAATACCAAAGCTATTTGCTAAGATATGATCGACGACAAGATTATACTGCGGCTGATCAGGTGTAAAATGAATATAAACTTCACCAAGCTGATCTTGATAATGCCCTAATGCTCTGGATAGCTTAAATGCTTGATCAAGCACTTCTTTGAATTTAGGCCCACGTACTTGGAATGTTAAATAGCTCTTCTTTGAAGGCTCTTCAACAAAATAACGTGCACCACTTAACCCTTGCACCTGTTGGCGTAATTTATCCATAATAGCTGTTTGGTTTTTAACTGCATATGGTTTTAATTGAATTGAAACACTACCATCTTTACCAGGACCAAGTGAACTAAAATAATGCTGAATTTCTGGCATCTTATTGAGGATTGCCTCAAGTGCGTCAATTTTCTCTGTCGTATAATGAATGCTAAAACCTTGTGGTGGCTGCACATCAATTACAAAATAACCCGTACCCTCTGGCGCAGGCGTTAAGCTTACATTTAATGAAAAAAAGCCTGGTACAGAAATACCAATTACAATAATGACACCTAAAATTGCTAACCACGGATGTACCAATGTCACACGAATAATTTTTTTATAGTATTTTTCAAGCCAAAGTAATGCGTTTTCAAGCATTGCTTTAATGCCACGAAATTCTGGATCAGGACGAAGAATTTTTTCACATAACACTGGTGTTAATGTCAGAGAGACAATAAATGACACAATCACACCAACGGTGATAACAAACCCTAATGAGGCTAAGATTTTGGCAAGCATACCACCCATAAAACCAATAGGAATAAAGATACAGATTAAAGTTAAGCTCGATGCCAACACAGCAAACACTACTTGATTGGCACCTTGAATAGCAGCTTCTTTACGCCCAAGCTTACCTTCAGTAATATGCCTGGCTGTATTTTCTAATACGACGATACTATCATCGATTACAATACCAACTAATACTACCAATGCTAATAAAGTGATCGAGTTAAGCGAATAACCAAACACAGCCAAACCCGCTACCGCACCTAATAAGGATATCGGTATCGAGCATAAAATAATAAGTGATGAGCGAAAGTTCTTTAAAAATAAAAAAATCACGAAAGCAGCGGTAAGCAAACTAATCCAGATATCTTGTTGTAGCTGTGTAATTACCCCATCGATATAGGTTGCCTGATTATAAACCGTAGAAAGAGTCATATTACGTGGTAACATTGGAATAATCTCGGTCTTTACAACTTGATCGACTTCATCTGCTAACGCCAATGTATTACTATCACTCTTTTTGATAATACTGATACCCACTGAAGGCTGGCCGGCAAAACGTGCCGCGCTATGATTACTTGCTAACCCTAAACTCACATCTGCCAATCTATCCAATGTAATAGCATGATTATTGCGATATGCAATTACGAGCTTGCGCAATCCTTCAAGTGTATGATGTTCAACATCCAAACTCATAGAAAAAGATTTTTTACCACTAGTAATCGAACCACCAGGCAATTGCACATGGTTTTTATTAAAGCCTTCTTCAACTTCAAGTGGTGTTATATTATTTGCCGCAAGCTTATCTAAATCAATTTTAATATTAATTGCTTGATCACTGACCCCCACAATTTTAACCTGACCAATGCCAGACAAGTGTGATAATTTCTTTTGAATAAATTGGCGCGCATATCGATCCATCTCAAGTAAGGATGCCTCGCCATGTAGTGACAACAGCATAATTGGTGCTGCATTACTTTGGTCTAATGTGATTAATGGTGGCCTGGCATCTTTAGGCAAGTTTGCACGAATATGATTAATGCGATTATCAATCTGATTGAAGGCTGAGTTCAAATCAGTCTTCATATTAAATGTGACTTCTATCTGTGACTTACCTGGTCGAGAACTCGACTGAATCACCAGAATACCTGCTATTGTATTCACTTGCTCTTCAATCGGCTTGGTGACCATTTGGTTAATAATACTCGAATCACCGCCAGGCATTTCAGTTGTGATGGTGATAACTGGGTAACTGATATTTGGTGTCAGCTGTACTGGCAAGTTCACGTAACTGATAATGCCCACCAAAATAAATAGGAAACTCAGCATAGCTGCCATAACGGGACGTTTGATGGAAAGTTCTGCTAGTGTCATAGATTTAGTTTCAATGTTTTGGTTACAGTGACTGGTGCATTATTTGATAAGTATGAAGCACCATCGACGACAACATTCACTGGACTTGGCATTTTAGCCGTAACAGCTACTTTATTGAGCCAACTATGCAAAATGGTCACCTGAACCATCGTTGCACGACCATTCTTTAAGTAAAAAATATAGTCCCCATTAGCTCTTAACACCACACTTTCTTTAGGTAGCATGAAGCCTCTTTCAGGATGGGTTAGATAAATCTGTGCACCCGCACTCGATCCAGAGTGCCAGTTACCAAAGTTTTGGAAGTGTATAATCACATTAAATGCACGGTTATTCGGATCAATCGATGGCTCAATTGCATCAACAGTACCCACATACATCTTGCCAGGTGTTGCCGGAGAAACCATACGAATGTTTTGCCCCACTTGTAATTTACTCACCCGTTCTTGTGAAAAAGGCAACTCTGCTATTAACTCATCAGGGTTGATGAGTTTCACAATCGGCGTACCTGGTTTGGCAAAATCACCAACGGCGATAAAAATCTTTTGTACGTGTCCCGAAATAGGAGATTTAATAATGGTACGTTCAAGATTATGTTCTGCTGCAGCCAATGCCTCTTTGGCAACATTTAATCGTTGTATCATCACCTTCATGGTGGCATCTGCTGTCTTAAATTTAATGAGAGAAATGGCACCCTTTTTATAGGCTTGTCTGTAGCGCTCGGCAATAAACATCTTTTCAGTCACGTTTGTCTCTGCTGTCGCTAATTCGGCTTTAGCCTTCTCTAACTCAATGGTCTGACGCTTACTATTGAGTTCGGCAAGTTTCTGATTGAGAGCCACAGGATCACCTACCTTCACCAGAAGCTTCACCACTAACCCTTCCACCTCCGCTTTAACAGTAGGGTTCTTGCGCGCTCTAATTGAGCCTATAGATGTATAAGGGACATTAATCTGCTGGCTGGTTGCCCGATAGACTGTTACCGGAGTAGGCTTATCTTTCTGTTTTTTATCAGATTTCTTAGAGTCACACGCTACCAAGCTTAACGCTAGTAACAACAGAAACATAATGTGTAATTTACGGAAAATCATGCCAAAAAATCCATTTAAAAGGTGTTTTCAACTGTAGCATATTTTTTAAGCTTTTGAAATCAAGGGTAAGATTATCGTAGCTCATAGCGTGACGCGGCTTAGAGTCAGGAATTATCTGGTTTAACACTAGGAGCTAATTCCAGTGGACGTTGCTTTTCAGGATCATCATCCTGAGCCTTAACTTCATTATCAGTTAATGATGGTCCAGCATCATCATTGCTTTTATGTGGACTTAACACACTGTCAATATCATCAGGAGAAGCCGTAACTGTTTGCTTCTCAGAAGAATGTACTAACTTATCAAACATATTACGAACAGAATTAAATTTTGATGCAACATTTTCTTTTAATGTACCTTTTACTAATTTGTCTTTTAAAATTCCTTGAAGTTGCTTCGCTTCTTTACGTAACTCAGCTATGGCATCACTATTCTGGACTGAACCTAAACGACCTTTCTTATATTCTGCAATTTGAAGTTCAATTTCTGTCAATCTTGCAGGAATGTTCTTGAGTGTTTGCGTTTCAACTGATGCACCTGAATCAGGAGAAGCGTCAATATTGACGCTTTCACCTGCACTAAATGAATGTAACCCTTCAATAATTTGGGGCCATTGAGTTCCTTGACTCAGAATTTGTATTTGCTGTTGCTGTGTTAATTGCTCAAATTCATCATAATCACGTGCAACAGATTGCTTTAGAGCTTCTTGTGCACTTTCTAATAAGTTAATCTTTTTGGTAGCTTGTGTTGATGGATTTGCTTGAGCATCTGCTGTTGCATCTGTTAATTCAGCATTTAATTTATTGATAGCTAGCACATCAGTTGAGAATTTAGCCTTAATGAGTTTTATTTGAAAATCAGGTGACTTTACTGCTTGTGAATTAAGGATTGCATCATTGGCCTCTTTAAGCGTTTCTCTTGCACTGAATAACTCACTTGTTATTTTTTCATATGCTAACGAACCTTTTGCATCACTAATTTTAGCGAGTAAGCTATAAATTTGTTCTTTTATCGAATCAATTCTCAACATTACGTTAATCGCATCATCAGAGTCTAATGATGATACAGCATCATTTTTAGTAAGTTCAGCATTAATTTCTAAGGATACATCTTTAAAATAGCCTGCCGTTCTAAATGCAGCTGAATCAATATTGCCAAATTTTGTTACTGATAAACTTGAGATACCATATAATGCACCACCAATCATCATTAGAGATTCAGCAGATGACATGATATGTTGAAATATCGTCAAGTTTGATGAAGAGAACGAAGACTTAACCATTGTCACAAAGCCTTTGGCATTATCTGCTATACAACTCGCCGTACCCGTACCCGATCCAGCACAAGCTTCTGCCATATTGGCTCCCATCTCAGCAAGGCCCAGCTCAGGAATAATAAATCCAACAAAACCTAAAGCCGTATTGATGTTTTTAGCAACTTTTGTGTTAGCGCCACCAGCAAACGTATCCACCGCAGCTTGCACAGTAACGTACGCTGCTCCTAAAGTTGCAACTGTTCCAATGGTTGTAGCAGCTTCAGCAGCAAATGCCGCAACGTCAGCTGGGAAAAAATAAACTGCACTAGCTACAGTCGCAACACCAACTACAGCATCAAGTAAAAAATCATACCACTTAGAACCACTAAACATATGTTTAATACCATCACCGATAGCTTTAAACTCACGCCCTGCCTGACAAGCAAATTCTTTTAATTTATTCGAAGTTTCACATTCATATAGTGGCGTTATAGCTTGTTTAACAAATTGTTGCATCGAAGCAGAGCCTGTAATCTCACCCTCCTGAGATTGTGTCAGCTCGCTTGCAACCAATACAGAGGTGTAACTTAGATTATCCTCATCAAACGACACTATAGCCTTAGAGTAGTAGTTACTGTTTGAACCACCCTTGATAGTATAATTCACTAAATTAAATGGGTTATATGTGCTGAAAAGATATTTATTCAAAAATGCAGTGCTGCTTGAAGACGCAGCAAACTCTTGTGATAATGTGGTACCCTGTTGCTGTGCCTGATATTCAGCTGCAAGATTAAGTAGAAGCGCGTGGTCAGTTGCAGCATTTGTAGCATTATTTTCAAGAGAAGAAAATAATGCATTGGGATCATTACCAGCATCTTGCTTTGCTTCACTATATGTCTGCAAGCCCGTTAGTAATTCACCAAATTGTGTTGCATTAATTTTCTTGTTCATAATTGCCCATTTGATTATCTCTTTCTGAGCTGTAGTAAGATTAGGTGCATTTGGTAACACCAGATTATTATATGCCTTGAGTGGATCTTGATTGAAAATAGTGATCAGCTTGGCATTGTTAAGCTCATTATTGCCAAAAGGCTTTTCAAGTTTTAATGTATTAGGTGCTGGTAACTTATATGTTGTTGCAAGTGTATTAGGAGAACAATCCGCGGATGATGAAGAGGATGACATGCAATTAGCAATTGCAGTTTGTTCAGCTGTCAGCTTACAAAAAGTTGAATTTGAAGTAGAGGTACAGCTCTCACTATTTGAATCATATGTAGAAAGTTTATTATTAATAATAGTTAAATATTGGTTATAAACAACCTGATTTCGCATCTGCTCAAGTGCTGCAGATGATGTTGATGGTATATCTAAAGCTGGATTTTTTAGCAAGTTAATATAGCCGTCTAATTTAGATACGGTAGGTGGCTTTAACGAAGTCATTAACTTACTAAATAAAGTATTAACATCTGACATACTAAAATAAGCATTTCCATTTACCGCATTAATAGACTTAGCATAGTTAGTCGTTAGCTGCGCTAATACAACTGCATTTAATACATTAATCACGTCACTAGTATGTCCTACATTCAAATAGTGATCAACTTTAGCTTGTACATTTGGTTTGTATAGATAACTTAGTATATTATTAAGATAACGCTTGTTACTATTAATTGTATTTATATAGGTTTGATATTCAGGTGAGTTCTTATTAGCTGAAAGAATTTGGGTTGCATTACTAAAATCTAAATAGGCCTTTAATAAGCTTTGATTTAAATTCATTTGTGAAGAAAGCACAATCCCTGCTGGGTCAATTCTACCATTTGATAACAACTGATTGATCGTATCAATATTAAAGCTCGTTAGATTTTGGGTAGTAACATCACTATTAGCAAGTTGCTGAATCACATCTGGAAGATATTTATTTTTAGCCTGGTCCTTAAGCAGCAGCGTAAAAGCATTAATTACATTGCTAGTGACATTATTATTTGCAATCAATTGCGAAGCCATTTTAAAACTAGCCCATAAATTTGAATTTGTTTCATTTTCAGGCTCTGCCATAAATTGTATTAATTTAGTGAATGCAGGCATCAAACTATTCATATATTTACTGCTAGCATTTTGATTAATAAAATCTGCAAGCGCATTTAGAGCAATTTTCTTATGATTTATCGACACAAACTTATTAATCGCAGTCATTGTCGATTGAAGCGTTACAAAAAAGCGAGTTGAATTAAAATCAGCATTGTTTTGAGCTAAAATATTCCATATTGCAGCAGCTGTTGAATCATCAAGTATTGGATTACCAGCAATGATTTTATCAGCTTGCGAAATACTGCTCATATAGTTATTGATAACTTCTTCAGCGTTGGGATTAGTCATATTATTACTGAGCAATTTCATTAATGGCACTGCAATTGATGGTGGGGTATACAGGTTACGGCCATATTTAGCAACACTCAAAGCAACTGTCTCTTGGGTTGAAACACCAAAAGAGGGGTGTAGACGAAAAAACAAAGACATGTTTTCGCTTTTGGAAAAAAAGCCCCCGCCTCCCATCTGGTTACTAAGATTCCATACTCGCTTGAGTGTTTTAAGCTGCTTCACAAAATTAACAGGATAGTATGTGTTTTTAGATTGTTGACTAATGCCTGACAAATATGAATTGATCGTATTTATATTCATTTGAACATTTATATTGTTACTTTTGTTGAGATAATATTTACGAAGATTAATGACAGCTTGTGTCACGTTGTTTAAAGATTCATATTCTAATTTATTCGTATAAAATTTTATGGCACTATATTGTTGAAGCATCGAATTAAATGTACTGGCAATAGCAGGTCCCGAAGCAGGATTTGCCTCTAAATTCATAAACATCTTACTGACAAATTCTTTCCAATAAATCCCCCCATCTAATGACTGCATATACTGTCCACTAGGAGAGGATGCTGCAGATTCAATTGATTTAAGCGCATTATTAAAACCATTAAGATTCGAATTTAAATTAGGGCTTGAACCATTATTTGCGATATATTGTGTGATAGCTGACATTAAAGTATTTTTTGCGTTCGTTGAAGCGGAATTCACTTTCTGCGTTGAATCTTTAACTGCTACACCAAGTCCAGCAAGTACAGCATTATTAGTAGCAAAGCTATTTATACTACTCGCATAAGTGGGGATATTTGCATATGATTGTAAAATAGCGGTCGAATTAGCAGGATTAGCAGCGAGTGTTTTAACAATACTAGCTTCAGAAATACCATTCGGTGTACCATTTTGATTCATCCAATTAGTTGAAAATACGGGCTTAATTTCATCCTGGGCTGTTGATCCAGATTGGCCAAAATCAGAATATGACCCTTTAATAAGACCGAAGTATTTAGTAATGTTTTCACGAAATGTTTCAATTGTTGTTGGAAGATTATTACTATTCGCATTTTTACGCGCATAATTCCAAATTGCTTGAATCAAATTATTCTCATCAGTGGTAGACAGTGCAGCAGTGATATTAATCTTAGAAAAAATATTTTTTTCTCGTAGTAAAGAGATTACATTTAAATCTGAATATACTTGACTCGGATTTATTTTTAGTTGTTGTTGTAAATTATCTAAATATTGATTCCAAGGAATCTTATTTACCTCACTTAATGTCAACACTTCAGCTTGATCTGATTTTGACGGTGCAGGTATAATAGCCTTTGGATAATTTCCTGGGGCTGGAAAGTCAGAGGTTGCTTGCTTGAGTTTTTCTATTAAAGTAAGACTGGAGTTAATATTAGCAATATTCGCACTTAAGTTTGGTTTAGAAATATTATTTTCTAAATAACTAACAATAATTCCTTTACTAACTGTATTTTTATCACCAACTACCTGCTTTAATGCTAACAGCATGTCGCTAGCCTGGCCTGGATGAGCTGATACAGTAGAAAGTAATTTTTCAAGCGTAGGCTGTAGTGTTGCCGTATCACTGCTATTGTTCTGTTTAAATAAACTTTGAAGCGTGCTTAAATTTGTGTTTATATACTCCATTAAATTCGCATAGGACTTAGTTACACTAACTACCTCACTATTGCTATAATTTTGTTGGAAATATGTAGTAACAGAGCCTACTATTTGGGTTTTCAACTTTTGATCGATTAGCCCCTTACCAAAAAAACTATCTGCTATATTAATAAGTAAGCTATTATTTGCTGAAATTTTAGTTAAGTTAGAAATAATAATCTGTGCACTTGCAGGTTGTGTTGATATTAATTCAAAAGCTGCTTTTAGTAAATTTGAATTATTACCTGTAGGATCTAGCATATTAAAATCAAGGTTCCAAAAACTGAGTGCATAACTAGATGCAAGCTCATATACATTTGAATCTTGAGCATTATTCTCGATTAATCTTATGTAACCCTTACTTATATCATTCAAAAAAGGTTGGATATCAAAGCCTAAACTCATTCTTTTTATGCTTAAATTAGCATCTAATAAATCATTTAATTGTAGAATGCCATTAGAAATACCGTTTAAACTGTATGGATTATTTATCGCATATGTTAATAATGCCTTATAAGCAGGCATCTGAAGGACAGGTGACGACCCTGATTGACCAGATGAAGCATTACTTACGATGTACTGAAACCCTTGAGATATACTTGTTGCTGCTTGTGCGAGATTAGGATTATTCAAATTTGTAAGGAAATATTTATGAATACTATCAACTAAATTACGGTAGAGCTCGGCATTTGGCACAGTTGGTAGCTGATACTTAGGCAGCCCAGCCCCTGCAAAAATACCTGTTTTAATAAAATTATTAACAACCACTTGAGCTGCTGGAGCCACATTTGGATGCTCAAGCATATTAGTAAAAAACAATAGGCTTAATGGGTTACCAAAATTAGGTAGCTGCTTAAACGCATTGAGCGCAGAAATAAAATTTGTTGCTACTGTATTGGCATTCGCTATTGCCGTAGGCGCAAGCGCAATCTTAGAATAAAATGCTGTTTCAATAGTGCTTTTATAAGGCATTAAGTACGCTGGAAGCGAGTTAATAGCTTGGATTGCGCTTGAAAAAGTACTAGCACTGGGGAAATTAACACTCGATGCAGGATTATTGACTAGTGCCGTTATCTGCTGGTTAATGATGTTATTCCATTGCTGTGATGTCACATTATCTGGCCTAGTAGCTATAGTTAGCTGTTGAAGTGCATTGGCATAACCTGCAATAACATTACCAACATTTTGATTGCCGATATTCTTTATTGCATACTCATAAATAGCTTTTTGTAATGCAGGTGCGCCAGCTTTAACAACTGGTGATGCTGAAAACTGTGCTCTATAGAAAGCCGTCCCAATCGTGCTTTTGCTGCTTAACACTTGATTCAGCCAGTTTGAGCTGCGCTCGGAAGCACTTTTAGTTAGATTTGGGCTCGTAATATTAAAATGTAGATTTGATACACCAACAATACTATCTATATTCGATGAGGCACTAGGATCTTTTGATAGAGCAACCATCAGTGATTTAATCATTGTATTCCAGGTTGCAGGCTGCCCATTTACGCTAAAATCTAAATTCTGTGTTGTCCGGTAATAATCACTATAAAAAGTATTTTTATGAAAATTTTGATAGGCTTTTAAATTGAGAAATAATTTCACATAGTCTTTTTGAATATTTTCATTATAAACTTTTGTATTATAATAATTAAGTCGATTACTGAGCGCATTTGTACGATACCAAGACCACGGAATTTCTGTATCACCATTGTATACAGTTACAGATGTCAAAAAGACTTTTAATAAATTTTTTAAAGATGTAGGCTTACCGCCCAAATAAGGTACTGATTGAGCACCAACCAGTTGACTACTAGAGATGTCAGAAGTCATGTTAGATGCTTTTGCACCATATGCCCACAGTATTGCGGATTGTAGCTGGTTACTTGCATTTGATATAAACCATTGTGTAAATTCTTTCATATAAGCCTGATGAGAAATATTTTTTGTATATGTCGGCGGTGTAGCACTTAAACCCGCTTTACCGCTACCGGCTATACTTGGATGATCTGGCGCTACAATCGTTTTAGACAGTCCATTCCAATAGGATGGCGTTGACACTGTTACAAATCCCGGCATCTGCATGTTATCAACATCTGAATTAGGCAGACTAACTTGCTGTGCTAACTTATGCAAACCTAAACTATAATTGCTGACCTTACTGGTCATTAATGTACTATTCATATTTTTAAGTGCTGCATTAATAGCTGCTGACTTCAGTATCGGTTTAATTGAATCTACAGCTGCGGGAAATTTATCAAAATTTTGTAGCTGTGTGTATAGCGAAGATAAATCATTTTCAATAACACTAACGCTATTTGCTCTAACACCATAAATAATTTCCTGGAATTTCTGAATTTGTGTGGCTGATAGTGAAGATTTACTTGTATTAATAAAATTATTTACTGCATAATATAATTGTGGTGTATTATTTAAAATAATACCAAGAGAACCACTATTTTTATTATTCATAAATACTTTAAATGCAACATCAGCAGGTATCTTTGTGGTTAGCGACTGAAGCGCCTGAAGAAAGCTATTTACTGAACCATTTGTTGACGCTTGACTAGATACCCACTTAGCAAGCTGCAGCATTTGCGAGGATGATAATTGGTTTTTCATTGAATTGAGTGTTAATAAAGCCGCTTGAATACGCTGTGCATTACTTTGAATATTAAAGCAAGAGTACGTCTGGTTTGGGCATGACGTAGGCGCAACTAAATTCGTTAATAACGAAACAACATTTTTTGGTGGTAACTGCTTTAGCAAATCCACTAAAAACCCACTCACTGGCAGCCCTTTATTATCACTCATATATGTATTTAAATTTTTTGTAATTAACTCTAAAATATTCGATTGTGACTGGAATGCTAACACTAGATCTGCTGCAGATTGCCCGCCTATAAATGATGCTATTATTTCAAAATTCTGAATACTATTCGTAGCATTTCCACCATTATTTTGCGCTGTTAAAAGCATGTTAACCAAGCCCAGTACTGAGCTTGAATTTAATTTTGATGTATAGCTTTGAATAATTTGTAAATTTGATAAAAATAATGCTGGTAATACTGGTGCTACTGACGAGTCAGGAAGCAAATCACACTGAACACCTTGGCCAGGGACACAATTACCCGTAAGTATTGCCTGTAATATCTCGACAGACATTAAGCTTAATGATGGCAGTATATTATTGATTAAAGTCACAGCACCGGGATTGTTTATCGTTTTTAATGCTTGATTAATCTCACCAATATATGTTTGTTTTGCATTAATAGAAACTTCTTGAATAAGCTGATTTATATAATCAAGTTGATTTGGATTATTAATAATGTAGTTAACCACAGTTGGATATGATTGTTGTAAATAACCAAGCTGAGTAACAGCTGCAATCAATCCCATAAAAGGTTTACCATTTTGCACGCGATCCAACACAAGCGTTGCAAGCTGCTGCATATTACTTTGTGACAGTCCTCCTGCTGGCATACTCAAAATCTGCATAAATGCTGATGTAACTTTAGGCTGATTACGTTGTAGATATGCACAAACTGATTCTGAAGCTGTACAATTATTACTATTTATATTGGTGAGTGTTTCAATAATACCTGGAGCAGCGGTAGGTAACATACTTTTAAGCAAAGTTGCAATCGATGTAGAGTAGTTCTGGTCAATAAGTTTTTTTAAATTGGTAATATCAGGTGATGCTTTTGTGCTATTTGCTATATTTTGTGTACCTGAAGATGTCTGATTACCCGTTATTGTTCCTGCAGAATAAACAGTAACACAGCCAAACAGCACGCCGAGGCAGACCACAGCATGGTATTTGATCTTGTGATATATCTCATTAATTCTGCTCATTTTAAGCTACCACACTAAAACTAAACATAGTGACTACTCCTGATTCGCTCCCTCAACATATTCCTGTGAACTATTAACTGTTCCTGATGGCGCCTCTGGCACTGATGTTCCAATGACACTATTGGACGCTGCTACACCATTCGTAGCTTGTGGATCAGACACTGTACCACTTGCCGCTTTTGGTGCAATCGCGGCATCACTCACAGCTGTGCTTGATTTAGCTCTAGTTAAAGAACGCCAAATCGTATGACCCACTGATTTCAGTTTACCGATAAGACGTCCAAATAAACCGCTCACACCTGTAGTTGATTTAGGACCTTTTGCTTCCAAACTTGGAGTGTTAATTGATTCAGGATCTTTTGCTTCCAAACTTTGAGTCTTATAAGAATCGAAGACTTGATTTAAAACATTACTTAAAAATCCAACTTTTTTTGTGCTCGATGCCGTAGTTGATGTGTCCTTTTTTACCGTTCTTGAAACTTTTTTAGTGTCTACACCAAACAGTTTATCTAACACTCTCTTAACAAGCGCTGGATCGCTCCCGAATATATTTTCTTCCCCACTCGTTGCGTCATCAAAAATATTGTCAGATGCAAAAGTTTCATTATACTCTTTAGTTATTGATCTTATAATTGTCTCAAGGTTCGATGACTGTAGTGTTTTTATTGTAGATTCAGTGGCATTTTCCTTTATTCCTGCGAGATATTTTTCAGAAAATTCATTATTATATTTGTCAGCCCATACTTGTATTTCAGTTAAAGCTACTTCAGCCTTAGGCTTCAATTTACCTTTATATTGAGTTCGAATGTCTTCTATAAGTTGCTGTGTATTAGTCAGCGATAATTCCTCTGCAATTTGCTTTCTTATCTTGGGCTTAAGTGCCTTTTTCATGTTCTTTAAAACGTCTGTCTTCACTGCATCTCTAAATCCATCGTTATAAAGTTCATATAGTTTTTCATAAGCTTCTGGATCAATTTCTTGTGGATCCTGAACCTGATCCTGCTTTAAGCGTCTAAGATTAGTATTTTCTACCTTCGATCTTCCTGAACCAGCTTTCGAGAGTACACGATTAGCTTGTTCATAAAGATTGGCATTATTTTTAATACTTTTCTCAAGTGATGAAAGCTCTGCTAAATGTGAATCTACAAGGCTATTTAGATAATCATCCTTAACTGCAGCAATTGACTTTTGCAAATCTTTAAGACTATATCCACTTAAAGGACTATTTTTAAACTCACTTATAGACTCCTTGAAGCTATCTGTGCTACTAGATAAAAAGCTTACACCGTTAGTTGTTGTAGTTTCGCTTAGCTTACTTGCTAATTTTGCTTCTAAAGCCTGGGCTCTCTCTAATAACTCATTTTTTATTGCTATTTCAGCTTGACTTAAATTTTCCATAACTTCGTCAAAAGTATAACCGCCATCACTTGAGTCATTATTACCTGTTACATTTTTTAACTGTTCCAATCTAGTATTCGATACAGCTAATTGTTCAGCATAGATACTCAATTTACTATTTAATTCAGTACCCATCTGACTCATCATATCTTGAACTTCCGCTATATGCTCTTGAAGCAATGCAGTCTTAACTGGCATCGATAATTTCTCTATCAAATTCTGTGTATCTACTTCAGTCTTACTCCCGTCTTTAAGATCAATCTTGTATAAACCATAATGATCAACATGTGTTAGAATTTGCTCGTTTGTTGCATCAGTATCTAAGCCCAAAGCCTCTGCTATAGAGCTGATATCATCTGAATTAAAATCATCGCTATTATTTTTAAGAAGATATTCCAACTCTGCATCAGCACTATCTGGAGTATAAAAATCCCCTAACTCAATTGCATAAGTAAACGTACTAACACTGAGTAGTAGACTTGTAAATAACATTATTATTGTTTTCTTGACCATTGTAATATCTTCCTAATTCAATTTTAAGGCTGATTTTGTGGTATGGCATTATTCGGACCTAAACCATCTCCTTCTTGAGGTGCAAAATTTAGGTTTGAACTATTACTGCTTGATACATCATCATTACTATTTTTAGTTGGTGAACGAATAAGTCTTCCAAATAAATTTTTCACGCTGCCAATAATACGTGTACCTAGACTCGGCTTCTTTATGTTTTTAAGGGCTTGCATAAGTGCGTTTGATACTGTTACATTTACTGTACTATCATCTTTAGCTATTCGTAAATAATCGCCCACCACACTTTCAACAAATGCAGGTGAATATCCAGACCAATCCCCGTTAATACTAGGTAGATCAGCATTTAATTGACCAGATTTATCGATAAATGTTGCATATTTTTTACAACTTGATAACACCAGATTCTTTAATTTTAGCAAATTAGCTTTATCAAAATCTTCTGTGTTGAGATCCGAGCTATTAGCTAGTGTTTTCAATGCAGTTTGAAACTTTGTATTTTTTTCAAGACTTGATTTTACAATAGCTTCTTTTACAGCTAAATTCATTTTAGATTTTAAAGCGTTAAACTTACTAGCATCATGCCATGAATTTTCAAAATCTGAAAATTGATCAGTAATATCAGTAGATTTTAGTATACTACTACCAATTGCACTTTTATAAGTTTGCATTAATTGAGTCATGTCTGATGCTAATGTTGCATGAGCTGTCATCACAGCATCAAAACGCTTATCAACAGTTCTATCTATAGCTGGTCCAGAATCAAAAATTGAATCTGTAATTGCACTTATTGCTTGATATTTTTCCGGAGATAAATATGCTTGAGCTAATTTATTGATGCTATCTTTTTTGAAGCGTAAAATAGCTGATTGAACCTTCTCAGGTGATTTCATAAATAAATTTGATGCGCTAATACTTTTTGGTGCTGCCCCGTCTAGTGTGTCTGATGATGTATTTATATTTAGACTACTGAGCGCCTGTCTAATATCTTCAGATGTTGCATCTTCGTCTAAACCTAATAAATTTTTAAGTGGATTCCAATCAGAATCACTAGCTCGATGTTCTTGGCCTTTAATTGCTTCCTCGTAATCTTTCAAAAAAGCACCAGCATCTCCATTATACAGCTCACTAATATGATCCATAGCAGCTGCATCTTCAGGAACAACCATATCCAATGTAAGCGCATAAGTACTCGCACTTAAACATAACACTAAACTCGCGACCAAGGCTGTTATCAATTTTCTTATCATAATCTGATATCCACATACACGCCCACATACTAACAGAATAGTACATAAATAATGTTTAACAAGTATGGCTGTTGTTATCTTATTGAATAAAAATAAAAGATATCAATGGATTGTAAAAAAATGTCGAAAACTATTGCGATATTACAATTAATTGCTTTAACTTATTGAAAAATTCGACAAAAGTGTACTCGCTTGCTGATAAAAAACTTGGGCTTCACCATTCAAAGCTGTTACTTCAATGGCTGTTAACCCTAAAGCAAGTACCGGTGCAATCGACTGTGATCTGATGTAATAGTCTGAAAGTTCGGCAATTTTCTTGCGATAAAACGCGCCACCATAACCGATAAAACGTGCAACTTCAGGCTTAACCGCCATATCATTCATCCCATCACCAATCCAGATAAGACGTGGATGCTGCTGTTTAAGGTGCTGTGCGACGATACGCTTACCATCTTTTTGTGCGGGTAGCGCGGTTGCATCGTAGTCGCGATAAGTACCATCGTCAGCAAATTGTAAATCTACTGCAACTACATGATTTGCATCGACGCCTAACATCTCCCCAAATAATTTAACTGCAGGGTTAACACCTGCTGATACGATATAAACCGCTTTACCTAAACTGTGTAGCGTTTCAATAAGCTTTACTATATCTGAAACCCGCTGAGTAAAGTATTTTTCGCCTAATGATACAACTTGATGATAACTCGGTTTTACCAAGTCTAAGCGTTCTTTATATAGTGATGATGTAATCCCCGCTTCGCTCATCGCATACTCAGTGAGTTCTTGAATACGCTTACCAACACCATTTTCATCAGCTAATACCTCAATACCCTCAATAAAACTTAAGGTACCATCACAGTCAAATACGAAAGCATCGATCGGTTCAGAAATCATATAATCTTGCTGAGCCATGTTTCTCTCTTCATATACATTATAAAATGGTACATTTTAACAAAACCACCTATATCTTGCACGACAATTAGATAATAAATCAGCACCCACTGTATTTGCTGTTGTAGCTTTTTCAATTTTTTGAAATTATGTTTTAGTTATGGCAGGATAGCTAGATGAATGCACAAAAGCCACTCTGGGCATCGCAAACTTCTTTTATCTTCGCTGCATCGGCTGCTGCAATTGGCCTTGGTAATATCTGGCGTTTTCCTTATTTAGTCGGTGAAAACGGTGGTGGTGTATTTGTTATTGCTTACCTCATATTCGTATGCTTACTTGGAATACCATTAATTCTTGCTGAGATTATTATCGGTCGTATTACCCAAAAAAACCCTATGGCAGCACTCGCTGATGCTGCACGCCAATCGAACCACACACAGCTATGGGGACTCGTTGGGTTATTGGCCATTGTCACAAGTTTTTTAGTTGTTTCATATTATTGTGTTATATCAGGCTGGGTTGTTGATTATACTTTTCGTTCTATGATCGGTCAATTTAGCCATGCGACCGAGCAAACAACGAGACTTACTTTTAAAATACTGCAGGGGAATCCCAAAGAAATGCTTGCCGCATCAACTTTTGTTTTGCTTGCAAGTCTTGTGATTAATTTATTTGGGATTAAAAATGGCATAGAGCGCGCAATTATGATTATGTTTCCAGCGCTTTTGCTGATTATGTTATTTTTACTTGGTTATGCCGTTACAACCGATGGCTTTTGGCCTGCAGTGATATTTTTATTTAAGCCAGAAGATTATGAGCTGACGCGCAAAACTATTTTACTCGCACTTGGCCAAGCATTTTTTAGTGTGAATATTGGCATGGGTATCACACTCATGTTCAGTGCCTATTTACCACGCCATGTCTCAAGCAAAACAGCAGCGTTTAGTATAGCAATAACCGATACGGCATTTGCATTAATTGCAGGTTTGATTATTTTTCCGATTGTATTTACTTATCACATTAAACCCAGCAGTGGTCCTAGTTTGATTTTTCAATCACTGCCCATTGCTTTTGGCCATATGCCAGGTGGCAATATTATCGGCACATTATTTTTCTTTATGTTATTTTTTGCAGCCTTTTCATCTATTATTGCGCTACTCGAACCACTGATTTGTTTGCTCATCGAAAACTGTAACCTCAAACGCCCTAATGCTGTTGTCATTACGATTATTTGTACTTGGTTGATGAGTTTACTGACCATTGGTTCGTTTAGTAACAAATCACTATTTTCTATATTCGACAAAACCTACTTTAAACATATCGACTTTATTACTGCATCCATTTTCTTACCTATTGGTGGATTAGGTATGGCGATTTTTGCTGGGTGGCTACTGAAAAAACCTCTGATCGAAAATTATCTCGGCTGGCATACCGAGCATCGTTGGTACAAGATCTGGCAGGGGTTACTGCGTTATTTCGCCCCTCTTGCAATTGTGATTGTGTTATTATCGTCCATTTAATGAGTCATATATTGATAAGAATTGCACACTTATATAACATCCGGTAGTATTCCTAGCTTTCAATCAGGGATAAATCACCATGTACAATATTTTGACACTCAATAACATTGCCAAAATTGGCCTTGATCAATTCAATCCCAAACAATATAACATTTCTGGAAATACTGACACACCAGATGCGATTTTATTACGTTCACACAATATGCACGACATGCTTATACCACCATCAACACAATTAATTGTACGTGCCGGTGCTGGCACCAATAACATTCCAACTGCAGAGATGACCAAGCTCGGTATTCCAGTACTTAACACACCAGGTGCTAATGCAAACGCGGTTAAAGAGCTTGTAATTACCGGCATGTTACTTGCGTGTCGTAATGTATGCACTGCTTGGAACTATGTAAATAGCCTTAAAGGTAAAACTGAAATTAAAAAAGAAGTTGAAGCACACAAGAAAAATTTTGCAGGCTTTGAGCTACCTGGCAAAACGCTCGGCGTCATTGGCCTTGGCAGTATTGGTGTTAAAGTCGCGAATGCTGCTTGTGGCCTTGATATGAAGGTCATCGGTTTTGATCCGGCAATGACCGTACAAAATGCATGGGAACTCAGTGCTAACGTACAAAAAGCAGATCAGCTTGCCGATGTATTTAAGCATGCAGACTTTATCAGCGTGCATGTACCATTGATCGACGCAACAAAAAATTTAATTAACGCAAAAGCTTTTTCAAGCATGAAAAAAGGCGTTGTTCTATTAAACTTTGCACGTGATGGTATTATTGATAACCAAGTGTTATTAAAAGCACTCGAATCACAACAGGTTTCACGCTATGTATGTGACTTTCCAGAGCCCGAACTACTCGAACACAACAACATCATCTGCCTCCCTCACCTAGGTGCATCTACACGCGAAGCCGAAGAAAACTGCGCTGTTATGGCAGCACATCAAATTCAACAGTTCCTTGAAGATGGTACGATCAAACATTCAGTTAATTTCCCTGCGGTAAAACTGCCACGCACTGAAGGCCATCGCATCAGTGTTGTGAATGCCAATGTACCTAAAATGGTCGCACAAATTTCTAGCGTATTATCTGATGCCAACTTAAACATTATCGATATGATTAATAAGTCTCGTGATAATATCGCTTATACGTTACTCGATATTGATAAACCCGCATCAAAAGAAATACTGGATAAAATAGCACAAATCGATGGGATTGTACGCGTTCGAAGCATTGCTTAATGTCATGTGCCAGGCGCGTGCCTGGCAATGCTTTATCTAAGCAACCTCAGCTGCCTTCATCATCTTACCCGCAAGCTTCATAAACTTTTCCATAAAGCCATAAACAACACCGGTAATTTCCGCGACATCTTCAGCATCAAGCTCATCGAGATCATCTTCAGTTAAGCCGGTTAGCTTCATGATGGCGTAATGCATTTGATCCTGCTCAGGCACACTCTGCAAACCACGAAAATGCTTGTACTTTAAACGTTGCACTTTAATTTCTGTGGTTTCATGCGCTTCTGGCATATTATGTGCTGCGTTAAAATCTTTCAAAATAGTTGGCACTATTAATGTCACTGTTACAAAATTATGTGTCATAAATTACCTCTTTATTTAAACAACTGATCTACTAAACTGTAATTTTTCAAGTACATCCTCTACCAGAATTGTATCACCGTTTGAAGCTTTTAATGCTTGGCTCTGTGCCACTTTAAACAGACTACACTGTTGAAAGCCGGCCATTGACGGACTAACCGATACACCGTATTTATCACTCGCATAAACAATAAAAGCATTATGAAAAAGCTTCAGTATTTTTTCTATAGGTGAGCGCATGCCCAACATCCGTGCCAGTATACGCCAACGACCTATCCAGTCTTTTCCTTCAAGGAATATACCAGAACGCACCATTTTAAGTGCGCCATTAAATATACGTGCTTCGCCGATTAATTCAGAATTAGGGCGTGCTTCATCCGCACGCTCAGTACCCGAGTAATTTGACCTTAATCCTAAAATATGCTTCCCAACACACGAAGCGCGATAGCCACGTATTACCTTGGAGTATTTTAAAATTTTAATGATGACAGGCACAACACCAACTGTCGCCAATCCTAAAAATCCCTTAACAAAACTCTTAAAATTATTACGTGGTAATCCATAATTCACAAGATTTTCATCTGTGATTGGTTTTGTTGCACGTACTATAGCGTGATACATAGTGCCAAAAGATTTTCTAAAAAAGAACACCAGCGGTGTACTAAGCACTGTAACAACAGCAGACACCATTATCGCGATATGCATGGGTAACCAAATCGGTGCAGACAAAATACCATAAACAATACGAGAGCAACGTGGGCGATTATCATCTTGCTCTGGATCTAAGGGCTTCACAAGTCCTTTCCATAATCTTGCTTGATAGTATAGCGATGTTGAAATACCAATTATTGGATTAGTGATTAAACTTATTGGTAACCAAATAGGTGCTGTTAAAAATCCAAATACATATTTAACCCCACGCGGTCGATCATAACGATTCCACACGCCTTTAGCATGAGCCCAACGACGATTAGTAGCGCTATACCAAATTTTAAGCTGCTTAATTAAACCTTCTTTACAACCTAACCACAAATTTGAAAGTAAACACACAGGTATCCAAATGCAAGCAGAAGTGAGCACACCTAACAGCTTGAAAGGCAGTGGACGCCAGTCTTTGAGCCAACGTATTTTAAATTGATGCGCTGCCTCTACCGCTTCGCGAGTCGTATAAGTACCTAACACACGCCACATCAACTGCATTGATTGATAAGTATGACAGCCTAATATAATTAAAACCGAAATAGGCGACGATATAAAAGTAAATAAGCCTTTCGAAAACCAGTGACGTTTATCTTGCGCAAATTCTGTTTTAATACGACCAACTAACGTTGTTTCTCTATAAGCTTTCATTGAGGGTACAAATGCACACACCATAGACATCACTGACCAGCAACTACCATAAATTGTATTAGTCACTACTGCAATTGGTAACCATATACTAGAGTTGATAATACCAAAAAAGCCACGCGCTAACTTATTACGATCATCTTGACGCCAAAGCATTTTATTTTCTGCACGCGTTCTATTTAGAAATAGACAACTTAATCGTAACATATGCCACAATGACGTCAGACAACCATAAATAATATTAGTGACTACCGAAATAGGTATCAAAATCGGCACACTAAAAACCCCACTCATAACCTTAGTGATAATCGGACGCTCATCCTCATATAAATTTTGGGTATCACACCATTTATAATTTATCATCACCGACATTGGCTTTAGAAAGGACAAAAAAGATTTTATAAAAGCTAACATCAAGTTAGACATAATTAAAAGCGATAGTGAGATATAAAAACTAAAAAAATGGCCAATTAATACTGCTACAGCACCACGCTGACGGCCATCATCATGATACCAAGCTTTCAACATTTGATCACGCTGACCACTATACTGAATGTTAATATAGTTATAATTCGTTTTTAATACAGACCAAAAAGATTTAAACGTATGACTCATTAACGTATATACCGGAAAAAGAGCACAACCCAACACACCACCAACTAAGTTATCAAATACACCATTATAAAGCTTATTATAAATATCAAAACCTGCATTTTTTCGCATCCAAGTGCGCAGCGGCCTAGTCTGTGAAAACCCTGCTGGGAATAAACCGCCAGTAAGATACAATCTGATAGCAGGCGGCCCTAGAAAAACCTTATCAAGAAACCATATATTAAAATTTACAAACGTGCAGACGCCCCCTTTAATTACCCACCAAACAGCTTTAATTATACGAGAAACCACTTCACACGCTTTAGTAAAAGCAGTAAAAATAGTAGATATATCTTTCCTTTTTTCCATTGATGACCATCCTTGCTTTATTAAATTTTGTTATTTTACACCCAACACACTGCGCACAAAGGGAATTGTCAAACGTCGTTGCTCGATCAATGACGCTTCATCTAATTTTTGTAGTGCCTCTAATAATACCGCCATCTTACGTGGATAGTGGCGCAATAAATACAAGCCCACTTCTTCTGATAACTCTAAACCACGGCGTTTAGAGCGCAACTGTAATACGGCAAGTTTTTGCGTATCATTTAAGGAGCGTACTTGCAATACCAGCCCTTGTGATAAACGTGAGCGCAAATCAGGCATTATGCAAGGTAATTTCGTGGGTATCACATCGGCAGCAATAACCAATTTACAATGCGTGGTATGAATACGATTATATAAGTGAAAAATTGCCTCTTCCCACAGCCGCTGCCCAATCACCGCATTGATACCGTCTAGACATACTAAATCCATCGACTCCATGCCTTCAATAATATCTGGTGTAAACTGCTCATGCTCTGCTAATGGTAAATAAAGTGTATGACGATCAACCGAGTCTAGTGAATGACAACAAGCTTGCAATAAATGACTGCGGCCAACGCCCAAATCTCCCCACAAATAAACATATTTTTCGCCAGTGCCTTGTAGTAAGGCTCGTAAATTAGATAAGACATGCTCATTATCTCCGACACAAAAATTGTCGAATGTCATATCATCGCGTAGTCCGAGACCTAATGGTAATTGTTCAACTTTCATGAAACGTTATGATCCTGTGCGTTAAACTGATAAAACAAATTCTGCTGTTGTGGCGTATTACTCTGGATAAATGGCGGTACCTGCGGAATTAAATCTGCATCGTCTTGTAATGCAGCAACCAACGCTGGCTTACCACCCACGACGTTCAATGTTAATTTCATCGTTGAACCATCAAGCTGCGAGACACCCACACGTGCCACAATATTTAATTGTTTTAAGTGTTGAATCACCAATGCATAAGTACTTAAATCAATCACACCAAAGATTTGTATATTAACCACAGACTGTAGCTTATCATTATCACGCACCGCTAACGTCGATGACATGATGCTATCCATATCATTCATCGCCTGCGCTATCACTTCTTGCTGCGTTTGACCGATGGTATTCCATTGATGCGGCTGGCCATTCAACAAATACATCCACTGTCCCTGCCAACTGCCATCAACAGCCGTTATCACTTTACCAGCTAATACTGAATTAGATTGATAGCGCTTAGCCGCTGCTAATAATTTTTCGCTATCAAAAAGGAAGTTCATGTCGGTATTCATATAACTTTGATCTTGAATATCCATCGTCGGCAAAATAATAGGTAGCCCCAAACGCTCAGCATTTTTCTTTAACGCTGATACCAATGGAGACTGCTCATCACTCGCTAAAATTGGATTTGGATTGTTATTGGTTCTATCGATCTGTATCCAGGCTAATGTCATGGGTCGATCGGCACGCCACACTGTTTGATGCACCTGATGCAGTAACTGACTCAGTGCAGCAGGATCAAATTGAATGTTGGCATATAACTGCGTCTTACCATCTTGATCTTCTGACACATAACCAAAGCTTTGTACCAATTGATCAGCACCTTGTAAGGCTTGTTGAATTTCGGGTAATTGCGTCACACTCGGATTACCACTCATTTTCACTAATACCTCAGCGAGCGCTTTTGGCGCAACACGCGCAATAGCTTGTGGTGAACGCTGTGTCACAGGGACACACGCTTTGCTTAGATTTGGCACGGTGTACGCATACAAAGCACCACTCATCATGAGCAATATTACTACAAAACAAGCTTTCATCAGTCTTCGCATCGAAGCTACCATTGTGTTTAAATCATGATTTTGCAGTATACATGGACAGCTCCACAATATAAATAGACTTATCAGATAAAAAGACGTAGGCTTCGTCTATTTAAATTACTTGATGTTGTCCGCTGGAGAAGCCGATGAGACCTGTTATTCGCGTTTTCCCTACCATTTTACACAGTCACGTCATTGACTTAGAAAATGGCAGTAACGCAAATATATGCGTGTCTCGCAGCTCAGAAAGCGACCCCCTCTACAACCAAGCACGTATCTCTTTTGCAAATCTCTATGCCAGCAACACACCCAGCGCCAAAGAAGCCACCGATGATGCTGCCAGTATTTCTTATATCGAAGGACTTCCTGCTATTGCTGTTGCTGACGGTGCATTTGGATCCGACTCACGCGCCCCCCAACAAGTCTGCAATGAAGTCTTAACACAATTACTACCACACTTCACCTTACGACTTACCGAAGGGCAAGACCCGAATAGCGTGATGCAAACACTACTTCAACAAATCAATACATTTGCAACCAAGCTTAACACACAGCCAAGCGGATTTATGGGTAACGTTAATTTTACTTTTGCTTGTGCTATTTGCTACTACACAGAACAAGAGCTTAGATTAAGCTGCATTGGCGTGGGCAGTGATATCATCGCCGTTTACCGTGATAATCATTACATTACAGTAAAGCCTGCTGAAAATATCGTATCGAATAATCGAGTCACAGCGATTATCGAGAAACAAGAAACAATACCACACCAAAAAATATTTCTTCCAAGCACCTCGCTTGAAAACATCTCATGCAACACAATAACACTCAAAGAAGAAGATGTGATTATCGGGCTGACTGATGGTAGCTTTGAATTTCTTGAAGACCTAACACTCATCACAAGACCGATAACCGATCGTGATCAGACAATAATTGAACGCAGACTTCCTGAAACATTAAACGTCACACCCGAAAACCTGTTCACACACTGCCATGAACTATTCAACAGAGAAAAACAAATTATGGCAGATCAAGTAGCGCCTTATCGCTTTGGTGATGATGCACTTATCGCAATAGCACATATTCCTAATAAAGAAATTTCAAAACAAATCTTAAGCATGTCTCAACTACAAACGTCACCCAGATCCTCACAATCACGTAGTCCATCACGCCCCCATAAACGCCCGAGCACAAGTAGTATAGGTAGTGGTATCTTTCAACCGCCAACAGTGGCATCTACCTCAAGTGAGAGAACACCACTTCTGCTAAAAGAACCTGAGATAGAAGCACATTCTTCTTGTCCTTGCTCATGTGTTGTCCTGTAAATTGAACTTCAGATCAGATACAATGGCGCCTATGAATAAACACAGCACAACTTATAAAGACGCAGGTGTCGATATTGATAAAGGTAACGCCTTAATCGACAAAATCAAAGCATCGGCTCAGCGTACACACCGTCCAGGTATACTGGCAGGCATTGGTGGTTTTGGGGCAATGTTCGAAGTACCCAATCATTACCAACAACCCGTGCTAGTTTCTGGCACTGATGGCGTCGGCACCAAACTAAAATTGGCGATGGCACTCAATCAGCACAGTACCATTGGCATCGATTTAGTGGCAATGTGCGCTAACGATATTCTGTGCTGTGGCGCCGAACCATTATTTTTTCTCGATTATTATGCGACCGGCCAACTAAACCTCGAGCAAGCACAAGCGGTTATCGAAGGTATTAGCGAAGGCTGCCGTCTTGCTGGCTGTGCTTTGATTGGCGGTGAAACTGCTGAAATGCCAGGCATGTATCAAGATGGTGATTATGATCTGGCTGGCTTTTGTGTCGGCGCAGTTGAAAAAAATCACATTCTCGATGGCAGCAAAATTTGCGTTGGTGACAAAATTATTGGCATCGCTTCGAGCGGACCGCATTCAAATGGCTACTCTTTAATTCGTCATATTATCAAGCAGCATCAAATAGACATCCACAGTGAACTTGATGGCAAACCGCTTGGCGCTTGGCTACTTGAGCCCACTCGTATTTATGCCAAAGCGATTGCAGCACTGCTTAAACAAACTGATGTACATGGACTTGCGCATATCACTGGCGGTGGCCTTATCGAAAATATTCCACGTATTTTAAGAGATGATATGCAAGCAACGCTTAAACGCGATAGCTGGCAAGTACCAGCCATCTTTAACTGGATTGCCGAAACGGGCAATGTTGATCCACATGAAATGGCCAAAAGCTTTAATATGGGTATCGGCATGATTGCCATCGTCTCAGCTAATGAGGCTGAACTAGCACGCGACACCTTAATTGCTGCAGGTGAGACAGCGATAATTATTGGTGAAATCAGTGCTAAAGAAACAGGTGCAACAGTAGTGGCTTTTGTATAATGTCCATCGTGGTATTGATCTCCGGGAATGGCAGCAACCTACAGGCAATGATCAATGCCGGCATCCCAATTGCAGCGGTGATCAGCGACAAAGCCGAAGCCTTCGGCCTAACCCGAGCTGAAAATGCAGGCATCCCAACCCGTATCCTCAGGCGTAAAAGCTATTCCAGCCGTGAAACCTTCGATGATGCACTGGCTAAAGTGATCGACCAATTCAAGCCAACACTTGTCGTACTCGCTGGATTTATGCGTATTTTAAGCGAAGATTTTGTCAATCACTTCTATGGCAAACTAATTAATATCCATCCCTCACTACTCCCCAAACATCGAGGATTAGATACCCACCACCGCGCGCTCAAAGCAGGTGATCAATTTCATGGCATGAGCATTCATTACGTATCCAGCGACCTGGATGCTGGACCCATCATTGCTCAAGCTCAAATTGAAATCAATCCTGATGACACCGAATCCAGCCTCAAGTCTCGTATCCAAAAACTCGAGCATCGCTTCTACCCAGACATTATCGCCAAAATTAGGGCTAAGCGCATCAGCCTGATACAAGATCAAGTGTTTTTTGATGGCAAACCCTTAGCAAGAACCGGCATAATGCTGAATTTATAGAAAAAATTCATATTTGCCTGTTTCACTAGTTGGATTTCCACGCTATAATGTAGTTTATGAATTGCACAATCTCATGGAACCTAATGGAGTAACCCATGGTCAAGTCAGAACTCATCATTAAAATTGCGAACAAACAAGATTCGCTTTCACTCAAAGACGTTGAACTGAGCGTTAACCATATTCTCGAACGCATGAGTGAGACTCTAGGTCATGGCGATCGTATTGAGATCCGTGGTTTTGGCAGCTTCTGCCTCCACTACCGCCCACCCAGAAAGGCGCACAACCCCAAAACAGGTGCGCGCGTCTTCACCGAAGCCAAGTACACACCTCACTTCAAACCAGGTAAAGACCTACGCGAACGGGTCAATGAAAGCCGCGGTCGTGTACCCATCACAGGTCATGACCACGAAGAAGAAGATGAGGATAACGATACTACCAGTGGCAGCTTCGTTTAAGTTAACTTGAATCAGCACTCTATCAAAGCGCAAGTAGTACACTTCTGACCACATCAAAATCTGAGCTCTCCATATCAAGCCTCTTTGCCTCATCCCTGCCGACATTTAAATAGGATCCAAACAAGGAGGTTTGATTACAAGTGCTTCTTGCTTGTGGCACTAATACTAAGTTAGGTGCATTAACCAACACTTCCTGCGCCACATTTGTCACTACGGGTGCAGTATCAGCAACCGGTACTGTAACCGGCTCTGAAAGTGTGCGACAAGGCCGCACCTCTGGCGGTGAATTTGTTGCTGCTGGCAGCGTCTCTTCAGATTTAGTGCGACGGCGTGCCCCTAATGCTCGCTGCTTTTGTTGCAGCACGAGTAATGCCTTTGCTGCCACTTCGCGTTGCCTATTCTGCTCTTGTCTCAGCAAGATTCTTTGAATATCCGCTAGTTCTCGATTCTTTTGCTCAAGCGTTTGCATACATTCGACAGAGATAGATCCTTTCTTAGATAATTTACGCACCAGCTTTTGCGCAGCTGAAACCATGTCAACTTGTTGTTTATCTAGGTGATACCCCTGTGATCTGATATCACTTAAACGCTGAGTTAAGCACTGAAGACAACGCTGCGCTTTATCTTGCTGACGCTTAATAGCAGTATGCACTTTTTCAAGTGTGCTAGCACAATGGCGTTGCCAATTGTTAATCTTAGACTCCAACTCCTTAATCGCAACACCATTTATAGATTCTGGATGCGCTAATGCCTCAGTCAACGCAGAAATCAACTGTTCTTGATTTTTTTCCAATCGATCTCGATAAGGAGATAAAATCTCCTTATCTATTTCATCATGCGAAAGTCGCGCTAATAATAACTCTAAATGCTCACAGAGACATTCCAGTTGTTGATAGTCAGAAGTTTGCTGATAGGCCAAAGACAGTAAATCATCACTATTATGACGATTATAAAGTATGCTTCCGATAGACACACAAACATACGCCTTATGATCGACAATTTCCTCATAACGCATCAGCAACATACGTTTAATATCTCTGGTACACGGTGTATAAGCCACAGGTTGTTTCTGCTGCTTTATCAAAATCTGTTGTGGCTGCTTGTAGTCCTGACAGACCAATACATAACAACATGCGCGCAAATCTAACGTCACTTCAATATTTATAGCCTGTAGTTTTTGAATCTCCTGATGCGCCAATAACATCTCAGCTGTCATCAGTGCGCCTGTTTTTGCATGCACATAATAGGAAAAAGGCCAGTGATTTGGATAGTGCCGATGGAGATAGACGGCTAATTCTTTTGGCATATCTAATTGCACCTCTAGCAGCTCAGGCTTTAAGTTCCGCACCAATGCATCAAAAACCATTTGCGCTATTGCAGTCCTATCATCCTGATATTCGATCACACCTTTAAGCAAATCAATCAACCGATCATCATCAAAACGCACAGTGTCCATCAACAGTTCAATAAATAAAGTTAGACCATCGTCTACCGCCATTTCTATAATAGCACCTTCATAACCAGATACTATATTTTGCGTCAGCTTCTTACATTCGGCAAGATGAATTAAAATTTCCATTAATTTTGGATGACAGAGCTTATTTAGCATAAGTACTTGCAATAATGAGGCTACACATAACTCCCCCTCATACGGATAACGATTCAACAAGTGCTCTAAAAAAATTGCAAATGACATACCTTCAAGCCGCTTATTGCGCACGATCGCTTGAACGGGTTGCTGTATCAGCTCAAAAATAACTTTATATTGGTGTAACACAGGAAATATTTTTTCAACGAGATCATAGGAAGCTGTAGAGATTAACATATGTAAAAAATTTGCCTGCTCAAACTTTAAAGAAACGCCAAGCGATAACTGTTGCTGAGAAGCTATGGTAATATAATCATTTTGACACAATAGTGTCACCAATTGCGTAAGCGAATCATCATAATACTCACAGCCAGGCTGATAAAAAGATGGTGCTATCAATAGTGGTAAAATTTGCTGCGCAACACGTAATGCCTCAATGCCTTTTTCATGTAACGATAAAATAATTCCAGGCAAATCTTCAAAGTAATCTATAAGTGCTGGCATAAGTCGCTCTTTACTTTGAGTATATAATTTTCCAACTTTGCCATAAACACGCATTAGTACATCAACCAAAAAAGCAAAATCACATGAAATCAACTCTTTATTGTAAACTGTTTCAAAATTTTTAAATAATTCAATGATGAGAAATAAATCTGTAATAAGATTTAGACATATATTTTTGTCTATTTCATATTGAACATTACATAACAATGCCACTGAGCACGATATATCACGACTCACTGTCACCGTCGGGCGCATGTCTTGCGCGATTTTAATGAGCGCTTTACCTACCGCACTATCATCTGTCTCTTTTTCAGATCTTACTTCCAACATGTACAACTGCGCCTCAATACGACTAAACAGTAAGCGATCATTTTCTATCATCTTTGAAAATAAATTTGATTTTCGAAAGATATTCACAAGCACAAGTAGCTCTTTATAAATTTGATCTTGTAACGCACTCCAATTCTGATTCGGTGGAAGAAAGTAAATAACGTGAATAAAAAAATAAAATAATCTGGGTAATACTACTTCTATATTTTCAGCCCGATTAAGCAGCAACCACTCTAATCGACGCACCCAATCACGCACCATATGAATACTGATACGGTCATCATAAACATACTGACCAAGTAACTGTTCAAACTTGATATCGTAGCATCCAGAATTAATTTTCAAATAATCAAGTTGGATAGATATGGTTTTATCATTAGTAAACTGTAGAGATAAAAACTGTGTCTGTATTTGTTTTATATTTTGGTTGGTTAATTGTATGCAATAACGATCATTACTTGGAAGCACTGATAACTCATGAGCTGATATACAGGCAAACCAAGGTAGTGCAAATCCTTGGCCTTGAAATTGTAGATATTCATCAGCGCGTATCAGTTCGAAAACACATCCAGGTAGAATACCATTAAGGTGCTCTAGTAGTCGTTGCTTATCAGTGATCGGTTTTGGCATCATGCACCTCCTTTTTAGTGATGCATAATACCGTTTTTAGTAGGCTATTTCCAACCAGGGATAGCTGCATCACCAAATAAACGTTGTGCCGCACGCTCGACCTGAGGTGATTGGTACGCTTTGACCAGCTCTTGCAGTTTTTTGTTTTGTTTATCTTGTGCTCTGACTACAATTAAATTTACAAAAGGTGACTGGACACCTTCACGTAGTAAGGAATCTTTAAGCGGTGATAAGCCTGCTGGAATTGCATAAGTCGTTGTGATCGTAGCAATTGTCACATCATTTAGACTGCGAGGTAATTCTGCAGCATCAAGCTCAATAAAACGTAATTTTTTAGGATTTTTAATAATATCTATTGGCGTTGCATTAGCACCCACACCTGGCTTTAAGGTGATAAGACCTGCCTTCTGCAGTAATAATAGCGCACGCCCTTCATTTGTTGGATCGTTTGGAATCGCAACTTTAGCCTCCTCAGGGATATGAGCTAGAGATTTTAATTTATGCGAGTAAATTGCCATTGGGTACAAAAACGTCTTGCCAATCGCAACTAATTTTAAATTGCGCGCTTTTGTTTGTGCATCTAAAAATGCTTTATGCTGGAACACATTAGCATTGATACTTTTGTCATCTAAAGCAAGATTAGGTGCATTATAATCAGAAAACGGTACAATCTGCACATCTAAATGATAACGCTTTGCAGCGACTTTTTTAGCAACTTCCATCAATTGTGTCTCAGGCCCTGATATCGTGCCAACGACAATTGCATTTTCATTTGGTTTTTTAGACGAACATGCAACTATAAATAAAACTAAGATACATACGATACTTTTTTTAATCATGCTATTTCTCCCGCACTAAAAAATCACCCAGCCACTGTATCAGCTGCACCATTATAATCAATACGACAACGGTCGCTATCATCACGCCAATTTCAAAACGCTGATAACCATAGCGAATTGCCAAATCACCAAGTCCACCGCCACCAACAGCACCTGCCATAGCTGAATAACCCACTAAAGTAATCATAGTTAATGTCGCACCACGGATTAAACCACCATATGACTCTGGCAAAAGTACTTTATATATAATCTGAAATGGTGATGCTCCCATTGCTAATGCCGCTTCTTTTAAACCATCAGGTACTTCTTTAAATGCAGACTCAGTAATACGCGCATAGAAAGGAATTGCAGAAATCGCCAGCGGTACCATCGCCGCCGCCATGCCTATTGATGTACCGACAACCAATCTCGTTAGCGGCGCAATCAATACCAATAAAATAATAAATGGAATCGAGCGGATAATATTGACGATAAAAGCAAGGCTACGATGCAACATTACGTGTTGTGAAAAAAATTGATCACGTGTAATTAACAGTAACACGCCTAGTGGCAAGCCTAATATGATCGCAAATACCGTCGAGACCAACACCATTGCCAACGTTTCCCAAGTTGCATTACCTAATGCTGCCCACATCTCAATCGACATAACCCAACTCCTCAACACCTAAGCCACGCTCACGCAAAAATACCAACCCTTGCTCACGCTTCTTTTGATCACCCTCAAGCGTTAATGTCATCACCCCAATCGTCTCACGACGTAAGTATTCTAAATCTGCTTGTAGAATATTAATGCGTAATTTTGAATGATGAATTAAATCTTCGATAATAGGCTGTGTTGCTGTATCACCAATAAATGCGACTTGAATAATTGCCTTGCTCTTAGCATGTGGATCGACATAAATCTGCTCACGTAGCTCAATTGGAATATGGTCGTGTAAATCACCTTGCACAAATTGCTTAGCTATTTGACTTTGTGGATCACGAAATAAATGTAACACATCGCTATTTTCAACAATTTCACCACTTTCAATTACTGCCACTTGATCAGCGATTCGCTTAATTACATTCATCTCATGGGTAATCAATAAAATCGATAGATTGAGTTCTTGGTTAATTTTTTTAATCAAATTTAAAATCGAACGCGTCGTTTCTGGATCAAGTGCTGAAGTCATTTCATCACACAGCAACACCTTTGGCTGCGTAACCAAGGCACGCGCAATCGCCACTCGCTGTTTTTGGCCACCGCTTAATTGATGCGGATATGCATCAGCTTTATCGGTTAAACCCGTTAATTCTAAAAGTGGCAGCACTTTACGTTGAATCTCAGTTTTAGTTTCACCCAATAAAGTTAATTGAAAAGCAATATTTTGAAATACATTACGCGTAGATAATAGGTTGAAGTGCTGAAAGATCATCCCGATCTGGTGGCGGGCCTGGCGTAACGCTTTTGCTGACAATTGCTGTAACTCTTGCGCATCCACCCGAACGCTGCCAGAAGTTGGTCGTTCAAGTAGGTTCACACAACGTAATAACGTCGATTTGCCTGCCCCACTAGGACCAATGACACCACAAATTTCTCCTGCACTTACATTTAATTCAATGTTTTTAAGCGCATACAGATCACGACCTGCGGTATTGTATATTTTGGATAGATTATGCAGATAAATCATGTATTATTCTCTTTAGCTGTGCTTCTTACGCGCCCGCAATCTGATATCAAATCGGCGCAATTATTGACCGAGAATTGTAGCTAATCCCACCATCCACTGTCAACTCTTAACATGAAGCCCAATATCATGGATGCTGAAGCTTGCTTTGAAGCTGATCTTTAGGCTCTAATGGTTTCTTTGGCTAAGGCGCATATTTAGCAACTCAACCATATAAAGTCGTTTTGTTTACTCCTAAATCTCTAGCTGTTTGAGAGATAGGTTGATCAGATTCAGCAGAAAGTTTTGCTGATGATTATTTAAATTCTAACGTATAACTTTTGTTCTTTTTGGTAGACATGGGTAACCTCCGGTTCGTAATAGTCCAAATTACTATTAAACACTACTGAGGCAATAATATTCCGAACGTAGATCAGGCTTAACTTGCTTCTCAGAACCTCTATTATCCTTAGGTAAAAATAATTGTGGTCCACCTGTTTGTACAACTGGCGAAACTGAAGGAGACACTATTACCTCACCTACTTCACACTCTGCACTTGAATGATCATTTGAACTATCAACTTGTATATCAGAAGAAGCTGAAGAAGATAATGATGGTGACTTTATTACTTTATCCTCATCCCCGTATTCTTCTTGTAGCCTCGTTTCATATTCTCGCTTAATAGCTTCGAGCCTGGGTTCGCGTTTTTCTATCTCAGTTAACAATAGTGGTGGTATGTTTGCATCTCCCGCCCATTGTGCACGCTTTACTTTTAGATAAGCATTTACGTGATCTCCCAGATAAAAAATAAAAATCGGCATGCCTCCTCGGTATTGAGATAAAGACTCTAAATTCTCAACAGTAATATGCACACTGTCCAAACATATCAACTTTAAAATAGGGCAATTTAACATCTGCGATAATGTCTCAAGCGTTGGATTTGTCGATGCATCGATATCCAGCGTGCTTTCTAGATAATACGCAACCGCTTCCATCATTTTTAAACAACCTTTTGAAGCACTTTCAAGCAACAACCCCACGTTACCCAATAACTCTAACATCTCCGTAAATTGCTTGCTTTTGTATGTACGATGCAAAGCTTCTTCACCCTCACGCCGAAATTGATTTTTTTCACGTCTGTATTGCTCTTTTTCATGCCATTCTTGTTCAATTTCGGCATCTAATTTTGCAATAAGGCGATCAGCTAATAAAGAATGCTGCGCCCAGACAAGATCATCTATGCTATCTAGCGCTAGCGCACGCCACGTTTGACGATCATCCTTAATAAAACTATTCAACATTTCCAGCTCCTGCGCCGGCCTATCCAATGCATGCATCACATCGTTCATCATATATTTTGCTAAGTGTTCTCGATCCGTAATTAACTGACTCACCAAAGCATACTTACTCAATATATCCGGGTAAATTTCTTTTACAGTCTGCATCAGCATTATTGCGTATTCTTTTTTATTCTCCACTTTTATCTCCAAAGCCGCCATCTGACTATTAAATTGATCCGAATGATAACGCTGTTGATAACGTCTGTAGATCAGCCCCAGTTGTTTTAGCTGTAGTTTAAACTCTGCATGATTGAAAACAGCATCAACCCACGCCACCATATCTACCCGACGCTCTTCGAGAATCTTATACATAAGCTGCTTTTGTAATTCAACACAGCTTTTACGCAGATAAAAACTGTCATATTTAAATTGTTTACTCCAACAGAAGACTCGAATATGACTCCTCGAGAAGGGAATAAATTACGTGTCTCATACGTCATCAAAATTTCTGAATTATAATAACCACAAAACGCCCCTCTATAATGAGGAGAAGTTGGATCGGGTTTAACAATCTTCTGCTCCTCGTAAATTTCAATAGGCAGACCTTTATCAAGCACCTGGTCATCAAATAATCGTGCCACATCACAGCGATAACTTAATTGAATCAAGTGGTCAATGGCTCGGAATGTCGTTATCAATGCGCGATAATCATCCCAAAGCTTTGTCAGCTGTGTAGGCGACGCGCGCCTAAAACGAAACTGCTTTAATTGGGCTAAAGTTGTGGCATAGCGACGCGACCAATCGGCAAGCGATTCGCGCCACACTCGAATTTCATCCAGCAATTCCCAAATAACATTTAAGCCAATAGCAATATGGCCATGTTGCTCTTGTCTTTGTTTTTCTAATAGTTTTAAAGAGTGGCCATGTGCAGTTGATGATAACTGTACCAATTCATTATACAATGATGTCTCAAATGCATTTTCCTGAGATCGACGCCACTTTTGTTGATACAAGCTTGCTGAATTTTGCTCTAATAAGTTTTCTATCTGTTGCCATAGCTTCTCTAAACTCGGCCCCTCAGCAAAGGCTTGCTTAAATTGCTCCGCAAGTGCATCTTCATAAGCAATCAATGTCTCAGTAAAAGCAGCCCAGTATTCTTGATAACGCACATCTACTAATGGCTTAAACAAATTCCATATCTCATGATCACAATCTTCTGGCAATAATACTGCTATAAATTGCTGATGCTGTTCGTGTGATTTTTTAAATTGATCAGATGCCCATCGATATCGTTCTAGCATAGATGATAACGAGGCTAGATTTTCCAAAGCGGATAACTCAGATTGTTGGGACTGAACCAGGCTGCAATAATTCGATAATCTAAATAACTGAGTTTCGATTTCGCTTAAGGTTTGCAGCGCCATACATTTTAATTGTATACAGCTCACTTGATATTGTGGATATGCCTCTACTAATCGCGCCCAACTGCTTGACTGCGCTTCATATAATTGTCGCCACGATAACGCTATTGCATCCATATCACCTTGTACAGCCGATAAAACAAGCTGATCCAAATGACTCATGATGCTTCGCTTGATCGCCCACACTTCTTGGGTCAGCGCTTCGGGTATGTTTTCTATGTGTTCGCGCATACTCATGTCATTCTCTTTTGATTCTATTGGCTCTGTTAATTCTGTTTCTATCCGATGCTGAGTAATAACGTATTCAATCGACTCAGTCAATCCTGTAGTAGTCGGATCAATACGTCGTAAATGCGTTAAAGCGCTATTTAAGCGTCTATCCGGCAGCTTATCTGTCGCTGCATTCAAATATTGTTTGAGTGATACCTGCACATCAGCCAATGCCACTATACGTCGGCGACGCGAAATACCTTGCATCCAAACTACTAACTTATGCCACCAGCCATAACGTTTCGCGGCCATGGCATCGTAAGCGCGCACCCGTCGACGACTTTGATCAATATAATGTGCTAAATTCCATGAATACCAAGGCTGCAAACGCTTTATATTTGCTTCTACCGTTGATAACCAATAACGATATTCATCTACCCAGCGAGCCCTATTAGAACGCGGCTGAAACAATAGTTCAGGTGAATAACGCTGACAGGCTTGACGTAGCCGCCTAACTCCTTGGTCTCGCTGAAACGAAAGTAATCGGCGTAATTCGGCTAAGGCTTCTTGCTCACCACTTAATAAATGATCAAGCGCCAAACCCACACGCACATACCACTGCTCAACAAGGTCATATGCTTCTAATTTAATATGCCGATAATAACGCCACGCACGTGGACTATGCTCATACCAAAAAGGATGTCGCCATTGACGCCGTTTCGCATAGGCCCATAATAATTGACGACAATGCCAGAACTCTGACCAGGCAAGCTGCTGCCTTTCTAAATCCTGTGCTTCTTGAGATGTTGGAACGCTATGCATAAATTCTTCCCTATACAATATATAGAACTATTTACTCTGCCAACAACTGCACTCTAACATATTTTTTATCTCAGCTGTATTAATTTTCCCCACTACTTATTGTTAAACAAAACGCTATTTTTAATCTTAAACTGTGCTTTCTTGGGACTGTTCAGCACTTGCTGCTGCCTCTTCTACCACAGCTTCGTCAGAACTCACTCGAAAAGTACCTACTGCAGCTAAGGATTCACTATTAATCTTAAAAAAGGTATATCCTGCTGCGAAATCGGCAGAATAATTGCGTCTTTAATTTCGGATATCACAATAGTCTCCTATAAAAATTATAAATATGATCCGAATATTGAGAATATACAGTAGTATTTTGTAGCTTATCTAGTTAACCCTGAATAACCCCTTATATTTCAAAAAACACGTTAAAAAATGGTATAAAAAATTCATAATGCCGAAAAAAACTATGGTAAAATTGCCACTTTCTAGAAGAAGTACATAAAAACCTGGGAATTTTTTGATGAAACCGAAGCAAAAATGTGAACCTAACACTGACCTGTTCCGAGAAGAATTGGCGCAAATGATCAATATGAACCACGCTATGTGTATTAT
>JAUIDD010000015.1 GCA_030429175.1 Gammaproteobacteria bacterium
CAGCTTGTCTTGCTGGTGCTTGTCCTAGTCCTGCGCTTAATACACAGCCTATAGTGACAAGATCTATATGATTAGCATTGATGCCAGCGTGTTCATAGTTAGCATGTATGGTGTAACTTGCGAGTTTTGGTGTTGTTACATTTTTATAGTAACCATTAAAGCTACCAATCGCAGTTCGAAAGGCATTAATAATTAAAATGTCGTCAGTCATGGTATTCTCAGCTATGGGTTTAATTTCATAAGTTCGCGTCCAATAATGAGACGGCGAATTTCAGAAGTGCCTGCGCCGATTTCATAGAGCTTGGCATCACGTAATAGGCGCCCTGCGGGGAATTCATTAATGTAGCCGTTACCGCCCAGGCATTGTATGGTTTGAAGCGCAACTTGGGTTGCGTTTTCAGAAGCGAATAAAATAACAGCAGCAGCATCATGGTTTGTTACAGTACCAGAATCACATGCTTGTGCAGCTTGATAAAGATACGCACGCGAGGCATTAAGTACTGTATACATATCGGCAACTTTTGCTTGGATCAGTTGGTAGTCACCAATAGGTTTGCCAAATTGTTTGCGCTCATGAACATAAGGTAAGACGATGTCCATGCAGGCTTGCATCAGTCCAATTGGTCCTGCCGCAAGGACAACGCGCTCATAGTTTAGGCCACTCATTAAGACTGAAACACCATGATTGAGTTCTCCTAATATATTTTCACGTGGCACGATACAGTCATTAAAAACTAGCTCACAAGTATCAGAGCCGCGCATGCCGAGCTTGTCAAGCTTCTGGGCAGTAGTAAATCCAGGCATGCCTTTTTCTATGATGAAAGCTGTAATACCATGCGAACCTGCTTTAGGATCTGTTTTTGCATAAACAATTAATACGTCAGCTTCAGGCCCATTGGTAATCCACATTTTAGTACCATTAAGAACAAAGTCATCACCTTTAATGGTTGCTGACAATTTCATGCTAACGACATCTGAGCCAGAGTTCGCCTCACTCATGGCTAAAGCACCGACAAATTCTCCGCTACATAAATTGGGTAAATAGCGTTGCTTTTGAGCATTGCTACCAAAGCGGTGGATTTGATTTACACATAAGTTAGAGTGTGCACCGTAGCTTAAGCCAATAGAGCCTGATGCTCTGCTTATTTCTTCCATGGCAATCACATGCTCAAAGTAACCCATGTTAGAACCACCATAATGTTCGTCTACGGTGATCCCCAATAGTCCGAGCGCCCCAAGTTTGGGCCAAAGTGCTCGTGGAAATTGATTGCTTTCATCAATCTGTTGTGCGATTGGAGCAACTTCACTTTTGGCAAATTGATATACAGAGTCGCGTAATAGTGAGGCCGTTTCTGAAAGATTAGTAGTCATCCCTTGAATCATAGATCAAAGTCTCCTAAGCTAGGTCATTAGCGCCGAGCAGGCGTTGGCGACGATTCGCTGTGGGATATTGTATATCCCAAGTGAGCAAAGTAAAAGAATAGAGGAGATTTATTTGTGACGGAAGTTGAGGTCATTCCTGGTTGGGTGCATGGACTCGATGAATACGAGCAAATGTTCGATTTAAAGCCAATCGACTATGAAAAAACAATACTCGATTTTCCAGGTAGTATTTCTAGTTTCAATGCAGAAGCATACGAGAAGGGCTCTCGTATTATAAGTGGTGACGCTATTTATCGTTTGGATATTGAAGATATGCGTGCATATGCAAATAATTTATTCGATATGAATGCTGCTTACTTAAAAAAGCATGCAAATAAAATATTAAAAGAAGGCACTCAAGCATTAGATAGAATTTTTGCGATGTGGGAGCGTAATAAACTTCATTTTCTCCAAGACTATGCAACAGGTAAGCGTCAAGAACGTTATGAATCAGTGTTGATGCCTGAGCTTCCTTATGCCAATCACCAGTTTCAATTAGCGCTTTGCTCTGACTATGTATTTTGTCGTCATGCACAAAATGACTGTCGTCCTGACCAGGTGATATTTGAGTTGTGTCGTGTGAGTGAAGAGTTGCGTATCTTTCCGTTATTAACAGAGAAAGGTACTATTTCTGAATGGTTGGGGCCTGTGATGTTAAAGTTACAAAAAAATAACTATGGTATCGAGATTCGTGAGGTATCATTTAAAAATTTAATCGGCGCGAATGCGATGTTGCGCGTATGGGCACTAGAATGTACCGTTTAATTAGGCCGCTATTATTTTGTTTAGACCCAGAAACAGCGCATAGACTTGCACAACAATTTTTAAATTTATGTGTTCCCAAGCGCCAACCTAAGTCTCAGCAATCACCAATCGAATTAATGGGTATGAAATTTCCTAATCGCATTGGTATGGCAGCAGGCTGGGATAAAAATGGTGATTGTATCGATGCATTATTAAGCCTTGGCTTTGGTTTTGTTGAAGTTGGTACGGTCACACCACGTCCTCAGTCTGGTAATCCTAAACCGCGTTTATTTCGTATTCCACGAGCGCAGGCGATGATTAATCGTATGGGTTTTAATAATCATGGCGTTGATTACTTAGTGGCGCGATTGCAGCAGCGACGCATGCCCGGCATTGTCGGGGTTAACATTGGTAAAAATAAAGATACGTCAAACGAATATGCTTACAAAGACTATAATACATGCCTCGAAAAAGTGTATACGTATGCCGATTATATTACGATAAATCTTTCATCACCAAACACCCCTGGTCTCAGAGATCTACAAGCAGAGCACCAACTGGATGCGTTGCTTGCGCAAATTGATTACTGTCGCCAAGAATTGGCACAACGGCATGGTAAATATGTGCCGTTGCTCGTTAAGCTTTCCCCTGATTACCCTCACTCTGAGCTAGAAGCATTTATAAATATCCTCTTGAAGCATCAAATCGATGGCATTATCGCGACCAATACCTCACTTTCGCGAGAAGGTGTAGAGGGGCTGCCAAATGCGTTAGAAGCAGGTGGCTTAAGTGGCCGAGTGATCGCTGATCGTGCTACTCAAGCAGTGGCAGCTATAGCGGCAATTGCCGGTCCTAACTTACCGATTATTGGTGTAGGTGGGATAGATAGCATCGAGGCTGCAGAAGAGAAATTTACTGCAGGAGCAAGCTTAATTCAGCTCTATACAGGCCTAATCTATCAGGGGCCAGCGCTTCTAAACCAGCTTCTTAGGCATAAAATCAGTTAGTTATAATATTTCCAGCCTATTTTAAGTATATCTATAGCTCTTAATTTATCTTTAATTTTCATACTGTATATTAACACCAACAGCAAGTAATTAGCTCAGGGATTTGTGCATAAGTATGGGGCAGGTTAATGTCGAGAAAAAACAAGTCAATACTAAAATCTAAAGTACGGTTTGGTTATCCCTGTGATGATATGACTGTAGCTCAGTCTTTGCAAAAATTTTTTGTTAGAAACATCAACAAAATAAATCCGTGGCCAGTAGTTAGCATTTTTGGTGACTCTAAGATTCCTGTAGAACCTATCGTTCTCGGTAAGATATCAGAAGTACAGTGTAAAGATATTTTGAATTTGACTTCGAAGCATGCGGAGCACTTTAGCTTTAAATTTTACGGTACAATTCCTGATATCATTTTGCAGCAAGTTGAGTTAATTAAAATGGGTTATTCATTTAAAATTTTTGCAACAAGTTGTGATGAAAATGGTGATTGGCGACCGCTTGAAACAGTTAAATTACATCTATATGAAGTGGGTGGTTTTGCTAATGAAGCATTACATAGTGTTTATGCTAAAAGCTTTTTTTTCGGTATATTAGGCCCTGCTTCTCCTTTAGCTATGACTGGTATGGCAGGTAAGGATTTTGAGTTACTGAGTCAAGTTCATCATTCGGCCCATACATTCCATGTTTCTGGTGAGTTAGCCGAGACAACAGGGCATGGATTGATGATGAAAAGGCATTTCAGTACTCATGCTAAAGGAAAGCAGAAGGAAGATCGAGCTGAGCGCTGGATGAAGGGTAAAAAGCCTTCTAAAATTTATAACAAATTATTTAGAAAAAAATACATGCTTGAGTTAAGGCTTGATGCTTGTTCCAAAAATCAGCATGCTGCTAAATATGGTACAGGTAAAACTACATACGACACGGGTCGTGTAACTGAAAAACCAATTGATATATCGTTACATATACTCTACGCATTATTGAACCGTATGCCATCGGCGCCCGCCTCTGAAGCTGAGTTAGCTGCATTAAAATACAATATTTTAAAAGCCGAGCTACCTAGTTACTTAAAATATAAAGATAAACTAAGCGATGCAGTTGTAGTTTTGAGAGATTGTGAGCACCACCTAGCGACTATTTTAGACTTCTTTCATAAAGTGCAAACAAGAGCAGCATTAAACATTGAAAAAGCACTTGAACATAGTATGACTCAAGTAAATAGTACATTAATTAAAAATTCTGATGTCGATAAAGTCGCACTTAAAAAATTATATGAACGCACTAAAAGATTATCATTGTTGCCAATAACTGCAGATGCTAAGAAAGAGCTAGCCTCTATTAAGCATGAATTAAAATTGGTATATGCAAGGGCCCGTGTTGAAAAAATGTTGCACTTACAAATCGACGAAATTATAACTTTTGCTTATACAGGTGAGTTACCTGATGGTATAGAAGAAGTGGCAAACACTGACACATTTAATGACAAGGTATACCACCAAGCGTATCAGGTAATTTATTTTTCGAGGCACGCCAGGCTACCACAAGCTATGACGGATGAGCAGCTAGCAGCATTTAAAGCCTATACACAAGCGGGTGTAATGCCTGAGTTTCTTGAAGTGGGTGTTGAGCCTGTGTGTGTAACACGAAATGAGAGTGCTATTGTAGGTGCAGTTAATTTTGGAAGGCTTTTTTCTACTGATAGAAACAGGATGTTACCAGTTGAAACAGAATTCGTTTTTAGTGTATAGAAAGATAATAGCATAAAGGATGGGGCTAAAAATGGGTAAGGTTAAATTAGGTTATCCAGAATACAACGAAGCGCAAGCATTTAGATTGGGCAATTTATCACGCAAGCAGCGTGATGAGCAGGCCATATTGTTTAAGCTGAGTCAAATATATAATTTAGCTGTTAATGTATCTTTAATATTTATCCTATATATTAACTACCGAGAATAAGTGAATACCTCATGGATTTGTACATAAATATGGGGCAGATTGATGCGAAAACAAGTAAAATCAGGTTATCTAGAGTGCGGAAATGAGCAAATATATAGATTGGGCAATCCTTTTGTGTCTAATCAAGAATTATTGCACCCACGTCATGTGCTAAGTCCCGATGATAAAAAGACGCCAGTAGAGCCAATTATTTTAGGTAATGTATCACGCAAGCAGCGTAGTAAGCTAGGCATCAAAGGACCATATAAGCCATCCATGAGCTTTGAGTTTCATGGAACATTTTATGAAATTTTGCAGCAACAATTTAGCTTGATTAAAAAGGGAACCCCATATTATCTCTATGCGACGAGTAATATCGATGACATAAACTGGGCGCCTAAGCAGACAGTGAAAATTCATGTCAAATCAACCGGCGGCTTTACCAATAAGTCAGCTCATGGACATTATATGTCTGCAGTTTCAGGTGGTGGCGGTATAGCATCAGGTTTCACTGAATTTTTAGGTGGGGATCTTTCATCAGGTTTTCAGCTTGCGGGTGGTGAAACAGCTGTTTATGGTGATAATGGTTTTGATGCAAGTCAGGTACTTGTTCAGTCTGCTCATGGTTCTGCGAGGAAAAAAGTAACTAAAAAGCCCAAGCATAGGGTTCATAAGGGTTATGAAAAATGGATCGAAAAGGATAATAAAAGGCCGCTTTTAAAAAAGGTTATAAATACTTTTTTTAGAACAAAACATCGTTTAGTATTATGTCTAGATTTACCTGCAAGGGTTGAGAGAAGTGGTCATGTATACGATACGGGTAGAGTAACACATAAACCAATTAATATTTCCTTGCAACTCATTTATATGCTTACCAATGGTATTGCATCTCAAGCTGCAACGGATGCTGAGTTAGCCGCACTTAATTATCATATTTTAAAGGATGAGCTGCCACCACATATGCGTCTTGAGGAGCTTGTATCTGATGCCGTGGTGCTTATAGGCGATGAAGTGTGCCATGTCGCGAGTATATTAGATTTCTTCTCTAAGACACAGTCTCGAGAAACGCTGCTGGTGATAGATGAGTTGAAGCAGCAAATAGACCAAATGACGAGTGCTCACGCAGGTGACCCTAATATTGATACAGCTGCTACTAAAGTATTATATGAGAGAGTTAAAGCACTCGCTATAAAAAGTGACGCTAATGATTCTGTTGACTTGATTGATCGCGAATGTAAGCTGTTACGTGCAGTACCGCATGTTGAGAGATTGTTACAAACTCAAATAGATGAGATTAAGCGATTTGCTTATTCAGGTGAGTTACCTGATGGTATAGAAGCGCTAGCAAACACTGACACATTTGATGACAAGGTATACCAGCAATCGTATGAAGTAATTTATTTTTCGAGGCACACCAGGTTACCACAAGCTATGACAGATAGGCAGTTAACAGCATTTAAAAAATATACACAAACGGGTGTAATGCCTAGTTTTCTTGAAGAAGGGGTCGCGCCAATTTCGGTAAAAGATGTGACTTCTGATATTGCTTTGCTTGCAGTTGCGCAAAACCGCTCTGGATTATTTTCAAGTGACGCGACAAATAATAATGATCTCAGTGAAGCAGGTAGTTATTCCTTTACACTTTAAATGCTGTAGCGAAAACGGTGTTTATCTAAGTGTGCCATGAGGTCCATTTGTATAATGACAAATATGGCAACCACTGCACTAAATGAGACATAAAATCCGGCATAATTAGCCATATGATGGTGTGCGAAGCAATGTGCGATCAAGGCAGCAGAGCTCCCAAAGATAGCGATACTTATATTCCATGTGACCGTGATGCCGCTGTAACGCAATTCAGTTGGAAATAAATCAAAAAGTGTTTTAAACATAGGGGCAAGTGATAGTCCCATGCCTATACCATATAAGAACATGGCAAATATCATATTATTAATCGTATGTGTGTCAGCCAGAATAAACATAAATGGTGGAATCACAGTTGCAGAAACTAGTCCTACTAGTAACACGGTATGTTTTTGAGTATAGTCGGTAATCAAGCCTGCAAGTGGTATCATACACATGGCAACGACTTGACCGAAAATAGTTGCAATAGCAACTGAGTGAGTGCGAAAGTGACAAAAGTCAATTAAGTAGGTATGAAAATAAATATTGCAAATGTAAGTGTAGAGTCCCATAAAAGCAGCAAACGCAAAAGTAATGCCAATTGGGCCTGGATATTTTTTTAGTGCTGTTAAAAAAGGTGTTCTTCTGATTTTACGATAGCGCATGATTTTTTTAAATTCAGGTGTTTCAGGCAATGCAAAGCGTAAAAGTCCCACAGTAATGCAGAGTAGGCTGCTAATAATATAAGCGATACGCCAGCTATCATGCGATAGATGTTTACTCGTAAATAACATAATCAAAAAGGCAGTTAAGCACATGCCTGCACTTGCAGCTGCACCGCTGAGACTGGCAAAAAAGTTTGGTAATCTCTCAGTATGTTCTAGGATGAAGATACTCACGCCATTTTCACCTGCGAGTGCCATACTCAAGGTGATGCGTAGCAAGAATAGACAAATGGTGGCACTAATACCCCACTCAGCATAGGCAGGTAAGATGCCCATTGCCAAGGTGGTGATACCCATTAGTAGTGATGAAAAGACCATGGCTTTTTTGCGTCCACGGCGATCAGCGAAGTGGCCAAAATAAAGTGCACCCAATGGTCTAAGCAATAACCCTGAGGCAAAAATTGCAAAAACCCAGGTTAGCCTCTGATTTAATGGCATTTGTGGAAAAAATTCTTTAGCAATAATATTGGCTAAATAGCCATATAAGGTGTAATCCATCCATTCAATGGTGGTACCTAGAAGGCTCAATATTGCAACGCGTTTAGACATGGTTTGTGGTCCAGTGGCTTATACAGTTACAACGTCCATGTATTTTGAACAAGTTACAGTAAGTTAAGTTTTTTTTCTAGCAAAACTTTTGCCATGTTCTATACTCATTCATAGTGAGTTTTACTTTTAGGAGTGATTATGAGTGGAAAGTGGAAGGCAGTGATGCTTGCAGTCATACTAAGCTGTAGCTGGATATTTTCTGGTCAGGCACTAGCATTTGTGAAGGGCATTTATATTTCGCAGTCTACAGCGCAAAATCCTAAAAAAATGCACTATCTCGAACGCGAATCAAAAGCAGTTGGTATTGATACATTTATTATTGATACACAATATCGTAATTCGAGATATGCTATTAACGTTAAAAATGCGGTTAAGCGCGGCTTTAGAGTTGTATCGCGTATCGTTATGTTTCCTGGTGGTGGCAGACACCATCAGATAACAAATAAAAATATCTGGAAGAAAAAACTAGCATTAGCACAATACGCCATTCATCTAGGTGCTAAAGAGATTCAGCTTGATTACATTCGTTATTCGGTAAAGACAGGGTCATCTAAGGAAAAAGCGTATCATGTGAATAAGGTAATTAAGTATTTTCGCAAGCATTTGCCCAAGCATATCAAACTACAAATTGATATTTTTGGTGTAGCTGCATTCAAGCCGTCGAATACAATTGGTCAGAATGTTAAAGTTTTTGCACCATCCATAGATGCAATTTGTCCTATGGTGTATCCATCACATTACGAGCCATTTCGTTTACATGCTGCTAAGCCATATAATACGGTTCTCACATCTGTGGATGCGCTCCAGCGTCAATTACAGAATCACAAGAACATTAATATTTATGCTTATATAGAGCTATACAATTATCGTGTACCGATGAGCTATGCCAAGCGTGTCAGCTATACGCGCGCTCAAATTCAAGCCGCTAAAGATGCTGGTGCACAAGGCTTCTATGTCTGGAGTGCACGAAATCAATATGACATTTTATTTGATGTGCTCAGAAACTCTTAAGCTGTAAACAGACCCTAAAAAATGGTAGAGTGCCTCTTTATTTACTAAAGGCGCGCTATGTCACAAAGTAGAACCATCGGCTGTATGCTCATGATTGCTGGAACCGCACTAGGAGCGGGAATGCTAGCATTGCCAATTGTGTCTGCAGGTAGCGGCTTTGTGATGGCATTTATTGCGTTACTATGTCTTTGGGCATTAATGTGCTATACGGCTTTATTAACACTTGAGGTGAATATTCATTTTCCAGTGGGGACGAGCTTTGGCACTATGGCAGCTGAAACGCTTGGTAGTTGGGGGAAATGGGTGGCATCAATGGCGATGATGTTACTGTTTTACTCGCTAACAGCCGCTTATATTTCTGGTGGTGCAACACTCTTCTCACAAATCTCACATCATTATTTATCTTTACACGCGCCAGTAAAGCTATGTGCGATCTTTTTTACACTGGTGTTTGCGGCGATCATATACTGGAAAACTAAGGCGGTTGATTATGTTAATCGTGTTTTATTCACGATTAAAGTGGCTGTCTTAATTATTGGTGTAAGTGCAATGCTGACCCATGTTAAATATAACTTACTTGTTAATTTAGCGCATCATCCACTCTATATTTGGGCGGCATTACCGGTGATGTTTACTGCTTTTGGTTTTCACGGCAGTATCCCGAGTATGTTGAAATATCTCGGGCATGATGTTCAAAAACTTCGAGTAATATTTATTATCGGAAGTGTGATTCCGTTGGTCATTTATGTGTTTTGGCTGATTGTGACATTGGGTGTTTTGCCTCTGACAGGTGCGCATAGCTTCTATACGGTAGCGCAAAATGAGGGGTCGGTGGGCTTATTTACTATTAAATTAAGCCGGGTGTTTCATAATCACTACATCGTGATTGTAATTAATTTATTCTCGAATATTGCGGTGACGACATCCTTTCTTGGAGTCGGCTTAGGACTGTTTGATTATTTTTGTGATCATTTGCGTAAACTTGGCGGTAGACGCCGTGAGTGGGCTGCTCTTATAACTTTTGTGCCGCCACTTATTTTTGCCTTGGCTTATCCTGGTGGCTTTATTTTTGCACTTGGTTTCGCTGCAATTTATCTTGCTATTTTAGCGGTATTGTTGCCAACCGCAATGGTTTGGCAGTGGCGCGCACGTGATGATCATGCACAAGTAATTCACTATCGTGTGGCAGGTAACAATCAGGTATTGGCACTTGTTTTTATCGTAGGGCTGGCAATTATCTTAGTGCAAATCTTAAGTATGGCGCATGTTTTGCCAGTGTTCGGGTCACATCATACCGGAATTACGTGAGCGTTTTCGATAATCAGGAACATAATCATTAAATTCAGTTTGATGTGACTTTCTCTTGAGTATATTGGGTTTCTCAAATAAACTAAGATGACGACTTAACTGATGGTAGTCAGTTTTGGGTAGGTACTTTTGTAAGGCATCGAAATCAACTTGGTTTTTAATGTATGGGTTGAGATCGCCAATAGCTTTTAGGACTAATGCTTGCTTCGTGTTTCCTAATGTGTCGAGCATAGTTGCTAGAATATGAACGTTATTAATAAGTTTGTGTATATCGATATGCTCGAGTAGAAAGGATATCTGCTCAATGTCGAGTACCATTAATAAAATGTGCAAATCATTTAATTGTTTTACTATAAATTCAAATTGATTTTTTAATAGTTGTAATAAGGTATTTATGTGTGTGGGAAAATTATTGTTGAACTGGCTAATTGTATGAGCAGTGGTAAGGTGTTTTTGTAGTATTACCGATATAAGCGGGATGAGTTGTTGTCTTTGCTGTGCTGATAGTACTGATAGTAGAGAAAATAGTTGCTCAGATGATCTCACAATTAAATCAATAACACCTAGTGTATATGGTATGTAGACTTGATAGTCATTATGATCAATTCGACTGAGAAAATACCCAAGCATTTCATTGGAATTATAAAATTGTGTTTGAATTAAGTAAACGGCATATTCGAAATAATCATATAATAGTTTTAATGGTTCAATTCGTTGAGGTTTAAGTTGTTGTTCCTGTTGGTCTGGTGCAAGTGATAAGTAATTAGGTAGAGATTTTTCTATTTCGTATACTTCACGGTAAATTTTCCGAGATTGATAGTAGGTGAAATCACTTAATGTCATACAGATAACCCCGCGATAAGTAATAAAATTACCTTTATGTTGTGGTGTGAAAAATAAAAACTCATCAAAGTGAAGCGATTGTGATATTGAAATATAATCTCTCACAAAACGCTCAGAAATGGCAACAATATCCTTTTTAGATATATGATGGCTTAGTTTGAATTCATGTTTATGTTTATTTATAAAGTCGATAATCGCATTTTCAGTGTTATCTGAATGTATAATACTTGTTTTAATGGTTGAGATAAGATCATCACATAGCAAGCGATTAGATTCTATTAGCTCACCAAAATTAGTGGTAGCATTAATAATGCTATGCTCATAGCAATAAATGTTAACAAGTCCAATATAAAATTGGATTACGATACTAAGCTGTTCTGTGCATTTTTTATGTTCTGATTTAGATAGTTCTTTTTCAGCAAGTCTAGCAATAAGGTGTTGAAATGGGTTAGAGTGGCGCATCCAGAAGATATATTCAATATCAAGCGAGCTTAATAAGCAGTTTACGGCCTCGGAAATAGTTACTTCCGTTTGATCATCCCAAGCTAGTGCTGTACGTGTATCTTGAGTAGTTCTTTTGAGCGGTATAATTTCTTCAGTATGGTGCTGAATACTCATGATTAGCATGTTTATCATAAAATCAACATAATCAAATAGAGTGGTAATAGAGTTATCTTGATTAAGTGGTAGTTGCTGTGTGATATTATCCATCACAGTATTTTTTATTTTAGTTATAGTAGCAAGTTGTGCTTGCGGTGATTGGCTATAATCGATGGCTGATAGTGCAGACTTAAGTTTGCAAGAAAAGGTGTCGCTGATAGTTCTATTAAAACTACATTGATAATGATGAAAGCGCAAATAATTATGTTTAGTAGCGGGTGAAAGTAGTATCGCCTTTGCGTTCTGACACTTTTCGTCTAAGGCATTTATAACGCCAGGTGGGTACTCCGGATATAAACCCGTTTGAGTTACCATTGTTTCATTGTTCAGTCTCTTGAGTAATTTTTTATAGGAATTTATTTGTAAAAGCCATTTTTGGTATTTAAGCGCATCGCCAAAGAAGGATCCCATTTGCTTGTGTTTGAGTAAGCAGTAAAACTCAAATTGTTGTAAGCTGTTTAGTGCGCCATTTGGCTGAAAAAACTGTGCCGTATTGGTACCAGTTTTACAAGTATTATCAAGACTAATGCTATCACCAGTTGTTAGTGGTACCAGCAGTTGTAAGTTGCCATCATTGTCTATGTATAGGTAAGGGTCGTGTTTGATAAGATCAATGTTGATACCACGCATATTTATTCTAAGTCCTTTTTTGCGTAAAAATACTTAAATTAGATAATACGGATAATTGGAATATGAATCAAGAAATAGTGAGGTAAAAATCACTTCTTACCTCACATTGAAAATTAATTAAGATCTGGTAAACCCGGTGCAGGCGTTGTTGGCTCAGGACCATTGTAAATACAAGAGGGCCTAATTAAGCGATTATTAGCAGCTTGCTCTAAAATATTGGCAGACCAACCTGCAATACGCGCGATACAGAATGTTGGCGTGTAAAGCGTGCGTGGTAAATCGACGGTGCGTAATACGCCTGCCGCCCAAAACTCGAGGTTAGGGTAAAGGTTACGCCCTGGTTTATATTCAGCAAGCAATTTTACCGCAGCTTTTTCAACAAGTAAGCTTAATTTGAATAAGTGATTTTCACTTGAGAATTTTTTAACGATTTTGCGCAGTGCAGCAGCACGTGGGTCATAAGTTTTGTAAACACGATGACCGAAGCCCATTAAGCGTTGGCCATTATCAAGTTTGTTACGAATCCATGGTTCGATATTATCTTCACTGCCAATTTCATCAAGCATATCGTCTACGTGTGATGGTGCACCGCCGTGGAGCGGACCGATTAAGGCGCCAATGGCAGCAGTTATAGCCGAAACGATATCGGCGTTAGTTGAGGTTACGACTCGCGCGGTAAAGGTTGATGCGTTAGTACCATGGTCAGCGGATAAAATTAAATATGCTTCAAGTGCTTTGGCAATTCCTTCGTTAGGTTTTTTGTGATGCAGCATATATAGATAGTTAGCTGCATGACTTAATGTTGGGTCAGGTTCTACATGGCCTTTGCCTTCATGGAAATTATAATAGTAAGCAATAATCGTTGGCGCCTTAGCTAGTATTTCCGCTGCTTGATCATGTGTCGGTGGATAAGGATCACCTTGTGGGTGGATGGATGAAATAACCGTTCGTAACACTTCCATCGGTGTTAAGTCTTTAGGTAACAATTCGATCATTTGCTTTTGGTATTCTTGTAATGGACGCTTTTGTGCAAGATAAGCCACAAACTCAGCTGCTTCTTGATCATTAGGTAACTTGCCATTCCAAAGCAGGTAAACAATCGATTCATAGGAATATTGTTCAACTAAGTCCTGTACCCAATGCCCAGAATAAACTAATTGACCATGCTCACCGCGTACATCCGAGGTCTTTGTTTCTGCAACAGCAATACCTTCCAGGCCAATATGAAGCTTCGTTGACATGTTTTCTCCTAATTATCTGTGTGGTCAAGATAATATTATAGACGAAATCACGGATTATCGCTATATGCGGATTGACCTGATGTGCGGTGGGAGGGTAGCATTGAGATCTTTTTTAGACTACCAGGATGTAAACAATGAAATATTTATCCCGTACATTTCTTGCCACCTTACTATTTTCGAGTGCAGCTTTATAGCTGGCGGCCCAGATATTGCGCCAACCCCTCCTTTTACACCATTACCTTCGAGCGGATTCAGTGTGGGGGTGCAGGGTTCGGGTGCTCTTGCAAACACTGAGCTTCAATCTTTTTTTACAATACAACTGGACCGGCTTGGACGAATTATAGTAATTCTATTGCTAATATTGAGTCTTTAGCGGGTGCGCATATTGATTTTAATATGATAAAGGGCCATAACATGATTTCTATGGGCTTTGTGTTCAATAATGGGTTTGGTGAAAGCTCCCTGAATATTAAGGTAAATGATCAAATTGCATCACAACAGTCGATTGGCTTTCTTCAAAAAACGCGACCAGAACAACAATATAACTTTATCTTTAATTGGAAACGATTTATTTCTCCAGTAACGGATTTCTTTATTGGAGGTGGGTTTAGCATATTAAAAATAAAATCTACCATGAGCTTTGAAGGCCTTGTCGGTGACTTCAATTATGTTCCAGAGACTGTAATGCAAAATTTATACCAGTTAGGTGGCGTAGTTAGTATTGGGGGTGAATCTTTTATTACGCAGCATTCAGCGATTCAAGCATCTGTTAACTATTACATGTACGCAACTAAAAAGCTAAAAGATTTTTACCCAACTCAAGGTGCTAATGGAGAACCTGGAACTCAACCAGATGGGCTGACAAAAAGAAAAATTGCTATTGCGATACCGGCTATTACTATTGACTATTCATACTATTTCTAATCTTACCGATCGGGAATATTTGCCTTAAAGTACAATACTTCATGGCTGAATTTTACCGATCGGTAAAATTTATTGGTAAGGGAGTAATGCGAGCAAGCGCAGCATTGCAAAGTTTGGGCCGGATTCTGCGCCATGGATGGCTTAAAGTATATGAGTTACGATTTGGTGGCCAGACCCAGGCTTGAACTGGGGACACAAGGATTTTCAGTCCTTTGCTCTACCAACTGAGCTATCTGGCCGAGGAGGGGTAGATTAAACCGTTATATCGCTTCGGAGTCAAGGGGTTATGATTTAAAAAGGAATTTGATCATTTCTTTTTCGAGGAACTCGCGTGATTTAGGATCTATGAGTGACAGTCTGTACTCATTGATTAGGATGGTTTGTTGGCCGAGCCATTGGTTCCAGGCTTCTTGGGAAATGTTTTCGAGGATACGTTGGCCGAGTTCGCCTGGATAGGGCGCGCGTGGTAATGCTTGAGATTCTTTATTGAGCTTTTGACAAAATATCATTTCAGTCATTGTGATTACCTTTTTTGTAAAAGGTGCTATCTTAACGCAAATGATATTTAGTTTTAAGCTTTATTTAGGCTCACAATAGATAAACATTTTAGTTTTTGGATCATCTTTGTTTTCATAGCTAGTCATACACATACAGCTGGTATTATCTTTGGCATGTATTTCACAATGCACATCGGGGTGATCTTTTGCTTTTTTATTCCATTCTAGGCTACGTTTTCCTGGGTCAGGGCAGTTAACACTTGTTATTTTATAGCCCTCATAGTTAATCGTGACCTTTTTATTTGGATCATTTGGCGAAGGGATTGAAAGGTCCTGGACTTCTTTTTTCCATTCACTAACGAGTTGATGACAATCAACAGTAGTTGCAAAGCTACTGAGACAACCAAACCCCAGTATGCTACTAACTGATAATATGGATAAAAAACGTTTCATTTTTTTACCTGCACTCCATATGTAATATAAGCAATTATAGTACAAGTTTAAGCAACTTGGAGACGGGTGCTGAGATGCCACCGGGTAAATCAAGGTGTTGCTGATGCCAGTGGTGGGCTAAGTTAGTGGGGAGATGTTTTTTAACTTTAAGTTTCACATGTAATGGACTGATATTGAGTGTAAAGTGGGTAAATTTGTGCGAAATTGCTTTAAATTTATAGATAGTTTCGATTGTTGTTGCATAGTGTTCGAGACACCAGTCTAACGCATTGATATTAGACGCACACTCTGGGAAGCACCACAAGCCACCCCAGATGCCTTCGCTTGGGCGTTTGTGCAGCAGAATGCCTTTATGGCTTTCGAGAATAAGGAACTGTGTTGATCTAATAGGTTTGACTTTTTTTGGCTGTTTAATTGGGTAGTTGGTTTCTCGTCCTTGCAAGTGTGCCAAGCAATTTTTTTGCATCGGGCATAAATCACAAGCAGGTTTTATACGGGTACAAATAGTCGCACCCAGATCCATAATTGCTTGGTTGTAGTGGTGGGTATTTTGAGTAGGTGTAAGTTGTGTCGCGTATTCCCAAAAGAGTGCATCAGTCTTTGGCTTATCGATCGCAAATATACGTGCCAGTACGCGCTTAACGTTGCCATCACAGATTGCTGTGGGTAGCTTATAGGCAAAAGAGAGAATAGCACCTGCAGTTGAAGGGCCGATGCCAGGCAACTGGACTAATGCTTCGAGCGATTTGGGAAATCTTCCATGATATTGCTTATATATCAGTCGAGCTGCACGATGTAAGTTTCTGGCACGTGCATAATAACCAAGTCCTGACCAGTGACTTAGCACATGATCTTGATTAGCTAACGCAAGTTGTTTGAGCGTTGGGAAGCTTTGCATAAAGCGTTGGTAATAGCCAATCACCGTGGTGACTTGGGTTTGCTGCAACATAATTTCAGAAATCCATACACGGTAAGGCGTCGGATTGCGTTGCCACGGCAGCCCATGTCTGCCATGTTTGTGGTACCAATCAATAAGCTTTTTAGAAAATGTTATCGAACTTAAAGTGTTTGCCATTGAATATATTCTTAAATACTTTTTTCTTGATGGTTTTCTGAATCACTTGCACGCCTAGGTTAGCGTAGTCAGCAGTCACTTTAGGATTTGAGATGCTGCCAGAAATGATTAGTGGTACTTTAATATCGTCAGCACTCTTATGCCATAACTTAAGCAGGTAATTAATTTGTTTACTAACAAAGTTAATAGTACCGCTTCCAGAGCCAAATATCCGCGGTGCTTGCATATCGAGATCTTGGTTGATGAGCACGCCATTTTGGAGTTGGAATGTACCTCTGATATTAGAAAATATTGTCACACCGCCATCTTGATTACTCACAGGTTTGCGATGAATATTCGTGAGTGCCTGATCAAGATAGGTGACTGCAGATAATTGTCCAAGCTGTGCTTGTTTTAATGAGAATGCACCACGGCCGTTTAAATTTGGAATCCATTGATGGTTTTTGTTGTTGCCATTAAGCTTTGCTGAAATATTTAATTTACCTTGGAGTTTATCGCCATAATGCAATACTTGCATCACTGGTGCTACATCAACATCTTTAATGGTGAGCAGGTAGTCGAAATAATCCATGCCGCTGTCAACCAGATGATACGTCCCACGCTCATCAACACTGCCGCCAGTGAGTTTTGTGATTGCTTGATATTTGATATCAAGCCCGTTAGGTACTTGGTTGAATTGAAGCAGGCAGCCACCATGCATGCCGAGCCTATTCCAATGTGCTTTATAGCGGAGGCTGGCTTTTTGTGAATTAAAATTCATATCTGCATCTGCGTCGACAGAAAACGTATTATGTTGTGAGCTATTTTTATAGTCTCCCTTAAATGATACATCTCTAAATTTGATTTCGGTGCGATTATTCGAAAATTTAATTTGGCTAGCAAAGGCAAAACTTGCCTTATCCTGATGATGAGAAACTGCAAGACTACCCTTAATATTGGCACCACTTAAGGTTGGGTTTACAAACAAATTAATATTCTTAAAGTTAGTAATATGATTATCTTTCAAATCTATCCAGTTGATATTACTGCGCGTGATAAGCACTTTCGGTAATGTGATATGCTGGAAGTGCGTGAGCTGTGATGTGTTATCATTTTCAAGTTTGTGTTTATCTTTGTGTGCTTTTTGGATGGTTGGTTTTTGTGGTATGGGATTATGTTTAGGCGATTGGTAAATCAGGTTAAGGTGTGCATCACGAATAATGACTTTGCTTGGCTCAATTTGGCCGGAGAATAATGGCATCAGACTAAGTTTGAGGTTAGCTTCTTCAACCTTAGCAAAATAAGGTGAGATGCTGTCTTGCCCGGCATCATTTTTAAGGAGTACTTTGGTGATCTTAATCGATGGGTTGGGAAAGACCGACCACTCAAGCGTGCCATTAATCTGCATTTTGTGACCAGTGTACTTATACACTGTATTTTCAACAAAGGATTTATACTGCTCAGGCTTTATTGCGAAGTGCAGTATTGCTGCGGCGATGAGATAGAGAATAACGATGATTAAGATAAACCATCCAATAACTTTTCCAAGAATGCGCATGAAAAATTCCTTTAGTAAATGATACAAGCCCTAAATTCTATGCAATAGCGTAGAACTTGGCAAGAAAGTGTTTGATCTAGGAGAAATAATCGATTATAAGGACACACTATGAACAAGCCACATCGACAAATACGTAGTTTTGTGCGTCGAGAAGGACGGGTAACGACTCGTCAGCAGCAGGCTATTGATCGATTATGGGATGATAATGTTATCGACTTAGGTAAAGCGCCATCGTTTGAAGCATTATTCAGAGACCAATCTGTAACACTCGAAATTGGCTTTGGTATGGGCGCATCACTTGCCGAGATGGCAAGCCAGCAACCTGAGCAACAGTTTCTCGGTGTTGAAGTGCATCGCGCTGGCGTTGGCGCATTGCTCGCTGATATTGAATCACTGCAGCTTGGCAACATCAAAATTATTTGTGAAGATGCATTATTGGTGCTGAAGCAGTTTATTCCTGATCATGCACTTAAGCGTGTTTTGTTATTCTTTCCTGACCCATGGCATAAGAAGCGTCATAATAAACGCCGCATTGTGCAACCACCCTTTATTGAATTGATTCAAACAAAACTAAAACCAAATGGCATTTTTCATCTGGCAACTGATTGGCTGCCTTATGCAGAGTATATGCAAGCTGTTTTAGAAGGTTTTAATCAGTTTAAGCTGTTACCAAGCAGTACAGACCCGCGCCCTCAAACAAAATTTGAACGACGCGGTATAGAAAAAGGGCATGTTGTGACTGACTTGGTTTATCAATTCGTTTAAAAATTTTTTAATACCTTGTTCTTTATTTGCTTCACTTGTTCTTTTACGCATTTTAAATCGTACGTCATGTTTTTTTAGGTAAAAAACAGCTTAAGTAACACTCGTTGTGAATAATTTCAAATTTTCAAATGCTTAAATTAAAGCATAAATAAAACTTTCTAATTACTTGTAAAACAAATATATAAATGTTGACAGTTAATGTTTTGATTGAGAAAATGTCCGGGATTTATTTTAACTAACTCTAGAAGAGGCAATAAATGAAGAAAGTAGTTCTTGGACTAATTGGTGCGACAGCACTAGTGGGAAGCACAATGGCGGTAGCTGGTAGTGCTGATAATGCAACTGCACCTTTATACGGTGCCAAGACTGGTGTTTACCTAAACGGAAACCTAGGTTATGGTGGTTACGATTACGCTGGTAACACAGGTTCTGATCACGGTGCAGGCCTTGCTTGGGCAGCATCTGCTGGTTATCAGTTTACAAAAAACCTAGCTGTAGAAGTTGGTTATGTAGGTTTACCTAGCAATACTATAGCTGACATCACTGTTCACCAAGGTTATGTAAATGTTTTAGCTAAAGCACTTTACTCAATCAAGCAATATGACGTATTTGCGAAAGCCGGTCTTGGTTTAACTACAGAATCAGCTAAAGGTAGTGGTGTAACTGTTACTAACAACAACCATTACCCAATTCCTGTAGTTGGTGCTGGTGTTGATTACAATTTTACTGATCACGTTGCAGCAACTCTTGAAGGCCGTTACAGCTTCAAGACTGACAATGTTAGCGACACATTAGTAGGTCTAGCAGGTATTAGCTATAAGTTCTAATTGAAATTATAGCATTTCCTTTAAAAGGCCGGCTTAGTCGGCCTTTTTTTTGTACGGAATTTTTAAAATTCTTTACTTTAGAAGTAAGTTTGTCTAGAATCGCTTCTTTTTTACACTTTCCATACTATGAGGATCTTCTATTATGACTACTGGTACCGTGATTGGGATTTGCGCTGCTGCGATTATTATCTTTGTAATACTACTTATACTTATTTTTACGCTCCGCAGAAGGAGGTGTTCAGCTAATGACGGTGGATCGCAAGGAAACTCTCAAGTTTATGTTGGTAACCTTTCATATCGTGTACGCGAGCGTGAATTAAGAGAATTTTTTGAGAATTTTGGTGATATTGCTTATATCAAAGTAGTTAAAGACCGCCAAACAGGCCGTTCTAAAGGTTTTGGTTTTGTTACCTTTAAAACCTCTGATCAAGCGGATGCAGCACTCTCTGCCCACGGCGAAGAGATGTCAGGACGTAATATAGTCGTGCGTATAGCAAAAGAAAAAAACTAAAAAACAATAAGATATAGTTTTTTATTAGACTAATACGAAATCTATCCTATACTTACTTTACGAGCTGGGGCTTATATTACCTAAGCGATTACTTCTGAGCTTTGGAGACGGAGATGTCAAAGTTGTGTGCAAGCCTTAACCGGGAAGCCTAATGCTGGGACTCAAGTCACCACCTAAACGTACAAGCTTAGTAGTTAATATGGCCTCAGCCTTTCTTTATTTTTTGAATCTCAAATATAAAAGACCTTTAGCACCAGCGTTTAAGAATTATTATTAACTTTAAATGGAATCGGTTTTACATGTGCGCCGGGATATTGCATCACATGTAATCGTTCTTGTTCTAACTGCTCGAGTTTTGCTTCATACTGTTGGATCGTATGTTTAATTTCATCTTGAAGTGTGTGCAGCTCTTGTAACGCGTGTTTTTCGTTATCCAAATTTTCTAATATATGCTGAAATTGCACGTTTAAGTGGTTCATGTGGGTTACTGTATCGTGTATCGCGTGATAATGATGTTTTAAAAAACTGGCTAAATCATTAGAGCCTTTGGTGATCAGGTCTTGAAGTTTGATATGTTGTAGTTTGTCATGGATTTGTTGAATTTGCTCGTGTAATTGTGGTTCCTCCGGAGTCTGAAGCAATTTGAGTTCTTTTAGCAAAATTTCAGCCTTGATATTAAGATTATTCACTTCAGTGATGTAATGTGTAATATCCTGAGTTAGGAGTGGTGTGTGTTGATGCTCTTTAATATCCGATAATAACACTTCGATATGTGCTACGTTATGCAGAATTTCAGTGCGCAGTTCATCAATTTCTTGGGTAGGGCGCTCTTTATCTTCAAGCTCGGCAAGATGCTTTTCGATTAGCTTAACTGCAAGCTTGTGGTGTTTAAAATGTTTTTTAAAGCGATCTTTTTTGTTAGAAAGAATATGTTCACGTATAAACTCAAGCTGCTGCTTGATACCACCAATGCGAGCTGAAAATTTATGTAGATTTGAGTGACGTCTTACTTCTTCACGAATAAGCTCAGATTGGTGAAGTAACTCTTTGAGTGTATCAAGATATTGCGCTTCAGGTTGGGTGGCGTGCATATGAAGTCTCCAAAAATTAATTGATATTATAGCTGAAATCGATAGGGAGAAAAATGGTGTCAGGCACCATTTTTCTCCCTATCAATTAGTGGTATGATAGCCGCTTTGTTCTAGCTGGAGAGAGATATGGTTATCGAGCCTAAAGTTCGTGGTTTTATTTGTACAGCGGCGCATCCAGTGGGTTGTGCTAAAAATGTTGAAAATCAGATTGCTTACGTGAAGCAAGATGGTACCTTTGAAGGCTGTAAAAATGCATTGATTATTGGTGCTTCGACAGGCTATGGCCTTGCATCACGTATTGTCGCAACTTATGGATGTAATGCTAAAACAATCGGTGTTTTTTTTGAGCGTCCTGCTGCTGGTAAGCGTACGGCAACGGCGGGCTGGTATAATACTGCTGCGTTTGAAGAACAGGCGCATGCAGATGGTTATTATGCAAAAAGTATCAATGGAGATGCATTTTCAGATGAAATAAAGCAGCAAACTATCGATCTGATTAAAGCCGATCTTGGTAAAGTAGATTTAGTGATTTATAGCCTAGCATCACCACGTCGCACCGACCCTAAAACAGGCACAACATATTCTTCTTGTTTAAAGCCAATTGGTGATAGCAATTTTGAAAATAAAACTGTTGATCCTATACGTGGTGAAGTGAAAGATGTATCCATCGAGCCAGCCTCTAATGATGATATCGAAAACACTGTTAAAGTTATGGGTGGAGAAGATTGGGCATTGTGGATGGCCGCACTTGCGGACGCGGGTGTTTTAACTGATGACGTGACAACTGTTGCATACAGCTATATCGGTCCTGAACTTACTCATGCAGTTTATAAGAATGGTACGATTGGTCGTGCAAAAGATCACTTGCAAAAAACGTCTGATGAACTAGATGCAAAGTTGTCAAAAACAGGTGGCCGCTCGTTTATTTCAGTTAATAAAGCAGTAGTGACACAAGCGAGCTCTGCAATTCCAGTTGTCCCTTTGTATATGTCAATCTTGTTTAAATTGATGAAAGAGAGGGGCACACACGAGGGTTGTATCGAACAAATGTATCGACTATTCAAAGACTTTTTGTATGTGCCAGATATTTTACTTGATGAAGGTGGTCGTATCCGTATCGACGAATTAGAAATGGCACCAGACATTCAGCAAGGTGTTATCGATATCTGGCAACAGGTTGATACTGATAATCTTAAGCAGTTGACTGACATAGAAAGCTATCGTCGCTATTTTTATGAGTTGTTTGGCTTTGAAGTCAACGGTATCGATTATAGTGCTGATACTGATGTGAATACTCAGATTCCATCTATTAAACAAGACTAAAAAACTGGTCTGTTCCGGCACGTACGGATATACTAACCGCATGTCGAAAAAGACACTTAAAAATCACCAACAAGAGACGCGATTATTTTCGCGTCGTTGCGTTGTTATATTCAGCTGTATTTTGCTATTTTTTATTGCGATTGTGGTGCGTCTTATTTATCTGCAAGTAATGAAAGAACAAGCTTATACGACGTTGTCAATTCACAATCAATTAAAGATGATTCCGATTCAGCCAACCCGTGGATTGATTTATGATCGTAATGGCATATTGTTGGCTAAAAATATACCGGTATTTAGTTTAGCGGTGATACCGGGCGAGGTGAAAGATGTGCATGCAACAGTTGAAGCACTTAGCAAATTAATTGACCTTAAGCAGACAGATATCGATGCGTTCAATCATGCACTCACACAACATCGCCGTTACGAGCCAGTACCACTGAAATATAAACTAACTGAAACTGAGCGAGATCAGTTCTATGTAAATCACTATCGTTTTCCAGGTGTGATTATCCAAGCCAATATGTTGCGAGAATATCCACTTGGTAATTTATTAAGTAATGTACTCGGCTATGTGGGTCGTATCAATGCGCGAGAACTTGCTAAAGTGGCATCGCCGAATTATCGCCCATCTGATTATATTGGCAAGACGGGAATCGAAAAATATTACGAACAAGAGCTGCATGGTAGCGTGGGTTATAGCATATCTGAGACGAATGCGTCTGGTGCAATTTTACGTAACCTTAAAGAGATTCCACAAACACCTGGTAATAATTTATATCTGACGATAGATAGTAAACTGCAAGCCTACGCATTAAAAATGTTGGGGGATAGCAATGGCGCTGTGGTTGCGATTGAACCCAAGACTGGACAAATCCTAGCAATGGTGACGAAACCAAATTATGACCCAAATCCTTTTGTGATGGGTATTAGTCAAAAAGATTACCAAGCATTAAGCACGGATCAAAACCACCCACTATATGACCGAGCGGTGCGTGGATTATATTCGCCAGGATCTACAATTAAGCCATTTCAGAGTATTACCGGCCTTGAAAGCAAAGTGATTACACCTAATTATACGATAGAAGATCCCGGTTGGTATCGTGTTGCGGGCACTAAACATAAGTTTCACGATGATAGGCGCAGCGGCCATGGCTCGGTTGATTTACACAAGGCAATCAGACTTTCTTGTGATACGTATTTTTATAATCTTGCGGTGATGCTCGGTATTAAACGTATTGATGACTTCTTACCTATGTTTGGTTTTGGTGTTAAAACTAATGTTGAGTTGCCCGATGAGGTTGCAGGTGTTTTACCGACTCCAGCTTGGAAACGTCGTCATCAAGGCACGCCTTGGTATACAGGTGATACAGTAAATATTGGCATTGGGCAGGGTATGATGTTGGCGACACCATTGCAATTGGCTCATGCTGTGAGCATTATTGCAATGCGCGGACAGCGTAATCAACCACACTTAACTTTGGCATGGCACAAGCCTGATGACAGCATTAGTGAACCAGAGAATACCACCTTGCCGCCACTGATCTTAAGCGATAAAAACTATTGGCAAGAAGTCATTTCCGGTATGGAATCCGTAATTGATGCGGGTACAGCACGACGTTATGGTAGTCATTCTGGCTATAAAGTGGCAGGCAAGACCGGTACAGCGCAAGTATATGGCACGTACTATGACGATGAGACAACAGATTGGCAGCGTCCATTGCGATTGCGCAATAATCACTTATTTATTAACTTTGCTCCAGTAAAAGAGCCAAAAATTGCATTGGCAGTAGTTGTTGAACACGCATCTCTTGCAGATAAAATTGCAGGTCGAATCACGCGTTTCTATTTACATGAACTTAGAAAAAAGAGACTACAAAAACATGAGAAGCAGACTACCGTTACATGATAATCTTGAAAGTCGGGTAAGCCATCATATTAAAAATTTTAGATGGTTTAAATTACATCTAGATCCATTATTAACATTATGCTTATCTATACTATGTATCATTGGATTATTCGTACTTTTTAGTGCGACTAATGAAGATATGCATATGCTTGAACGCCAAGCGATGCGTATGGCGGGTGGTTTTTTATTATTATTTATATTTGCACAAATTAGCCCGCGTACTTATAAAGCATGGGCACCATGGTTGTTTGGTTTAGGTGTTTTAATGCTATTGGCGGTGCTGGTGATTGGGCGCGTTGACCAAGGAGCACGACGTTGGTTGGTGTTTGGCCCGATTCGATTTCAGCCATCAGAATTTATGAAAATTATTGTGCCAATGGCGTTAGCGTGGTGGTTTGGTCGACATGAATCACCGCCGCGCCTACGTGTGAGTGTAATAGCATGTGCACTGTTAGGTGTACCATTTTTATTAACCGCAAAGCAACCAGATTTAGGTACAGCGATATTAATTGGTATGGCAGCTGCGAGTGTCATTATTTATGCGGGAATTAAATGGCGCTGGGTGTTAGTCGTGCTTACAACGATAGCGGCAAGTATGCCTATTTTGTGGCATTTTATGCATGATTATCAAAAAAAACGTGTACTTATATTCTTAAACCCTGAGCGTGCACCATTAGGCAGCGGCTATCATATTATTCAATCGAAAATTGCGATCGGTTCTGGAGGCTTATTTGGTAAAGGTTGGTTGCATGGTACTCAGTCTCATTTGTCGTTTTTACCCGCACATGCAACGGATTTTATATTTGCTCTGTGCAGCGAAGAGTTTGGTCTTATTGGTTGTTTATTGATTTTATTAGTGTATATGGCGATCTTTGTGCGATGTCTCTACATTAGCATGCATGCACAAGAAACTTTTACTCGCTTATTTGCTGGTAGTTTAAGCTTTATGTTTGTTCTATCTGCATTCATCAATATCGGCATGGTCATTGGTATATTACCTGTTGTTGGAGTACCACTCCCTTTAATTAGCTATGGCGGCAGTTCTATAGTTACTATCATGGCAAGTTTTGGTATCATCATGTCTATTCACACACATAAGAAATTATGGAACAGTTAAACCAAAGAGGACGATATGTTAAAACGGATTTTGATACTTTTTCTAGTGCTGGGAGTGCCTGCCGCTTCTGCAAATAAGATTAAGCAGCAACAGTTTATTGCCAACGTTGCGCGTCAATACCATATACCAGCTAAGCAACTTTATTTTGTATTAAGTCATGCGAAATATTTGCCTAGCGTGATTAAAAAGATCACGACACCTTATGAGAAGCAACCCTTTAATATTTATACTAAACATTTTTTAACACCAGTTAGAATTAACCAGGGCAGTGCATTTTGGAAAAAGCACCAGGTTACGTTAGCATTGGCTGAAAAAAAATATGGTGTCGACCCCAGTGTGATTATCGCAATTTTGGGGGTGGAAACACTATATGGTAAGCGGGAGGGTGATTACTCTGTATTAGACTCACTTTATACCTTGTCATTTTTTTATCCACCACGCCAACGTTTCTTTTCGCATGAATTAGCTGAATATTTGGCAATGTGTGCAAAGCAAGGTATTTCTCCATTCAAAGTAAAAGGATCATATGCGGGTGCATTTGGTATGCCGCAATTCATGCCCAGTAGTTACCGTGCTTATGGTGTTGATTATAGTAAAGATCATCATATCGATTTAATGCATAACACCGATGATATCATTATGAGTGTCGCTAACTTTTTGGCAAAGGCTGGGTGGCAACGTAGAGAACCTATTGCAAGTCAAATTAAGTCGTACAGGCCAATTCCAACTCAGTACATTAGCGCAAGAGCAACACCAAATACCACTATTAACCAGCTTGCAAAACTCGGTATTTATAGCAAAATATCGACAAGCCATAATCAGCCTGCTAGTATCATTGCCTTAAATGACAAAAAACGTATTGAATATTGGCTCGCATTTCCTAATCTAAAAAGTATTATGCATTATAATCCAAGCTTAAATTACGCAATGACAGTCTATCAGCTATCAAGGGCGATTAGAGACGCACATGTTAAACAAGATAAACGAACTGCTTGAGCAGGCAGCAAAGCTTTACCAGCAAGGAAGTTTAAAAGCAGCATTAGAGACTTATCAGCAAGCATTAACTGACAAGCCTAATACCGTTGAAATTTTACATCCGATAGCTGTAATCCAAGCGCAACTAAATCAGCTTGATTCTGCTTTTAATACTATTGAGCAAGCACTCAAAGCCGATTCGAATAATGAGCAACTTTACAATAGCAAAGGTAATATCCTTGCGTTGCTAAACAAGCTACCAGATGCTGCTAACTGTTATCATGACGCGATTAAACTTAATTCAAATTATGCTGTTGCCTATAGCTCGCTGGGTAAGTGTCTTTATCAACAACAGAAATTAGCCACAGCTAAAAAAGCACTTGAAAAAGCGCTGCAATTACAGCCGAGCCTGGTTGAAGCTAAATATAATTTAGCATTAGTGTTTATTGCTGAAGAAGATATTCAGTCGGCAACTATGCATCTTGAAGCGATTGTTGCATCACGACCTAATTTTACCCAAGCAGTAGGGCAATTAGGTGAATGTTATTTGATATTAGGACAATATGATCATGCACTCAATCAACTCGATAAGCGTGTTAAGCTTGAGCCTAAGCATGTTGAGGCAAACCATAGTCTTGCACAGGCACTTACATTAACGGGTGACTTTGAAGCGGCAGCACAGTATTATGAAAAAACGTTGATGCTCGATGCACACCATCCAGAAGTAAATCAAAATTTTGCGAATGTATTGCTTAAAGTTGGGGATTCAGCAAAAGCGCTTAATTATTACTTCCATCAAATCAGTATTAAACCGACAGCAGAGAGTTACTACAACATTGGTGTTATTTTGATGCAGCAAGAGCGTGGTAAAGACTCGGAGCACTATTTTCTTGAGTCTCAAAAAATTGACCCTAGTTTTTTGCCAACGTATCTAAACCTTGGTGCGATCGCACTAAAACAGCAGCGTCATCAAGATGCTATCGACTACTACAAACAAGGACTGTCTATTGATCCTGGTAATTCCGAGCTTGAATACATTATTGATGCACTATCAAATACGAAAACACCTGATAGAGCGCCTGATGCTTATTTACAAAGCTTGTTTGATCAATATGCGCAATATTATGATCAGCACCTAACTCAGTGTCTTGAGTATCGTGTCCCACAGCAAATGCTAAAACTGGTTGAATCAATATTAAATCCAGTAGCGCATAGTTTAACTATAGTCGATTTGGGCTGCGGTACGGGCCTTATTGGCAGCCTATTTAAGCCTTTTGCTAAACATCTAGTCGGTGTTGATATTTCCGAAAAGATGATCACACTTGCGCAATATAAAAATCTCTATGATCAACTGATTCATGCGGATATTGAAACTACAATACAAGAATTTAAAAATGTTGATTTGATTATTGCCGCGGATGTGTTTAGTTATATTGGAGATTTAACTCATATACTATCGAAATGCCATACGGCTTTAAAGCGTGGTGGTTATTTGCTATTTAGCGTTGAAAAAACCGTAATAGAACCTTTTATTCTACAAAAGAATATGCGCTATGCGCACACGAAAACACATATTGAATCACTTGCTAAATTACTCGAATACGAAATCATCGAATGTGAAAACGTGGTGCTACGCACCCAACAAAAAAAACCAGTTGAGGGCTATCTATACTGTTTACGACAAACCCGGTATTGATTTAAAAAACCAATTTATTCATACTCAATACATGATTGATTATTTTCAATACCATATTCCGCTGTTATCAGACAAAAAAGCTAAGCCTTACGAAAATCACTATGGTATTAGTTATAAAGGCAGCAATATTGATTTCACTGAGCAAGCTCTGGCGCTCAAAACTCAAAATAACTTACATATACAGTCTCAAATATTTACAGCAGAAGCCGAGGACATCAGGATTGAAAGCATCGCTGGCGATATAAAAGTAAACACAACAGATGTGTTGAATCTTATTTCTGAAGTATTATCTTGTGGTCCACAGTTAAAAATAGATAATACTGGCATCACAATAACTGCGAAACAGATTGTATTCTTGGCAAATAATGTAAAAACCTCATCTAATATCTCATGCGAAGGTGATTATCATATCTGTCCCCAGCAGGATGGCCCAGGTAATCCTCATCTGGGAGGTGTTATACAAACAGCCTCTCCAAATGTGTTCATTAACAATAAAGGAGTTGCACGTGATGGTGATTTTGCGCCATGTAAAACAACGCCTAATCAAATTGTTTCTCATATGCATGCGATAACAGTTAATGGCAAATCGGTTGCGCACCAATTTGCGAATACACAACACCAAGGCAAAATAAGCAGTGGTAGTGCTAGTGTCACCTTAACACCAACATATGCCAATGCAAAAGATGCTAATTCATCCACACTACCTAAGATTAATGAATTACATATATCACTTATATTTTCTACATCAAATAAGCAAAAGACGGTGATGTATATGCAATGTAATGATCTGACTGCTAATCTTACTATAAGTCATGAGATCGGTGTTATTAGTGGGCTATCTCAACAGGATCTTACAAACATCATTCAACTTAATATTATATGATGGGACCTTTGCGCGCAGTTTTAATTATGTTGTATTTGGAGTTGAGCTGCAGCATCTTGGACAGCTATGGTATATCACTTCGCACTAGCAGGTTGAATTTTTTGTGCTAAAAAAAGTTCAATGATTTTATAGTGATCTATCGAAGAAATCATTCTTGATTCCATATCAGAGGCAAATAAAAAATTAAACTCTGTCCCAAGTGGGATTCTGAATGGGTCAAGTATGCTTGCAACACTTAAACGAGGTTGTTGTGTATTATTATTTTCACATATTTTAAAGATGACCTTAATGTTGTGTGTGGAATGAAAGGTACATGCTGCTATCATTTCGATGAGTTTTGACACTTTTGAACTAGAATTGAAAGTAAAGCAATGCTTTCCCTCAACTAACTGATGTAATGTAATATTTAAATCAACATTAGCTCGCATACTGAAATTTTCCTATTTAACCTCAATTCTGGATAAGAGGTTTTGTAACTATATGAGATATTCAAGAAAAGACCGGGTCCGGTTAAATTAAATTCTTTCGCAGCTTTAGTCGCTTATGCTTGGAGGCCGAAGAAATCATCATTGAAAACTACCAAAAGTCAGAACATGATTTGTCCAATTATCCAGAATTGAGGTTAGCTGAATAAAGGTTTATGCTGATCTTGTGGTGAAAAGGAGCTTATCGTGAATCATTTTTTGTTGTCATAGATGTTTACTAGCTTGTAAATCTTGGTATTGTCTAGTAAGTTATCAGTATGCAAAATAATGAGAGGTTTGACCATGTTTTCACTTGATTCAGATGATGACCTTGAAGTATACCAGTATTTGTATGCGGACTATTTAAACTATGACTACAATGCAGATATTTCATTGCCAGAGGACACAATTATTCCAACAATCCTTGCTGAAATTAAAGCTTGGAGTGAAAGCAAACCAGATGGAAAAGACCGAGCTGATTTCCAAGATTACTTTTATTTATTAGCAAAACTTAAGAAGTTTATAAAAAGTTTTCAGAGACTTTCAGCAGATCAGAATAAATTGCTAGTTGATTTTTATCTGAATGAAATGACAAGGATTGAAAAAGAGATAAATCAATATGATCTTGATCATGATCCAATGATGTTTGGGTTCTTTGTTAATCGTGACAAAATGGGTTCTCAAGTTGGAAATTTTTTACTTTCCACACTTCATGTACTTGATGAAAAAACACAGGAAAACTTGTTTCGAACTTTATTAGAAGGCTTGCGCAAATCCGAAAGACCATTGCCAAAGTGGGTTTATTCACATGGTGTGTTACGATTGGTAGAAACATTTGATGCAGAAAGGGTGGCAGTTTGCTGTGAGTTTTTTGTGAAAAGCATTGAAGATGGAACTGCCGATTCTAGTTCGTATGAAAGCTTGGTTCATATACTTTTATCTTTTTGCTCGGCTGATTACCGTTTGGGTTTTTTTAAATATATAGTGAGCCGTTTAGGTATAGATGGATTTGTCAGATATAAACAAAAAAATTGGGCGTATTTATTTTTACAGATATATAATAAATTAGATTGTATAGAAGAGCTGAAAGTAGTTTTTAATGAAGTTATAAGGCCGATGTTAACATCTGAAAACTTATTTATTCGTCAATCATTGGCCGAAATGCTGCCAGAAATGTCTGTATTTCCAGATGAATGTTTGGATTTATTGGTTACGCTAAGCCAGGATAGGGAATATGAGGTTAGGCGGTTTGTAGATATAACACAGGGTGGTGAAAGAGATAAAGAATTTAGATCTACGAGCCAGGTATCTAATAAGGATAGTGTGCGGCTAAATTTTTCAAGGGATGACGAGCGATTAAAACAAGAATTATTGGCATTTGAAAGATCTCTACTGCCACAAAATTTAGTTGAAAGATGTATATCTGCTTTAAATCATAGTAACCCACACATTGCTAAATTTGCTTGGAACCGATTGCATAGGCAGTATTTAGTTCTGCCTAGTAGCAACAAGCAAAAGCTATCATGGTTAAATATAGCATTTTCAGCATTTAGAAAAGCTAATTTTTATTGTGAAGAATTAAGCTTTGTTGATTACCTTCGTCAGAACTTTGGGTCAGTTAAACAGCTGGCTTTGCCTTTAATTAATCAGATTTTATCTTTATTGCAGAATGAAAATCAGTTGATTGATAGCCGCTATTGGCTGAACTTTCTCCATAACATCTTGCTCAGTCATTGTGATGAGGCTTTGTTTAAGAAAGTCATTGGGGTTTTTGAGCATATTATCATGACTGGTTCATATGGGATTGTTACGAGAAGAGATGTTATAAGTCATTTAACAAGCATGAGTGATTTATCCTACGATTATCTGTTATTTATCACGCCTGTTTTTGCTCGTGTTATTAATGAGGCCTCGGATAAGTTTAGATGCTGGGCGCTGACTGTTCTCAGTGAGCATATCGGTTATATAGATTCCATTGAAACGTTAAAGCCAAAATTTTTTGTTATGGTAACACGAATTAATTTTAATCACATAACAGGTGATACGGAAGCTCATTTATATAACATGCTGGAGCAGTTGTTGGCTTTTCTCGTTGGTATCATTGCCAAATATGGAGATTGCCCAATCAGCCATTGGGCTGTTGATGCACTATGTGCATTGATAAAAAATGGTGATAGTGCATTTGCTGCATGGCATGTCGATGCATTGCTTAATGATTACGGTATTGAGCGACTTGTTATTTTAGCTGACTTAAAAATTTTGATTGAAAAAAATAAGTGTAAAAAAGAAAAGTGCCACATAGCAAATGCTTTTGATAAGATGGATAATTTAATTGGTCAAGATAGATTTGATGAGGCTTGTCAGATTATTACAAGCTTTGAAAATAATGATGTCTTTCTCTCGCGTTTAGAATACTTTAAAGCGGAAATATACTATAGGCAAGGTCGGTATAGTGAGGCAATAGAGCAATATGAGGCGTTTTTGTGTGATCAGCCCTATTATCTAAAGGCAAAAGTGCGCATATTTGAATGTTACCAACAAATGAGTGCGTTTGAAGAAGCTGAGCGCATGGGTACTAAGATCCACTCAGTGAGTCCACAATTATCATTACCGCATGTTGTTATTACTCAAGAGCAATCACCAGATGGAGCATTTAAGCCTCTTGTAAGGACTGTAGCGCTTGCGTCCCTGGCCATAGAAGATTTTATTCAGTCTTCACTCCGTTTAATAGCAGATGATGCTTTAGATCATGAAACGGCAAAGCAAACGATAGTAAAAAATTTTGATGTACTAAAAGGTTCTTTTTTCGAATATTTCGGCCAAGAGCATGTTGAGGATTTTTTTGCATCACGCCCTAATATCAATTGGAATGATTTGATGAATTATCGACACCAATTGTCAAGTTTTATGCGTGATTTGTTAATGGGAATGATTCATAAGGTGTTGCCGTCACGTGCTGTTAGGACATATGATATTCATGCCCTTTCGGTTAATCGAATGTGTAATCTTAAAGAGCATATTCATGCTAGTAGTATTGGTGAATTCACGCCTAGTGAGCCTGTTTCTTTTTTACAGTCACGTTTTACGGTGACGAATGCTCATGATTTTATAAAGCTGCATGCATTTACTGATGGGTTGCATGACGCTTATGCACTTGGTTTGTCTGGTGATATATCATCAGCCTATAACTTTTTGGTTAGCATGCTAAGGCTTGTGAATTGGAATTTTGCTTATAACGACATGGATGTTGAACCTTCAGGGACAACCCAGCATACTCACGAGTTTATGCATAAAATCATGAGTAGTGATCGACTGATTGTTATGTTTGTGCCGGTTATCGTTAAAAAAACAGATAACGATAATCCTACGCTTGATGAGATTAGGTATTTGATAGCAGAAGCTCAAAAAAAGTCGTTGAAGAATAAGGTTATTTTGGTGTTTGGTGCTTATGAATTTTTTCCATTATATTTTCAGTGTGTTGATCCAGTTACAAATGCAATATCATCTCCGGCTTCATTTAAAGGAATGTTAGACTATCTTGTTAGGTTCTATAGTATTCCTTTGGAAAACAAAGATAGGCATTATCGGTCTTTGATGCAGCATATGCTTGAAACACGCATAAGAATTAATGCAAATGAAATAGGTAATGATGAGCTACGCTTAGCGTTAATAGGTGATGTGAAAAATCTATTACGCAGAAAGATTAGCTATGTCGAATTGTTGCAAAAATGGCTGGCAAGATTTCCCTCAGTAATTGATATTATGCCAGGTACCAAAAACATTAAGTACATAGGTCGTGATTGGGCAGATTTTACAGCGGTTCTTGATTGTTTAAATGCTGTTTTATTCACAGGTATTCCTTGGTTTGGTTCAGATTTTCAGCTTAATGATGTAAGCTTCGTTAAGACTTTAAAAACAAGTATTGAATATATTATTTTTCTTCATCAAAACGATTTTCAGGAACAAGTTATATCTCCCCATGACCTTAATATGCGTGTTGAAGAAATTTCAAAATTTTTATTATATCTCGATGATCTAATAAAAACCATCGAATACGGCTTGCAATGGCGAGGAATTAGTGATTTTCAATCACCTGCCAATTACGGCTTAGGGTTACCGTATAGGCGTTCATTCCAATCGCTAGACTCCTTTTTTACGCCGGATATTTCTCAATCCGCAAATGCTGCCAGGCAGTCTGGAGCTAGGAGTTTGCCTCAAACAGGTATGCGATCATAAATCTTAGTTTATGTCGAGTAAGCCAGGCTTAGTAATGAGCCTGGCTTACTCGACCTGATTAAAGAAATGCTAGAGTCCTCAGATCTCGAGGATAAATAGGGTGAAGATAGACTTTCAGAGCGATGATCAAAAAAACAAAACGATCTGCTAGCTGAAGTAAAGCAACTCAAAGCGACTAAAGAAAAATTGGAAGAGACTCATGACCAACATACACCAGCCGCTCGAAAAGTGACTCAACGACATACAGCAGAGCGCCGTTTTTTTCAGCCCAATAGATCATCCAAAAAACAAGCGATTGCTGAGCTAGCAAGTCGTATTGTAGATCATCGATATTACGTCACTGAAGATGTATTAGAACATGATTTGTCCAGTTATCCAGAATTGAGGTTATTTAAATAAAGCCCTCATTTTTCAAGAGGGCTTTTATTTGTAGTAACCGTCTATTTCACAATTTTAGCAAGCGCTTGATTGAGCCCCTGTTCTTGTGTGCCACCTGGAATAAAGGTAATGCGTTGTAGCATCTTCTTATCTTTAGGGTTGGTTGGCATCATCATAAACGCCGGTGTACCTGAAAGCTTGATATTTTGTGCAAGCTTGAAGGTCGACTTAAGTTCATTTTCTACGGCTTTAGAGTTCATATCACGCTTCAACTCCGCCATATTTAAATCAACTTTTTCAGCAATTGCATCAACATCTTTATCTTTAAGCTTTCCTTCCATTAAGTGAGACTTGAACATAGCCTGGTGAAATGCGAGGAATGCCTTTTCACCTTGTAATCTCGAAGCAATAGCTGCTTTTGCTGCATATTGTGATGCTGGTCCAAAGATAGGAAATGGCTTGTAAACGATGCGTACGTTTTGATGCGCTTTAGAGAACTTTTCAACGGCTGGGTACACCATGTGACACACGGAGCACTGATAATCAAAAAACTCAACTAAAGTAACACGACCATTGTTTACTGCGGGTGATGTTTGATCTGAGACAAGATTTTTAGCATTTGCTACAACCGCTTTCTTACCATCGGCAATTTGCTTTAATTGAGCTTCCATTTGCATTTTTTGAATCGCCTGCACGATTACTTGCGGATGCGCCATAATATAATCTTTAACATAGGCATCTAGCTCATGACGCTGTGTTTTAGAAAAGTGTTTGAGTGGTGTAGATGAGGCAAAGCATGTTGCTGTTGTTGCGGCTACTATGCTGAGTGCTATAAGTGAGTTTTTTATATTCATGTTTGTTCCTTCTGTCAATGAAAAAAAAGTGAGGTCAACTATAACGTGGAAGTGAATGTTAAATCAACTCGCACTGCTCATACAAAGCAACATAACTAATAAAATTATAAAGCTCGCGTAAAGACTGTACTGCCAATAGCGATAGTAGGGTTTGGGATCATTGACTGCAAGTGTTAAGCAGAAACTCCCGACAAGCCAGCTTATAATGAGCAAAACAAAACCAACAAACGTACCTAATACCCATGGCAATTGTAATGAATACTGTTTAGCGCCGATCACCGCAAGCCCTGTGAGCATTTGTACGAGCAACATGGGCAAGCTTATAAACCAAGAAACATTACGTGTCAGTGATAACAATTTCTGTGTCACATCACGTTGACACAGCGTATAAGTGCCCATGGCAAAGATAGAAGCAAATAAGACACTACCTGTAAGTACATGAATGATTTTTAATGTGGTATACCATTCAGTCATATTATTGCCACAATGTATGCTTGCTGACAGCGTCATGCACCAGCGCAATAAGGAAAATTGCAACTAAGCTATAATTTAACGTAAGCAATTTATTTAACCGTATGTTAGCACGTGACTTTATCAGGATACTTAAACCAATAAATGCAATAACCAATGTCACTAAGACAAAGGCGACTGTGATCCACGGTGTGCTGATCTGGTATCCCTTGGGAACGACTAAAAAGCCACCGCTAAATAAGGCAATCATAGCAGCTATTATACCGATATAATCTGGTGCTATAAGTGTATTAGGATGTTGCAGTTTAACGTTATAGGCAAGGTTGAATAGCACTGTGCTGAATAATATCAGCATGAAGACGATATGCATAAATTTAATAAACTCGATAAACACAGCCTAAGTCTCGAATAACGATAAAATCAAATGCCAGTTAGCATGATAAAAGCAGTAGTGATCGATCAGTAATGCTACAAATAAATACATTAAATAGACGATAGAATAACGGAAGGTTTTCATCGCAACTTCTTTGCTATCAGTTTTATTTAACTGATAGGTCCACTGCAGAAAGCGTATATTTAAACCGATTACAGCAATTGCATAGATCCAACCGCTGCTTTTGAGCAGACAGGGTAGCAGCGTTACGACGCTTAAAATCCAGGTGTAGATGATAATATGACGTTTGGTGTAAGGGATACCATGTGTATTTGGTAACATCGGGATATTTGCTTTAGCATATTCTTCAACGCGTGCGATAGCGAGCGCCCAAAAGTGCGGTGGCGTCCAGATAAAAATAATTAAAACCAAAACAACAGCAGGTATGTCAATGTGGTTGGTAACAGCCACCCAGCCTAGCAATGGTGGTGTAGCGCCGGCAACCCCACCGATCACGATATTTTGTGACGTAGTGTGCTTGAGATAGTAGGTATAAAAGCCAGCATAAGCAACTAAAGATAAGAAAGTTAATACTGCCGTTAAGGTGTTAACGAAAGCGATCAATAAAGCCATTGCTGTGACACATAATACCGCTGCAAAGATAAGTACCCCCATCACCGAGAGTTTACCTGTCGGTATGGGGCGGTTTTGGGTGCGTGCCATAATGCTATCGATATGTTGATCGGCCACATGATTAATAGCAGCGGCAGCACTTGCTGCAAGGGCAATACCGATATTTCCAAATATAAATATACGCCAAGGAATTAGCCCAGGAGTCGCAAGACACATACCAACAATGCTAGTGAGCACCATTAATGCAACAACGCGCGGCTTACACAATTCGATGTAGTCGCCAATAGAAGCGCTGGTGGTGGTTTTAAGCAGGCTGTGTGATCGGCTCATAACGATATCCCAGTGTAGTGGTTTTGTGACAATAAAAACTAAAGCGAATAACGCTTAACAATAATAATGCTGCCGTCAGATTATGCAGCACTGCAATAATAAGTGGGCGTGCGAATAATACATTAGCGATACCTAAGAAAATCTGCACGAGTAATAAACTCATAACCAAAAATGCAGGTTTAAGTGGGTTCAGTGTGTTCTTGGCAAAGCGTAGTGATGAGGAATTTAAAATAAGTTTGATGCTCAGTGCAAACCAATATATAGCAACGATCAGCGCACCGCAGCGATGTACCATTTGGATGGTTTTCTTTGCGTTAGCAGGAAGTAGTCCGCCTTCATAGTTAGGACCGATATGGGTTGTTAAAGCAAATGCCTGGTTAAAATCCCAGTTCCAGTAGCCCGCTTGGCAGATAGGAAAATCATTACAACTAATCGCCGCATAGTTTGTGCTGGTCCAGGCGCCTAGCATAACTTGCGCAAATAGTAAGATAACCCCAAACGTTGCTAACCGCGGGTTAAGAGGTCGTGGACCTAAAGGTTCGCAACTGTGATACTTAAAGAGCATATAGAGTAATCCAAGCAGCCCCAGCATTGATAAACCACCAAGCAAATGTTGTGTAACGACAATAGGTAATAATTTTAACGTGACCGTCCACATGCCTAATAGCGGCTGATAGAGCAGTAATAATCCTAGTGCAATAACCGGGGTTAATTGTTTTTTAGAGCCTTGGCGGCGCAGATAACGGAATGAAAGCACAACGCAAGCTAAGACCAATAAACCTAACGTGCCAGCAAAATAACGATGAATCATCTCTGCCCATGCTTTTGCAGGTTCTAACTTTGGCGCTGCATCGGGGACGCTTAAATGTCCATAACAACCGGGCCAGTCAGGACAACCAAGGCCGGCGTTTGTTAAACGTGTATAGGCGCCCAAGCCAATCACCGCTATTGCCCAAAGTGACGTGATCAATAAGAGTATTTGAATCAGTTTGCGTTGATTCACAGGCCCATTCCTCTAGGTTGATAGATGCAGCGGATTGTACTGTTTATGACACTAGCAACGCAAGCACTCTTTAGATTAAAAAAGCACCAGGCCTAATTGACGTCTACCTTTGGTGGCAGCATAAAGTCCAGCGCAGGGCCTTTAGGCACAATCAGACTTGGATTAAAGGCTTTGAGTGAGAAGTAATCGATACGCACTTGATCGAAATCGATGGTATCACTAATGCCATTTTTTTGGTAGATCCGACGCAGGTAAGACCATATGTGTGGATAGTCGATGATGCGCTTCCAATTAAGTAAAAATAAAAAATAATAGACCATATCAAAGCGTATTAACTCAGCAAATAAAGCGAGATCTGCAAGCGTAATACTATCACCACATAAATATTCGTGGCAACTTAGTTGATGATTGATTTCATCCAGTTTATCAAAAAATTTTCTGTAATGTTGTTGATAGCTTGCCTGATCATCAGTGCTGGCAGCTGCAATAATCGGTTCGGCAACATGAGAATGGATTACCTCCAACCATAAATCAACATGCTGCTTTAATTTAAGTGGATAGAGTGACTCTGCAGGACCTTTGTCTTTCAAAAAATAAAGCGCTATCTCAGAGGCTGATAGCTTGAGCAGCTTTTTTCCTTCAAATAATTTTGGTGGTTGCCAACCACGGCCACGCTTAAAAATTTGTTTGTCGATAGGCTTTAACTTAATGTTATTACTTAAGTTTGCGAGCATAACTACAAGTAAACAATAATGAGAGTCTGGACTTGTAGGACAGTATTCAAGTGTTAGCTTACTTGGCATAACGTATGATCTCCTGCGGACCTTGTGGCACTAGGGCACTAGGGTTTACCGGTTCGATATGATAGTAATGCGTTTTAATTTGTTGCATATCGGTGGTATCGCGAAAAGCGGGAATGGTCATTAACTGGTGTAAATAACGCTGTATATTAGGGTAATCACGAATCATTTTTTTGTTACACTTGAATACGAGATAATAAACTGGATCGAAGCGAATTAAGGTAGTAAACAGGCGTATATCGGCTTCTGTAAGTTGATTGCCAATCAGGCATTGTTGGGTTGATAACTTGTCATCGATCTGATCGAGCGCATAAAAGAGCTTGTCGTAGTTAACTTCGTAGTCTTCTTGGTTTCTGGTAAAGCCACAACGATAAACGCCATTGTTAATGTTGCGATAAACAAATAGATTTATGTTATCTATTTCTGTGCGTAAATTTTCGGGATAAAAGTCATAAGCCTGCTGGCTAAATTGATTAAAGCTAATATTAAATATGCGGATAATATCAGCTGATTCATTCGAGACAATGGTGTTTTGTTGGTTATCCCATAATACGGGCACGGTAACACGGCCTGAGTAATGCTTATCTGCCTTACTATAAAATTGATGTAGTGGTCGCTTGTCCTCAAGTAGCCAGCCTTTGTTACCTAGTTTAGGTTCTGCATAATACACTGGAACAATGTCTTCTAACTCTTTAAATTTATGCATAATCAGTGTGCGATGCGCCCATGGGCAGGGACGTGCAGCATAGAGTTCATAGCGATTTTTTTCAGGTTTAAATGGGGTATCAGGGTTGGTTGAGATCGTATGTCGAAATTGTGTTTCACTGCGCTGAAACGTCGCATTTTTTCTCGGAGGCTTGTCCTTAGTAATCCACTTGCCATCTTTAAGATATCCCATGGTTAATCCTCAAGTGGGTTCATCGGTTTATTTTGTGCTGAGGCGTGACGCTCACGCATGCCAATATCGATATATTTGTCAGTGATCGCACTAGAACCGTGGCCAGCATCATCACGCACGTGTTCGCGTGGACGGTGTTTGACATCATTGGATATGCCTGTGTGTCGTAACCAATGCACAGTTGCGGATTGTAATTCAGTGGCATCATCGCCTAAGCCATCTGTTTGCATACGTGCATAGGCTTGATCAAAACAAAATTGCACGATGCTACGAATTTGACGTGTGCTGGTAATTGGGCCTTTGCCATTACTGCGCAATATCAGCGGTGTTTGCTCGCCTGGTGTGGGTAGTGGTGATAGCCCTAACGATAATCGATAACGTTTTAACGCATCAAGCATTGCATTACTCACGCTAACTTGACGCTCTTTATTGCCCTTGCCAACAGTCGTAAACCACCAATGGCCATCTAAATCCTTTTGGAAGTCGCCCATTTGTGGTTGCCAGCGTTTTTGTGCAGTTAGCTCTGAAATGCGTAAATACATGCCATATAATGCATTCATAATAAATAATGTACGCTCATGTCTATCTGGATATTCGCAAGCTAGCTGCTCTGCCGTTTCGATTACATAAGCCCATTGTAAATCGCTCAAGCGGCGAATCTTGGGTTGTGATGATTGCTTACGTAGATACTTACTTTTTTGGCGAATCTGCGCTACAGGATTCCAGTCGATATAATCTTCTTGAATTAAATAACTATAAAAACTACCTAATACTGAAAATACCGCTTGTAATGCTTTTGGTGAGAGGATGTATTGCTCTGGTTTAGTTGCAACAAAAGGACGCCAGTCGGAATTAGTAATGCGTTCACCATCTTTATCCATATAGCGTTTAACATTTTTAGTGCCGATCCAATGTGTAGGTGGATTTTGGCAAAACTCAATAAAAGATTCAAAGTCGTCGCGTTTTATTTTATTAATTGGCTTTTTTGCAACTTTCCAACTCCAGTGCAGCAGACGTTCGACTTCCCTTCGGTACGAATTAAATGTTGCTTCAGAGCCACGATAACTATGCAAAAATTGTAATGCGTGCTGATAGTCAAGCTTATACTTATCATTTAATTGTACTGGCGCATTCGAAATATAGGTATGCTCGAGCGTATCAAATAATGGTTTGGGTTGATATTTTATCTTTTTATTGGCTGATGACATGAATGATAGTTTAATCTATGCGCCAATCAACAGCAATGTTAAACTATCTTTTCAAAGTCAGGAGGACTTCATGCATAATATAATTTTCATGTGTTTATTTTTAATAAGTGCTGCAATACAAGCAAGCTCACTGGAGTGGCGTCAATTTAAAAATGATTTACGTCAAGAGGCATTACGTGATGGCATTAGCGCTCAAACTTTCGATCGTGCCTTTCGAGATGTGCATGAACCGAATCGACGTGTACTAAAGTATGATCGTTCACAGCCAGAGAAGCGTCTTACATTTCTTAAATATCGTAACACACGTGCTGATGCCTACCGGGTTAAGATCGGACATAAGAAATTTAAGCAAAATCACAAATTACTCGAACAAATTGGTAGTGAGTATGGCGTGCATCCATGTTTTATTACATCGTTTTGGGGGTTAGAAACGAGCTATGGGCACTTTATGGGTAAATTTCCAGTGATTCAATCATTAGCGACATTAGCATTTGATAGTCGTCGCTCGAGTTTTTTTCGCAAAGAATTGTTGATTGCATTACACATTATAAACGAAGGTCATGTAGATCTTAAAAATTTTAAAGGCGAGTGGGCAGGTGCAACAGGGCAGCCGCAGTTCTTGCCTTCGAGTTGGCAAAAGTTTGCTGTAGACTACTCAAAGAATGGGCGTAAAGATATTTGGAATGATAAAGGCGATATCTTCGCCTCAATTGCCAACTATCTGCAATTAAATGGTTGGCATACGCAAGAACCTTGGGCGATAGAGGTACAGTTACCTTCAACGTTTAATCAAAAATTATTAACGCGAAAAATTACAAAGCCGGTCAATGACTGGATGAGCTTAGGTATTACGCCAGTGAATGTCACACCCAATATCAGCCTAAATGCATCTGTTATCGAACCTTATGGTGGACCCGCAATGATGGTGTTTAATAATTTCAATGTGATTATGAAATGGAATCGCTCGACTTACTATGCAGGTACAGTCGGCTATCTCGCCGAGAAGATCTGCCGACATCGACTATGATCGCATGCTTGATAGTATTGTTTTAAGTAGAGGCAATATTGAGAATAGTACAAGCCCGCCGAACAATACGCCTTCGTAGAGCATTATATTATTTGATTTGATCACGTCATCAGGTGGGATGTAGCTAAATATAAGCACAACGACACATACCAATGTGCCAATACCAGCAACCAACCAGATACCAAGCTTTCCACCACGAATACGGTAAGGGCGTTGGGTTTGCGGTTGTTTGTAACGCAGTACAATCACACTGATAAACAACAAAATCCACATCATCATAGTAAATTCAGCGGTTAAATCAGATAGTAGCCAATAAGCACTATTAACTGAGGGCATAAAGATATAAGCAGCGGCAAGCAGTGTGCCGATTGTGCCTTGTGTCAGCAGGATGGTGGTGGGTACACCGTGCTTATTGGTTTTTGCATAGAAGCTCGGGAGCTGGCCTGCACGGGCAGCAGCAAGCATACCTTTACTCGGTCCGATCACCCAAGCATTGATTTCAGCGATAACGCCAATCGCAATTAAAATTGCTATGGTTGGTACTAGCCAGGCAAGATGAAAAGCGCCTAAAAACGTTGTTAGTGACTGCACGATACCACCAATCAAGCTCCCCGTGTTTTGTGGTGTGACAACAGCAATGGATAGCGCTCCTAGAATGGATAGTAATAAAATAATGCTCACGATTAGATAACCAGCTCGTGGGAAACTACGTTCTGGATGGTGGGTTTCACGCGCGTGAAAGGCGATCACTTGAATACCTGAGACGCTATTGATCATCGTAATTAAAAACGCCAGGCTGCCGAATTGAAAAGTAGGTATTAGATCCTTGGCATGGAAAGTAATTTGTAATGGGTGGCCGTTAATCACCCATAGTACTCCAAGTACAACAATTAGCACTGCTACTAGCAGTGTGCCAACAACAACACCAAGCGCACTAAAGCGACTGGAAGTTTTGATTCCGAGGAAGTTAATAAAAGTAATAATCCAAAAGATAACCACCATGAAAGTAAACTCAAAAAATTTATCATTAGCCAGCTCATGGGTAAATGGATAAATCAGCGTGAAGATAATAAAGCCAAGCATCATTGGAAATGAGCAGACGGTATTAATCCACTCAAACCAAATTGCTAAAAAACCAAAGTGGGGCCCCAAGGCTTTTTTGACCCATAAATATAGCCCACCAGTTTCAGGCCAGGTGGTGCTGAGCTCAGTACAAACGAGTGCTGAAGGAATAAAAAATAACAATGCTGCAGCGATATAATATGTGATGGCGCTGATACCATACACGGCTGCGATAGGCAGGTTACGTAAGCTGAAAATAGCGGCAATACCCATAGTCGTTAGCGCAAATACACCAAGTACGCGGGCGGGGCTTGGGCTGGCCTTTAATTGCTCAGTCATTAGTTTGATATTTTGACCCTTATTTATCTAAAACAAACGATGTTAAGCTATATAAACTCTAATCACAAGCCGCTTGTTCGGTTGTACATAATATGTTAATTTGAATAGTCTTTTTACAAAAACAAGGAGTTTGACATGGGCAAAAGACCTTTATCGGTGGCCGTCATTTCATGGCTTGTGCTGATTTATAGTGTCGTGTGGATTTTATCCTATATTGCATATTACAGAATGATTATGGATCATCTTAACAGTATCGATACGGGCGTACACTACTATTACCTATGCGTAGCAACAGCCTTTTTTAATATTGTGACCAGCATCTTTATGTTACGTGGGGATAATTGGTCGAGATTGTTTTTCACTATCTGGAACATTATGATGATTGTCTATAGCTATGTTGTTGCGCATTCAAGCACGATTATTAGCTCAACCTTTGTTTGGATGATTATTTTTATTATCTTCCTTATTTTCTTATACTCGCGTAGTTCAAATGAATTCTTTCGCTTAAAACGCAGTGCAGTGTAGATGGAGGCGGCACCAAAACCAGTTTTTTCTGTTGTTGGTGTCTGCTTCGCAGTAGCCATAGGCGGTTTGATCTTCTCTGAGATTAATCTCGCCTTGGCATCAATTAAAAATATTTTTCATGCATCGATAACCCAATTACAATGGATTCTCAATACTTATGGGATTTTTGTGTCGAGTACACTCGTCTTGTTTGGTCGTCTTGGAGATATAATTGGACGTAAGCGATTATTTATAATAGGGCTTGTGATGTTATCAATCGCAATGCTAGGCTCTGGGCTTGCGCCTAACATCTATGTTTTGATTGCGTGTCAGGCTTTAAATGGTGCGTCATCTGCTATTGTTATGCCAGTATCACAAGCAATGCTTACCAATATGTATCCACTACATCGGCGTAGTAAAGCAATTGGTCTGTGGGCTGGTGCAGTTGGTATTGCCTTAGGATTAGGTCCGTTATATAGCGGCATTGTTATCGGTATGCTTGGTTGGCGCTGGGTGTTTTTGTTAAATGTACCAATGATATTACTCGCATTATACTGGGTTATACGATATGCCAATGAGTCTCGAACCGATGAAGAAGCCCCAAGACTCGATTATTTAGGCGCATTGCTGCTGATGTTGTCACTGGGTGCATTTGTGACGATGATCGTTGAAGCTGAAAACTGGCCCCTAAATATCTCGATAATGTTATTGATTATCTCAGTGATTGGCTTTTCATTACTTTATTGGGTTGAATCAAAAATAGCTACACAGCCAATTATTCGTAAAGATCTCTTTAAAAATAGGGCGTTTTTCTTATCATCGTTTTGTAATTGCTGTTTACTCTTTTTTATTTGGGCTGGCTTCTTTTTAATCCCATTATTTTTACAACAGCATTTGGGCTATTCACCAGTAATATCGGGTTTGATTATGCTATTAGTAACCATCCCGCTGACTTTATTTTCATTTTTTAGTGAAAGGTTCTATCATCGTTTTGGTCCCAAGCGCCTTATTTTGGCTGGCTTTTTAAGCTTAATGCTTTCTGCAGTTTCACAGCTATTTTTTACCGATACTGTTAATCGCCTGGTTATTGTCATCGCATCAATTAGCTTTGGACTCGCTTGGGGACTGATTTGGAATCCTTCTGCAACACGCGCGATTAGCACATTATCCCAATCACAAGCAGGCATCGCCTCAGGCACCTTTGTGACGTTCCAAGAAGTGGGCGGGAGCTGTGGATTAGCTGTATCTGGCGCAATATTACATTATTATTCAAACTTTACTGTTGGTTACCAACATGCCGCTATGATTTTACTGATTGTTTCATTGATCGGCTTCAGTGCAGCATTTTTAATGCGTCATGAAAAAAGGCGTATAGGTCTTGCTGGGAAGAAGTTTAATTAACCTTAGGAATTATTTAAAAAAGAGCGTCTATTTATCAATTAGCTTAATCTCCATAAGTTTTGATCGAGGTCAAGTTTACATAGCGCGATCTGGGTTACTATTTTATCCGTTTTATCAGCGGATGAAATCATGCAGGACGAGCAAACAGGAACGCGGACTAAAGCTTTTTTCGTAAGTAGTGGACATTTAAAACCTTGCTTTGAGCAAGCCCATTGCGCTGTGCCTATCAGTGTTGGCCAGCGATATCATGAAGATCAAAAATTTCTTTCAACCATCCAATTAGTTAATAAGCATTTTAAATCCTGTACTTTTATCGTGTGTGATACATTACAACGGCATACACTACAAATCTATCAACCACATTTAACCGACCACCAGGCTTTTGATCTTGCCATAGAGCAGGGAGCTGATTGGTATCAACGTAATAAACAAGCAATAAATGCCCTTGAAATACCCTATGAAATTATGCATTGGGCACATTGGCTACAACAGCCTGATTTTAAAATTCAGCTTGGCTTACTTGAGTCTGTATGTCAGCAACTGGCTAATTTTAAACTTATCTTCAATCGTACCGCACAAACGTTTACTAACCGTATAATAGCCAGAATACCTGAATTACAACGTATGCGAGATTTTATTTTCGAACAATCATTGATTTATCTTAAAGAAGAGTGTGCGGTATATCCGTTGTGGCTCGAGCAACAATTCGATTTTGTGCTTTATCCTGGGCGTTACTTACCAACAGGCGCACTGAACTATGATTATTTTATAAAGCCTTCGCATCCAGATTTACTACGTTATGTTCGAATAAACTTTAAGGCGATTACTACCTATTTTGCAGAAGAAGCAAGCTACTCTGATTTTATTAATTTAGTTAGCCGTTTTAGCTAAGATATTTTGATACAGCTCACGCGTCAATGGTTTGCTGTAAATGCACACATCTGTTAAATCTTCATGTGCAGTTAAACCAACTACGGGAGTATTAACACCCAACTCAAATAAACGTTTTCTAACGGTTAAGCCGTCGATATCTGGTAAACCGATATCGAGGATAATCAAGTTGAATTCTTGTGTTGTGGCTAGCTTGAGTGCTTCTGCACCTGTGCCAACAACAGTCACTTTGTCATTACAATTTGAAATAACAAAAGATGCAATACGTTGCGCAATTAAATTGTCTTCAACTAGTAGTATATTACGTGACATGATATTTGCTCTCTTGTTTTACATCTAATTGGTTAATCGTAAATGGTATACAACAGGACACAATGGTACCTGTATTAACATCACTTGCAAAAGTGAGCTTACCTTCAAGATCTTCGACAAATTGACGGACTATCGACAGACCCAGGCCTGAGCCTTGATATTTATTTTTCTTATAAGAAGGTGCGAGCTTGGTAAAATCATTAAATACCAATTCTTGATCGTGTGCACTGACACCAATACCATCATCCTTAATTTGAATCACCAGCATCAGTTTATTATCAAAGATATGCTGCGTTTCTATGTCAATTTGGACAAGTCCCTGGGGTGCAAACTTAATGGCATTATGGAGTAAATTAAGCAGAATGCGACGCAAGCGTGGCGCATCACCGACCAAAATAGGTATATCTTCTTTAATTGATTTTTGTAGTGTTACTTTTTCAGCGCCAGAGTTACTCAATAAAGTTTGACAAACTGAATCAGCTAATTGGGCTACATCAAAAAATTGCTTTTTAAGGGGCACTTTGCCTTCAGTAATATCAGTGTATTCGAACATTTCGTTAATCAGTTGTAAAAGTGTGTCTCCCGAGCAGAGTAAATCTTTCGTTAAAGCAGATGTTTTCGGATTTTTATCTTCAATTTCATCGATGATATGTGTTAAACCAACCAGGTTTGTCAGTGGTGTTTTTATATCGTGGCGCATATTTTTAATAAAATCCATTTTCATTTTGATAAGGCGTTCTGCTTGGTTTTTTGCGGCATTCATAGTAATTTCTGCTTCTTTACGTTTAGTGATGTCGATTGAAATACCAAGTAAGCCGCATACTTCTCCATTTTGGTTGTGCAGTGGGATTTTTTGTGAGTAATATACCTCATTCGGCACACTAACTTCTTCTAGTGAAACAGGGGTATTCGTTGATATAACTTTATTATCAATTTCTTGAAGTTGGCGAGACTGTGCCTCATCAAAAAAATGATGATAGGTTTTACCAATATATTCTGACTCATCTTTGAGTCCTAAATAATCCAACATGTTTTGGTTACAGCCCATAAAAATACCATCTTTATTCCTCCAATAAACATAGCCCGGCATGATATCAATCATATTACGATAAAACGAGCGAATATTTTTTGCGTATGACAATGGTGATTGTGCAGTCCGATCAAGTTCATCACCCATAATTTCGTGATTCATTTCAGCCAGTAATTGATTGATACTCGGACGTGACCTAAAGTAAATAATCAGTGCCAAACAACTACCACAGCATATCATGCTAAGACCAGCGCCCATGGTTAACAGGGTATCGCTATGTAATATACCGTGTATAACTGTGATAAATTGAATAACAAAAAAACCACCGAATGTCGTTAAGGATAGGGATTCTCCGGTATTGTGTCGTATAATACGCAAGCACTGTGGTATGAACAATAACGCGTTCACGATCATTGCCCCCGAAAATACTAATTTAAATACTAAGTCCACGACATTGCCCCTACATACTTAACCTTGGCCATCAATTATACATAGATGCGCAAATATGCAAATTGGGCGTATGCTCGAAAACGTGTAGGATATCTGCTATATTACATTAAATTATACATATAACTCATTGATATTGATATTTATTTGCGATGTTTTTGGTAAAAGTATATCCTGGAGCCTCTATGGATGATTTTGCGAATAATTTGACTCTCATTGTGAATGCCTGCTTATTACAACTTCCATTAGTGTGTATGCTGGTCGGGGGCTTATGGGTAATTCAGCTCATTAATGCACTAACGCGCTATTCGCTAAACTATTTTGGTATTATTCCACGCGCGAAACGCGGTTTGATTGGCATCGTATTTTGTCCATTACTGCATAGAGACTATGAACATTTGTTTCTTAATTCTATTGTGCTATTCGTACTACTGAACTTAATGCTGTTATTTGGTATGCATACTTTTATTTTAGCAACTTTAATCATCGTGCTTCTAGGTGGTTTATTGGTGTGGTGCTTTGGTAGGCGCGCTATTCATATTGGTGCAAGTGGGTTGGTGATGGGCTACTGGGGGTTTATATTGGTTAACGCCTACAATAAAGGCACATTGTTTGCTATTCTTATCGCTATTTTATGTCTCTATTATTTTGCAGGGCTTTTCTTTAATTTGTTTCCAAAAGATCGGACCACATCATGGGAAGGGCATGTGTTTGGTTTTGTTGCTGGTGTGGTGGCAGTTTTTATGGTGAATTATGCCTAACTTACCTATCTTATATTCTTTTAGACGTTGCCCTTATGCCATACGCGCTCGCATGGCACTATATGAGGCGAGTTTACGTTATATACTGCGTGAAGTTGATTTGAAAAATAAACCACAGACATTGCTCGATATCTCAGCAAAGGGGACAGTGCCGGTATTAATTCATACTGATGGTAAGGTTTATGATGAAAGTTTAGCTATTATTATGCTCATATTACCCGACCGTGAGCCACTTAATCAGGATACTATACAGCAGCTAAATCATGAGCTGATACCCGCAATACGACGCTTAAAATATCACAGTCATTATGATGATGTAGATTTCAATTTTGAGCAACAAAGAGTAGTTAATGTATTTCAACAGCTCGAAAAATCAGTCGAGACAAAAATGCTCGGGCAGGGCGCATTAAACCATACGGATATTGCAGTGCTACCATTTTTGCGTCAGCTATATATCTCAGACAAGGATTGGTTCTCAAAAGTCGCACCAAAACGGGTTAGGCAGTGGTTGCTAGAATTTTTAGACTCTGAAATGCATCAAAATATTATGCAGAAACACCCACCTTGGCAACCAACGCAGAGTCCTGTGATTTGCCAATAAGCTGATTACTTGCTACGATATTTTTTTAACAAGGAGAAGCATGATGCGTCAGTTTAAAACTTTATCTATTTCACTAGCATTACTCGCATTAAATGCAGGCGCACATGGTAGTACGCTCACCCGTAACTTAGTGGTATATCCGATTGAAGTTGAACAATGGGTAACGACTAAAACAGCTAAAACCAGCATCGAAGTAAATGCAACGCTCGATAATAAGCAGCAAGATGCAACCATTCAACAAAAAATCATGCAAGACCTTGCTAAAATTGCGCCCGCTGAATGGCATGTTACACGCCTTATTCGCAACCAAAGCTCTTCGGGTTTAAGTACAGTCCAAGCAACTGTTGAGGCTCGCTTATCAGATGCCATGCTTGTCAGTCTAAATGCGAAAGTGACTAAAATTTCTAAACCTGGCCTGAAGTATCGAGTGAAAGGAATTGAATTTACGCCAAGCTTTGTTGAAAAGCAAATAGCATTCGATAATCTTCGTTCTCAAGTATACCAACACGCTAAAACAGAACTTAGCAAACTCAATCAGCTTTATCCGAAGCAAACATTTATGCTCCATCAAGTTAACTTTTTAGCTAATGGTTTGGTGTCAAGACCTATGCCTACTGCATATTCGAATAAAATAGCGATGTTAGCAAGCGATGGTGCGCAAATGGTTAGTACACCTGTTGGCAATTTAATGCAAATGAAAGCAACGATTGCATTTGTTAATATTGTTGCTGCGCCTAAATAAACATAATCAAATTACTTTATGCTATTAAAACAGCATTAAGGATATCTTGAATCTAATGAGAGCTAGTGATAGAGTGCGATTCATATTTTGAATAAAAACCATAATAAAACTAACTCAATATGCATAACATTATTTCCTTAGGCTTGAAAACCAATAATAACAACAGAGCCGTACTTAATACTCGAGCAGCATTATTACTTAAAAGCACAAATAAAAAACAACAACAGCAAGGCTTAATTGAACTAAAACAAGCAGCGGCCCAAGGGCATGGTCTTGCACAATTTAATCTTGGTCACCATTACTATGTATCTGATCCCGACAAAGCTATCGAGTACTACAAAAAAGCGCTTAAAAATAACATCATTCATGCAGCGTATAATTTAGGTCTTATTTATTTAAAACGTGAGGAATATACAAAGTCATTTGAATATTTTGAAACTGCAATAACTAAAAACATAGCTATGGCGCATTATCAATTAGGCTATCTGTACTTTAAAGGATTGGGAGTTTCTCAAAATTATAATATAGCAGCTCAACAATTTTTAATCAGCGCAAAAGCAGGTGTTTTACAGGCTCAATATAAGCTAGCGTACTGCTTACTAAAAGGCCTTGGCATTCAAAATGATCCCGAACGTGCTTTTAAAATATATGAGTCATTATCAGCTCGAGGAAACCATGAGGCAACAGCCAACCTTGGCTGGATGTATTTAACAGGCACGGGTACAGTTGCTTGTAAACATAAAGCATGCGCCACATTTTTTGAATCGGCAGGTCACGGTAATTATAATGGTAAAAAAGGCCTTCAACAGCTGGCAAAGCAAAATATGATGGCAAGATCACTATTAGAAACACTAAAGGAAAATAAACATGCGCAGGGTAGAAGATCGTAAACAAGTTCCAAGATGGGCAATAGCTGTTACAGATGACGTTTATAAAATTATTTTTGAAAAAATCAAAAGGGCAACTGTAGAAGAACTGGAACAAGTGCAAACATCACTGATAGATCCATCAAATAATTTAATTTTTATTAATTTGAAAGGGGTAGTAGAGGTCTATCATACGCCCGAAAGCCTCCTAACTACTTGGGCAGATGTGCCAGATCAAAGTAAGCCAGAGGTTAAATTACGCGTACAAAAACTTATACAAGACAATCTGACTTGGGCAATTGCGCAAAAACATAAAGAAAAACATGCCCAAGATCCATTAAACTCTGATATCACTACATTTATAATAGATACTGAGCCTAATCAACACGAATCTCCTGGTACAGTACATCATCGTTCTAATATCTTAACTGAACCAAGAAGAAGAAAGCAGGAAAATTGCTGTTGTTGCTGTTGTGACAAGACATCTAATAATCGTGCTCACAGCAATAATAGAGACAGTGACAATAGAAGCACATATAGTAAAAACACAGATGATGTAAACAACGTATTTGCATCTTCGGTTGGACTTATTTCACATGGCATATATATGGGCACTAGTGACTATTCAGTAGAAAATGGCGTATTAAGCCGTAATGGTCCTGATTTAGGTTTCTATGATTCCAATGCATATATTGGCATTACTGATGGTAACTTTGTTCAAGGTAGCGATACAACTAGCGATTGCTTTTGTTGTGGGAGCAGTTCGTCTGAAAACCACTCACTTGGCGCAGATGGTATTATAAATGAAACAAACGAAACAACGAATTACTGCTGTATACAATGTTCAAATACACATCATGATTCTATAACTGGCGAAGGTACTTTAGATTCTGGAAGCTCAGATTTAGAATGTTGTGGGCAAGAAATATACGCTTGCGAAAATAGTACGGCTAATTGTTGCTACAGTTGCGACATAGATTGTTGTGGTAGTGATTGCTGCAATTATGAATGTGCAGACTGTTGTAGTAGTGACTGTGGTGAAGATATTTGTCAGCCAATTAGCTGTTGCTATGAGAATATTTCTGATCTTTTTGGCTGCTGTTTCTCTAATCTGGGAAATGCAGCTTCTTGCATATTGGAGTGCATCTCTGAATTAGACTGCGCCGATTGCGACTGTTCTGATATGAGTATTGATCTCGATTAGCGGGCTATAAAACCCATAACTTCCGATAATCTTTGTTATCGGAAGTAGTAATATAAGTGTCAGTAACGTGTTATGATGGCACACTTTTTGACAATATTAGCTTATGGACACTTATATGGGAGTTCAAAAAATAGACTTGTGTGGATTGTTGCTGGAGGATCAGTTCCGTAGCCGTCCGCGCTATCCTGATCAATTGATATTACCAGAGAAGCACTAAGAGATTGCGTTTTTTTGTATAGAAGCTAATATGTGTATGTATACCAATAAACTGGATTATAATTATGGCAATAGCAAAAAGCTTCAAACAGATAGAATGGGAATATGTACATCGATTTACTAGTGGCCCTGATCGTTCCCGTACCTGCACCTACCCTACACCAAAAATCAGTGATATTCCCCAAATTCAAACTCAACTCATTGCTTGTATCGAGAGCAACAATCTATTCAAGTTTAGAGAGCTATTGACTGGTGATTTTATTATAAAGGATCTTCAGCAAACGCAACGTACCGGTCGTTTGCATATAAATAACAGCAGAGAACAGCAAGGCGATTACTATACTCATCGCTTATATGAAGTCAGGCCAGTGTACGAACAGCTACTTTTATTTGATCGTGCATCTGCATTTAAAACCCTTCTTGAAATGGCTCAAGACAAACCTGAATTTGTACAAGCTCTGCAGGCTACATTCACCAAGTTAGATTTTGCAAATGATGAAGGTGTGGAATTTAATTTTGATATCAGTGGCACTTCGTTTATGAGTGCTAAGCTGGGATGTTCTCGTTTCAATTGTGTTGATAATGTTAACTTTGATCATGCGGACTTGAGGTTCACTGAAATTACTCAACAACAGCTTGATCAAAGTGCCCGCTATGCAAATGCCAATATTCCCAACGGATTGTGGCATTGGTGGGATGATGAAATGATTTCAGGTATTAGAGAGCGCCTAGCGGCTATTGATGCTTATGCCGATCTATGTTTACCTGCTAATAACGAGAAACGATCCACTATTTCGAATTTTTATCATCAACAAAGCGAAATTCTATCTTTAAATAAACAGCCAACCAGTCTGGAAAAAAAATCCATGGTAGATTGTTTAAAAGACTTGCGTAAAACAACTGGCACTCACCGTTCCCTATCCTATCTAATAGGTGAAGCGATATCATTTATTTTATTAGCAGTCGTTGGATACGTTGTGGTTAGTGCTTATCGTAAATACGCGCATGGTCATTTTGGTATATTTACGCAACCTAAATCTGACCATATGGTTGAAGGCGCACAGAGATATATTTCTTGTCGTGGTTAAGGTGGATGCTGTCTGGGCTTATATACCTTCAGGGCTGTACTTTTTTGAGATTATTTATTCTCTCATCGTGAGTTGTTTAGCAACAGGCCGCCCTTTTCCTATCTTCCCTTCATCTGTGGGTGTGTTATTTTGAGCATTAAACAAAGCACCACTAGTTTTGGTCGTAGTTACTAATGCAACTACTGGTGATCGTAACCATTCTTTTGGCGCATCTAGCCCAGTATAATTTTGTCCCGATAATATGCCGTAAACACTTTTCGCTATATCAGGTTCTAAGCCTGCAAGATCCACCCTGCTTATGCAAGAATTTTCTCTATACGACTTAAGTGCCGTAGCAGCGGCTTTTGCTACATCTAAGCCTAGTGCAGCAAATCTAAAGGTTGTTAGATGAGCGTTTTTAAGCAATAAAAAGAGGTATGATCGAAAGTTGTGTATGGAGCTGAATATTTGATTTAGGTGGTGTATCCTAATTGGCTTAGTTAACTGTCATTAATTAACCAAAAAGGAAATACACCATGGCAAAAGGTAACGTAGTTGC
>JAUIDD010000016.1 GCA_030429175.1 Gammaproteobacteria bacterium
TTAATTTTTCTAAATGATCTGGACAGGCAGGATAACCTGGTGCGGGTCGAATACCTGTATACTTTTCTTGAATTAAAGCCTTATTACTCAGTGTTTCCTCAGCTTCATAGCCCCAATACTCTTTACGTACACGTTGGTGTAAATGTTCGGCAAATGCTTCAGCAAGTCGATCACCCAGAGCTTTAAGCATGATACTATTATAATCATCATTTTTTTCCTCGTATTGGCGTGCAAGCTGATCAAGACCAACACCCGCTGTCACTGCAAAGGCGCCAATATAATCTTTTAAAGCCGTTTCTTTAGGCGCAATAAAATCAGCTAAGCATTGATTGGATTTACCTGATGGCTTTTGTGTTTGCTGACGTAGATGATGCAACTTCATTCTTAGTTTTTGACGACTGTCATCGGTATACACTTCCACGTCATCATCATTGATACTATTTGCCGGAAAGAAACCAAATACAGCATGTGCTGTTAACAAACGCTTTTCAACAAGTTCTTTTAACAGTACTTGCGCATCTGCATAAAGTTTTTGCGCTTGCTCACCCAATTCAGGATCTTTTAATATGTGTGGAAAACGTTTTGGCAATCCCCACGCATGAAAAAATGGTGTCCAATCAATGTGGTCAATCAGTTGTGCTAAATTGTAATCCTGCAAAATAGTCACACCCGGCTTGCGCGGTACAGGCGGCACATAGCCTTGCCACTTTATTGGGATCTTATTTCGTCGTGCCTCTGCCATTGTTAGCCAGTCAACTTTGCTATGTTTTTTAGCGTGCCTGTCACGTACCGTTTGATATTCTGCTTTTATTTCTTTACTAAATGAGGCTACATCTGAGCCCAATAATTTACTCACTGAGGTCACACTACGTGAAGCATCTTTAACATATAATGTTGTTTGTGAATATTTTGGAGCGATTTTAACAGCAGTATGTACACGTGATGTAGTCGCACCACCTATCATTAGCGGTATTTTAAATCCCATTCGTTCCATTTCAGATGCTACATGACACATCTCTTCAAGTGAAGGTGTGATCAAACCACTTAAGCCTATAATATCAGCATTTTCTTCACGTGCTGCAAAAAGAATTTTATCACAAGGTACCATCACACCAAGATCTACCACTTTATAATTATTACATTGCAATACAACACCAACGATATTTTTACCAATATCATGCACATCACCCTTAACCGTCGCCATAATCACAACGCCTTTATATTGTGCTTCACCTGACTTTTCAGCTTCTATGTACGGTAATAAATAAGCAACTGCTTTTTTCATTACTCGCGCACTTTTAACTACTTGTGGTAAAAACATTTTACCTTCACCGAATAAATCACCAACCACATTCATACCATCCATCAATGGCCCTTCAATGACCTGTATGGGACGCTCAAACTGCAAGCGCGCTTCTTCAGTATCAGTTTCAACAAATTCAGTAATACCTTGAACCAATGCATATTCGAGCCGCTTGCTAACCTCTTGCTCACGCCAACTTAAGTCTTTTTGTATTTGTTGGCCCTTACCTTTATACTTATCGGCCAGCTCTAGCAAACGATCAGTTGCATCTTCACGCCGATTTAACACTACATCTTCAACACGCTCCAGCAGCTCTGTGGGAATTTGTTCATATATTTGAAGCTGGCCGGCATTAACAATACCCATATCCATACCCGCTTTAATCGCATGATATAAAAAGACAGAGTGAATCGCTTCACGAATGGGATTATTACCACGAAATGAAAATGAAATGTTACTGACACCACCACTGATTAGCGCATGTGGGCAATATTTTTTTACCTGGCTTGTTGCTTCGATAAAATCAACACCATAATTATTGTGCGCTTCAATCCCTGTAGCAACAGCGAAAATATTAAGGTCAAAGATAATATCTTGCGGAGGAAACCCAACAATTTCCGTTAAAGTAAGATAAGCACGCTGACAAATATCGACTCTGCGTTGCACTGTATCAGCCTGGCCTTCCTCATCGAATGCCATGACGATCACAGCCGCACCATAATTTAGGGCTTCACGTGCTTGCTGAATAAAAATTTCTTCGCCTTCTTTTAAGCTAATAGAATTAATAATGCTTTTACCCTGCACGCATTTAAGTCCCGCTTCGATCACACTCCATTTGCTTGAATCCAGCATAATCGGCACACGTGTGATATCAGGTTCACCTGCTAATAAATTCAAAAAATGTTTCATTGCTTGCTCAGAATCGAGCATTGCTTCATCCATATTAATATCGATAATTTGTGCACCATTTTCGACTTGTTGCAATGCCACTTCTAGTGCTGTCTCAAAATCACCTTCCATAATCAAGCGTTTAAATTTAGCCGAACCCGTTACATTGGTGCGCTCACCAACATTGATAAAGTTACTATCAGGATGGATAACCAAAGGCTCAAGGCCACTTAAACAACAATAAGGATTCGGCTCTGGAATATGACGTGGTGGTATATCTGCAACCGCGGCTGCAATGGCAGCTATATGTGCTGGTGTCGTACCACAACAGCCACCAACAGCATTCAAAAAGCCACTTTCTGCAAACTCACGCATAATTGCTGCCATCGCTTCGGGCGACTGATCATATTCACCGAACTCGTTTGGAAGACCTGCATTAGGATAAATAATTGTATTACTATCAGCTATTTTAGATAGGGCCTGGACATAGGGACGTAATTCTTCTGCGCCCAAGGCGCAATTTAAGCCAACGGCAATTGGCCTGGCGTGCATAACCGAATGCCAAAATGCCTCGACCGTCTGTCCTGACAACGTGCGTCCGCTGGCATCAGTAATCGTACCTGAAATCATAATCGGTATTGATAGACTATGTTCGAATAAAAACTTCTTTACTGCATAGATAGCTGCTTTGGCATTTAGCGTATCAAATATCGTTTCAATTAAAATGATATCAATGCCGCCATCGATCAAACCTTGTAACGCTTCAGTATAGCTTTTAGCTAACACATCAAACGTCACATTACGCATGCCTGCATCATTCACATCAGGCGAAATCGAAGCCGTACGATTGGTAGGTCCCAATGCACCAGCAACAAAACGGGGTTTATCGGGATTTTTAGCAGTAAATGCGTCAGCCACACTACGCGCTAATTCGGCTGCGGCTTTATTAATATTATAAACCTGAGCTTCAAGGCCATAATCAGCCATGGCAATCCGTGTAGCATTGAAGGTATTCGTTTCGACAATATCTGCCCCTGCCTCAAAATTGGCACTGTGGATATCACGAATAATCTGTGGCTGTGTGAGGCACAACAGATCATTATTACCTTTAAGGGAATGACCATGGTCTTTAAATTGATCACCACGAAAGGCATCCTCGTCCAATTTATAGGCCTGAATCATGGTACCCATCGCGCCATCTAGCACCAAAATGCGCTTCGAAAACTGCTCGGCTAATGTCATATAATCCCTTATTTTAAAAAGAAAAGGATTATAGCATCTATCAACATCTAGGTGCCAGGCACCTAGATGTTGATAGATATTGCTTATCACTACGTTTTCAGGCATGATACCTGCTGTCTTGGTTGATCAAAAGAGGAACAAATGGCCAAAGAAGATTCGATAGAAATGAATGGCGTCATTATCGACAGCTTACCTAATACTACTTTTAAAGTAGAACTCGAAAACGGACACGTCGTCAATGCACATATCTCTGGCCGTATGCGCAAAAACTATATTCGTATTCTAACTGGCGACAAAGTCGTGGTTGAGCTCACACCTTATGACCTCACACGCGGTCGCATTATCTATCGTGACAGTGGCAAAAAGCGCCCCACCGAAGATGAAGCAACAAAATAAAAAAAGGCCAACAAATCTGGCCTTTTTGCAACACATACGCCATGTTTAAGCTAATAATGACAAACCCAATGACAATACACTAAAACAAACAACAACCATAGTAAGATATGTATTCATAATACTAACTCCTTTTAATATTAATGTAATAATTACGCTGGCACCTTGTCTTCAATAACGAAGCTAATATCGTCATCCTTAACATGTACAACAACTTCTTTTGAGCCACTCGATAATTTACCGAATAGCAATTCGTCAGATAGTGGCTGACGAATTTTATCCTGAATTAAGCGTTCCATCGGACGTGCACCCATTTTGCGATCATAACCATGATCAGCAAGCCAACAGCGCGCTTCTGAATCGACGCTTAACCTGATATCCTTCTCCGCAAGTAACATTTGAATCTCTTGAATACCCTTATCAACCACTTTTAATATCACCTCTTCATCTAGGTGAGTAAAGTTGATCACAGCATCAAGACGGTTACGAAACTCTGGCGTAAACATCTGTTGAATCGCAGCTGAGTTATCATTTTCTTCACTAGAGCGACCAAAACCAATCGATTGACGCTCCAATGCTGCTGCACCACAGTTAGAGGTCATGATCACAATTACATGACGAAAATCGGCTTTGCGGCCATTATTATCTGTCATCTGACCATAGTCCATCACCTGTAATAGCATACTCAATAGATCTGGATGGGCTTTTTCAATCTCATCAAGCAGTAACACAGAATGTGGATGCTTAATTACAGATTCAGTTAATAGACCGCCTTGATCATAACCCACATAACCAGGAGGGGCGCCAATTAAACGTGATGATGAATGCTTCTCCATATATTCAGACATATCAAAGCGCATCAATTCAACGCCTAATTCATTAGCTAATTGCTTCACTACTTCAGTTTTACCAACACCGGTAGGACCAACAAACAAGAACGAACCGACAGGCTTATTCTTATCACGCAGACCCGAACGAGATAATTTAATCGCATTCGCTAAGGTATCGATAGCCTTGTCCTGACCATACACTTTTTGTTTTAAATGTCGTGGTAGTTTCTTTAGAAGTTGACGATCTGACTGACTAATCGTATTCACAGGAATACGTGCCATATGTGCAACTATCGTTTCGATTTCTTCGACATCAATAACATTTTTGCGCTTACCTGCTGTTTGGAGAGCTTGATACGCACCCGCTTCGTCAATAACGTCGATCGCTTTATCAGGTAAATGGCGGTCAGCCATATAACGGGCAGACAAATCAATAGCGCGTTGTAATCCAGCAGTTGTGTATCGAACATCATGGTACTCCTCATAGTAAGATTTAAGTCCGCTTAAAATTTCAAGTGTTTGTTCAGGCGTCGGCTCTTCGATATCGACTTTCTGAAAGCGACGTAATAATGCATTATCTTTAGCGATAAAATTACGATATTCATCATAAGTAGTCGCACCCATGCAACGTAAGTCACCTGAACTTAATAATGGCTTAATCAAATTAGATGCATCCATCGTACCACCGGTTGCAGAACCTGCACCAACAAGGTTATGGATTTCATCAATAAATACGATTGCACCCGTATGACGACTTAAGCTTTTTAATACAGTTTTAAAACGTTTTTCAAAGTCACCGCGATACTTAGTACCAGCAAGCATCACACCTAAATCTAAAGAATAAATGGTGCTATGCGCTAAAATACGTGGTACATCACCATTTATAATTAATTGTGCTAATCCTTCTGCTACAGCTGTTTTACCCACACCAGCTTCACCCACAAGCAATGGATTGTTTTTAACCCGACGACAAAGAATCTGCACGCAACGCTTCACCTCTTCAGTCCGGCCGACTAGTGGATCGATCTTACCCGCACGTGCTTTCTCATTTAGGTTGATCGTATACATATCCACTAAATTTTCTTCAGCAGGATCGCGTGACATACTAGAATCATGCATTGAATCAATATCACTGGCGCGCCCAAACTCTTCCTCGCCAAAACCCGATGATGACGGTGGTTTTGACACACCTTGCGTTGAATAATTAATCACATCAACGCGAGTAACATTTTCTTGGTTCAAGAAATACACCGCTTGGCTGTCTTGCTCACCAAAAATAGCGGTCAATACATTTAAACCGCTCACCTCTGCAGATGCCGAGCTTTGTACCTGATAAATCGCACGCTGTAACACGCGCTGAAAACTTAATGTTGGCTGAATATCACGTTCGACATTCATTGGAATATGCGGGGTTGTTTCATCTATAAAGATGCCCAAGCCGGCACGTAAACGATCTAGATTAGCGCCACAAGCGACTAAAGCCATGCCTGCTTCTGGGTTGTCTAATAACGATAACAGCAGGTGCTCTACTGTGATGAATTCATGTCGCTTTTCCCTGGCTTGCATGAATGCGTCATTTAGGGATATTTCTAACGATTTGCTAAACATCACTATTCTCCTCTTCCTGTGGGCCCGCTTAATACGGCAAAACATCCGTGTAGCCCCTATTAATAACTGTAGTCAATAATGCTTAGCTTTTCCTATAAAATAACAATGTTTTTGAAAAAAATCCTTTAATCAATGGGTTAAACATTGCTTGCTTTGACTGATTAACAGAGGACTCTTTCATTATAAGATTAAATTTTAATCAGCCGCAAATAGTTTTTACTTAAAATAGGCTAAAAAACAAAATAAATTGCTTGACACTACTATCTCTCTGAAGCGTATACACTAGGTATAATATATTATTTAAGCTCGAGATGAGTTATGCTTGTTTATTATATTTACTGATAAGCTTTACTTAAGGATAAATTTAGATAATACTAATCCTAGGTTTCGAAAGAAGCCTAAATTTTGACTAATATACACAGGAAGTGAATTATGTCTGATGCAACTAAAATCACCAATCTTTGGGGGCAAGTTGCGCAACAGAGTCGCAAGGATGTGACACAAGGCTTTAGTTATGATCCCGAGCTTGTTGCTGCAATTATCCGTTCTGATATCAACAACCTAAAAGAAATCGAAAAAGGTGTTCATAACCCAGATAACGAATTGTCATTTAAACAGTACGATTTTCTGGTACGTAAGTTTGGACTCAATGTTCTTAAAAACCCAATTCTATTCGCAGCACTACTTGCACAGGAGGCAATCGATAATGGCAACTCATGATAAAATCGCTAAAACTATGGAAACACTTAAGCACTTGCTGAAACAGTCCACACCACAACTGATTCAAGCAGCACTTGACTCTGGTATGATTAAAGATCCTAATATTCTTGAAATGCTACAGCAACAACTACCTAATCAAACACCAATGCTATAATCATCTAATCAGTGTGTTGAATGCAGTAAGGTATTAAAAAATACCTTACTGTCCATAAAAAGCAATATACGGCAAAGGAAAATAAACCCATATTGTACAAAATAGCTATTGAGCTGAAGATGCAGTAAGTGTAACACTATATTTTGTGCCTAATGGTTTACACCACTGCGTACTAGAATAAGTGGGTTTTTGATCAACAGCTAACGCGTTAAGACATTCACTATAATGATAGACAGCGTTTTGGTGACAATCTATGTAAGATAGATATCCTATAAGAGGACTACTATATGTACGACATTTTGCTACACAAAAGTTGTCAGCCCTCATAAATACATTTGTTCTACATGGTTCCACATATTTAGTCTTAAAATCACTGTAACCGGGCATCTCAGAGCATATTTTAATTTGTGCTTTTATCTCATTTTGATATTTATCAACCGATGCACTAGATCTATTGGCTGTCCATGAGTTGTAAATTAGAAGCATAGCCTTCTGATAACAGTTAACGAGCTGTTGCACTTGATCAGAGTTAGCTGCATATAAAAGTACTGGACTCAAAAGAGATACCGAACAAATAATGAATTTTGTCAAACCTATCGATGAGAGGTGAGGAAAAATTTTCATATAAAATCCTTTTAAATTGAATTAACGAGAATCTTCACCCTAACATGAAAAAAAAAACTTATCAATCCGCAAAGTTAGGGGCTGGCACGATCAGACATTTCTATACTGATACAACTACTCAACTAAACTCTAAGATTACAATTGCTCAATCAACACTATAAAACATATGCTGAAATATGGGCGCTCAGTTTCAAATAAGTATAGCCACGTTATGTCGGCGACTGCTCAGCTTTTGAGTTAGTAGTAGATACTGCAGCTTTGGTCGGGAACTCCTCAAAAAGCGTGGATATAAAACCAGCATTTTCTTTTGATGCACTGTCTGACTCAACCAGCTTTTGTAAGGCACCAAAGTCCAATGATATAATATCTAAGTAACTTTTCTTAAGTTTAGAATCAAGACCATATATCCATAGCTGTTTAGAAATTAAAAAACCTAAGTGCTCATATGACATCTCCCTAATCACAGAAAATATTTCACGATCTTTTAGCCAATCATTTAGCATTACCAAACAAGGACTTAAAAACTCCTTAATAAGCAGCGCCAAATTTCTTGGGGGGAAAATGAAGAGCTCTTTTATTTCAACTTTAATATCACGACAAAATGTAGTGACATCCTTAAAATGCTCTAATAAATACATATGAATCTCATTGAGAGATTTTGAATTATATGCTTTATGAAACTGCTCTAATGGCATGTTCACATACTCTAAAAAAGACACGAATATTTCACTATTAATTTCGAGACACTGCACATATAGCTGAGTAAAAGCCGACTCCATATCACATGAAACATCAAGTATACCGCCCTTTTTAAATAAGTCCGGACGCTTAGCCATGACCGCAATAAGTGACTCCAAAACAGGTTTACCTTGGTATTTTTTTAAATCTTCCATATACCCAAGAAGCGCAATTAAATTATCAACTGGCAGCTCCAGAATTCTTGCACCTCTAACATCAAAGCCCCTCATAAATTCTATAACTTTAGGTATATATCTACCAAATTCACTGCCATGAATTTTTAGCAACAAATCACAGCACTGCATTTGGTCATTCGACTGTTCATAAGTAATATTATTCAATAATTCATAAGCCATAAAAAAAAACCTTTAAAATAAAAAAATTTACATAGAAGTAATCATTGCGTTACCAAACTCAGAACAAGATACTTCTTTTGCATCTGGCATCAAACGTGCAAAGTCATAGGTAACTGTTTTATTCGCAATTGCTGCACCCATAGCTTTAATGATGAGGTCAGCGGCTTCGACCCAACCCATATGACGTAACATCATTTCAGCAGATAGGATAAGTGAACCTGGGTTTACTTTATCTTTGCCAGCATATTTAGGTGCCGTACCGTGGGTTGCTTCAAACAATGCCACACGATCGCTTAAGTTTGCACCTGGCGCAATACCGATGCCACCCACTTCTGCAGCCAAAGCATCAGAAATATAATCACCGTTTAAATTCATCGTTGCGATCACATCGTAGTCACCAGGGCGTAATAAAATTTGCTGCAAAAACGCATCTGCAATCACATCTTTAATGACAATCTCTTTACCTGTTTTAGGATTTTTAAGTACCTGCCAAGGACCACCATCTAATTCTGTTGCGCCAAATTCTTTTACAGCTAATTCATAACCCCAATTTTTAAAGGCGCCCTCAGTAAACTTCATAATATTACCTTTATGTACAATCGTTACTGAGTCACGATCATTATCAATCGCATATTGAATCGCACGTCTCATTAAACGTGACGTACCTTCTTGAGAAACAGGCTTAATACCAATGCCACTACTTTCTGGAAAACGAATCTTAGTCACGCCCATTTCTTTTTGTAGGAACTCAATAATTTTTTTCGCATTTGCACCAAATGCTTCCCACTCAACCCCCGCATAAATATCTTCTGAGTTCTCACGGAAAATCACCATATTTACTTTTTCAGGGTGTTTAACTGGAGAAGGCACACCATCAAAATAACGCACCGGACGCAAACATACATATAAATCTAACTCTTGACGCAATGCCACGTTAAGTGAGCGAATACCGCCACCAACAGGCGTTGTCAACGGGCCTTTAATCGATACCACATATTCACGCACCGCATCTAACGTCTCTTTAGGTAACCATTCGTCTTTACCATATACCTTTGTCGACTTCTCACCAGCATATACTTCCATCCATTCAATGTGCTTCTCACCGCCATAAGCCTTCTCAACAGCTGCATCAATCACATCTTTCATCACCGGTGTAATATCCACACCAATACCATCACCTTCGATAAAAGGTACAATTGGATTATTCGGTACATTTAAGGAGAGATCGTTATTTACGCTGATTTTAGCGCCTGCTGCTGGTACTTGGATATGTTGATAGCTCATGGTTGCTCCTAGATCACTATAGTTAGTTCAGATGGAAGGCATCATAGCAAAATTAACATCGCATCACCATAACTAAAGAAACGGTACTGCGCGTCTACTGCTGTTTGATACGCTTTAAGAATAAAATCATAGCCAGCGAAGGCTGCCACCAGCATCAACAAAGTAGATTTAGGTAAATGAAAGTTTGTTAGCAATGCATCGACGCATTTAAATTCAAATCCCGGGTAGATAAAAATCTCGGTATCACCTTTAAAAGGCTTGAGTGTACCAGTTAACGCGGCAGATTCTAATGCACGCATTACCGTAGTACCTACAGCAATAATGCGCCCACCACGTATTTTACAGGCATGAATCGCATCAGCAGTCTGTTGTGATACATCGATCCATTCGCTATGCATGTGATGCTGTGTCACATCATTAACGCGTACCGGCTGAAAAGTCCCCGCACCAACATGTAAAGTAACTTCGGTTACTTGTGTGCCTTGATCACGTATGCGATTTAATAATACTTCATCAAAATGCAAACTCGCTGTCGGTGCCGCCACCGCACCTTTATGCTGTGCGAATATTGTTTGGTAGCGCTCACGATCTTCAATTTCATCAGGACGTTCGATATAAGGGGGTAACGGCATATGCCCATGGCGTTCAAGCAATGCAAATACATCTTCACTACCCTCAAATTTCAAATGAAATAACTCACCTTTACGACCAACAACAGTCGCATTCAATTTTGATTCGAGAATAATTCGATTACCCGGTTTTGGACTTTTACTCGAGCGGATATGCGCGAGTGCTTCATGCGCATTCAGCACCCGTTCGATTAAGCACTCAAGCTTACCACCACTTTCCTTTTGGCCAAACAAACGTGCGGGTATGACTTTGGTATTATTAATGACAAGCAGATCTTCGGGCCTAATAAAATCAATAATATCTTTAAACTGATGATGTGCTATCGTTTGCTGACCACTATTCAGCACCATTAAACGACTTGCAGTGCGTTCTTTTAAGGGGTGTTGTGCAATTAAAGATTGCGGTAATGCGTAATCATACGCGTCTGTTGAAAGCATATGTAACCTACTTTAGTAAATTCACACCAAACTTGCGACAGTCTTCCTTAAATGCCGACTTATCGATATTTAAAAACTTCTGCTCTTCTGTGAAAACGGACAAAATATCATAGCAACTGATCAAATACAATACGGTAGTTTCTTCACACCCAAGATGACGCTATAATGCTTTGATTAACAAAATGATTAAGGAACTCACATGCCTAAACTGATTCTTCTGCGCCATGGCCAATCTGCCTGGAATAAAGCAAATAAATTTACCGGTTGGGTGGATGTACCACTGTCCGAAAAGGGCGTTGAGGAAGCCAATAAAGCCGGCGAAACGATTGCCGAAATACCCATCGATGTTGTCTATACCTCGCTATTGTTGCGCGCTCAAATGACTGCTGTGCTCGCACTTAACAAACACAATAGCGAAAAACTACCAGTGCTGTTACATGAAAAAGGCAGCAAAATGCACGACTGGTCGAAAATCTATTCAGAGCAAACACTAGAAGAGACCTTGCCAGTACATCTTGATTGGCGCTTGAATGAGCGTTACTACGGCGAGCTTCAAGGTGCTGACAAACAGGAAACACGCGAAAAATATGGCGATGAACAAGTTAAAATCTGGCGCCGTAGTTTTGATGTGCCGCCCCCAGGCGGCGAAAGCTTAGCGATGACAGCTGAACGCACCCTGCCCTGTCTTTATGATCGTATTTACCCAGCGCTCAAAGCCGGTAACACCGTATTGATTTCAGCACATGGTAATTCACTACGCTCGATTGTGATGGCAATTGAAAACCTTTCCAAAGAAGCGGTACTCAATCTCGAAATTGCCACAGGTGAGCCCATTATCTACGAATATGCTAATGAAAAATTTAAGAAGCTTACTGCATGAGTTTAAGAGGTAAAAAAGGCACGCAAATAGCACGCTTATGTTTGCAACAACTGCGCCAACATAAGCGGCTTTTTCTATTTCCATTTATAGGTAGCATTTGCAAATTTACCTTATTTATCAGCGTAGTTTGGCCTTTTGTTTATCATCGCGAATATATTTTGCATACGCACGGTAGTAGTTTTGGTGGCATTGCGTCCCTGGTGCTTATTTTTATGCTGTTATTATTTATGATTCACTTACTACTCTATTTCTTCAATGCCGCTGTGAGTGTTAACTTACTTTATTTTGTGCACCATAAACAAGAAAGTAGTATTCGTTTTGGTATTGTTGAAGCGTTAGCACGCTACCCACGTATTTTTTTATGGGTAAGTTACGTTGGCACACTTGGTCTGTGTCTCAACATGATCCCCTCAAAAAACCAATCTAACTGGCTTAAAAAAATCCGCATACTACTGCAACACAACCAATGGCGCATAGCAACCTACTTAAGCCTCTTACTCGTTATCGATAAAGAAACAAATCCACATTTCGCCTTAAAAAAATCAGCTGAATTGATGCATGATACATGGGGTGAAAACTTGCGCCCCACTTTTAGCTTTAGTGCTAAATTTTTATTCGCACGCATATTCGGCCTACTACCTCTAATACTCGGCATTATCTATGCAGGTGGTGATCATACGATTATTATGATTACAGGCAGCATTACTGTGCTAATTTGGATCTTAATTTCAAGCCTGTTCCAAATGCTCAATAGCTGCTTGCAAGTGACTATGTATACATACGCACAACAAAAGATGATCACGCCCCCATTTACCCAAAAATTGCTTGCGCATATTTTTAAAACTAGGTCTTTTTAGAATTACGCGGCCAACTTTACATTTTAAAAGATAAAATATTATTCGCGTGAGTCTTACAGCTCAATCCCAAGTTTCGCCGCAACTTCCTTATAGGACTCGATCACATTCCCCATATCTTTACGAAAGCGATCTTTATCGAGGACTATTTTTGTTTTAGCATCCCAGATGCGGCAAGAATCGGGGCTGATTTCATCACCGAGATAGACTTGACCATCACTACCGACACCAAACTCATATTTAGAATCGACTAAGATCATACCCGCTTGTGCAAATAAAGCTTGTAAAACTTGGTTGATTTTAAGTGTATATGTTTTCATTTGATCCATTTGCACTTGAGTCGCCCAACCAAAGCTTAACGCATGATTTTCGGTAACCAAGGGATCATGTAGCGCATCGTTTTTAAGAAAGAATTCAAATAAGGGGGGATCGAGCTCTTTACCTGCTTCAATACCCAGGCGTCGACATAGGCTACCGGCGGCAATATTACGAATAACACATTCGAGTGGTATCATTTTTAAACGTTTTACTACTACTTCATGTGACGATAAAAGCGATACGAAATGCGTTGGCACACCTTCTGCCGCCAAATGCTGCATAATAAAGCTGCTAATACGATTGTTCACATTACCTTTGTCTGCAAGCTTAGCAAGTTTTTCCCCATCAAATGCTGAGGTATCATCACGAAAATCGGCGATCAGCAATTCTGGATCATTCGTTTCATATAAATCTTTGGCTTTACCTGAGTAGCGTTTTTGTTTTTTTTCTAGGTTCATTTTTTAGGCCTATTGACTTCATTATATTTTTTGATAAAAGTTGGATCCGGTGGCAATAATGATAAGGCTTCACTTGGATTACCGTTTGCTTTCCAGGGGATCGCATAATATTGCTCTGAAACGGGTGTATTGATACCACGCGGCACTGTAATCGGCGCTAATGCTTGTGCATTATCTTTATAATACTTACTACCATACTTACCATGATATTTACCACAACCAACCAATGTGGTTGCCAATGCTGCTATTGTTATAATCGTTATGAAACGCATACTGTTTCCTCTTTATTAATTGCATCACCTAACACTTTTTCATGCTCTGATGATAACCAGGTTAGCGGCAAACGAATACCGCGTTGAATTTTATTCATCTTGTGCAATACCCATTTAACGGGAATCGGATTAGACTCGACTGACAGCGCTTGTATTAATGGCATCAGCTGTTGCTCTAATTGACGCGCACGCGCCCAGTCTTGATCGAGTGCGGCATGACACATCTCTGCAAACTTTTGTGGTACCACATTGGCAACCACTGAAATAATACCCCTGCCACCATGTTCAAATAATTCAATTGCATCTGCATCGTTACCACTAAGTAACGCCAAATTTGTCTCGCTCACAACCTTTTTAAAACGTGCCACGTCCGTAACTGTTTCTTTGAGGGCAACGATTTGCTCGTGTTCACTCAAACGTACCACGGTTTCTGGTAATAAATCACATTGGGTGCGTGAGGGTACGTTATATAAAATCTGCGGTATCGGCACCGTTTTGGCTACCGCTGTGTAATGCGCATATAGGCCTTCTTGGGTTGGTTTATTGTAATAAGGTGTCACCAACAATGCAGCATCGGCTGCTAATTCCCACGCTTGCAAAGTCCGTGCAATAGTCGTCTGGGTACAATTGGTACCCGTCCCAACGATCACAGGCTTTTTACCATCGACCACAGCCACTGCAAGCTTGATCAGGCGTTTGCGCTCATCGCTACTAATCGTTGGCGCCTCACCAGTCGTACCAATAACCACAATACCATCTGTACCGTTGTCTAGTTGCCACTCAATAAGCTGCTCAAATGCGCGATAATCGATCTGACCGTCTTTAGTCATCGGCGTTACTATCGCAACCATACTGCCCTGAAACATTGCCTACTCCAATTTAAAGGAAGGTTGAGAATGTAGCAGAATAGCGATCTCATCGCAATCTTGCCTTTTAGTAGTAAAACCCGTTACAATGATGAGTACGTATAGAGTACGTAATTACCATCTTAAAGGAACCACACACCTATGTACTGGAAACGCGCCATAATCTTGGTCGACATGAACGCTTTTTTCGCCTCAGTTGAGCAACTCGATCACCCCGAGCTACGTGGCAAGCCAATTGCAGTGACCAATGGCAAACAAGGCACCTGTATTATCACCGCCTCTTATGAAGCGCGCGCCTTTGGCATTAAAACTGGCATGCGCTTGCGGCTGGCACGTGAGCTATGTCCCAAGCTAATTATCTGCCCCTCACACCCCAAACGTTATGCTGAGGTGTCGAGTTTAATTATGCATACTCTCAATAACATCACCCCTGATATCGAAGTGTTTTCGATCGACGAAGCTTTTCTAGATGTCAGTGGCTGTCAGCGTCTTTGGGGGCATCCTGAACACATTGGGTTACGCACTAAAGAGCTGGTTAAAGCAGTTTCAGGATTATATTGTTCGGTTGGCGTTAGTGGTGATAAGACCACCGCAAAGTTTGCTGCCAAACAGCATAAACCCGATGGCTTTTGTATGATTACACCAGACGAAGCAACTTCACGACTTGCCAATGTCCCTGTAACAGAACTGTGTGGTATTGGGCCTGGTATCGCACGCTTTCTAGCAAAACATGGCGTACATGTTTGTGGTGACATGCAAAAGCTCCCTATTGGGGTGCTTGGCAAACGCTTTGGTAATCTCGGTCGGCGTATTTGGTATATGTGCCAAGGTAATGATCCCGATCCAGTACATACCCAAGCAACAGCGGTTAAGTCTCTCGGTCATGGTAAAGTGATGCCGCCGATGACTACCGATAAAAAAATCATCCTCACTTACCTGAAACATATGTGTGAAAAAGTTGCGATGCGCTTGCGTCGCCATCAACTAATGGCACGGTGGTTTTTTATTGGTTTTCGCCAACAGTCAGATCGTCAGTGGGTTGCCTGTAAATTACAAACTGTCACACCAACACATCATGGCCAAGATATTTTTACGCTTGGAAAAGCATTGCTTACGACACAATGGCATGGACAAGGCTTATGTCAATTACAAGTAACTGCACTTGATCCACACCCACAACAATTGCAACAAGAATTATTCGACAACCCTACCATTAATAAAATTGACCAAACCATTGACCAAATTAATGCGCGCTTTGGTGACTTTAGCATCACCTCTGCCACCCTATTATCGCGCAGCGAAATGCATGATGTCATTGCACCCGCATGGCGACCAAATGGTGAGCGACGGAGTGTTTAACAAATAATCACGTTAGCTAAGCAGAGGTAATATATGATAGGATAGCCGGCTGGCGCTGGAGCCGATAATGAAAACTTGGAGCAATTTATGACAACAGCAACCTTAACCAGATCGATTTTAAATCACACATTCGATAGTACTGAAGGGGAAATTAGCCTAAGTGGCTACAAAGGACAAAAAATTGTGTTGTTTTTTTACCCCAAAGATAACACCTCCGGCTGCACACAGGAAGCAAAAGATTTTCGTGATCAACTTAAGCAGTTTAAAAAATTAGATGCAGTTATTATTGGCGTATCACGCGACAGCATCAAATCACACCATAAATTTATCGACAACCATGAACTTAACTTTAACTTAATCAGTGATCCAGATGAAGTGCTATGCAATGCCTTCGATGTGATGAAAGAAAAGAGCATGTATGGTCGCAAATATATGGGTATCGAGCGTAGCACTTTTATCTTGGATGAAAAAGGCAAGGTGATTAACGAATGGCGCAAAGTCAAAGTGCCCGGCCATGTAGAAGAAGTGCTTAACACTTTAAAATAATCCCATCATCTTGTTAAAGGAATCGTTATGATATTAGAGATAACAGCGGTTTTAGGCCTGTTTGCGACATTAGTACTGGTCTATACACTGCTACAAAATTGGCTTAAAAACCAGGAACGCGATCAATATCAACGTCATCAAAAGTTTGACGAACACCAAATAAAAAGCCTCACTGTTATTCGCGAGACCTTACAACAAGGCATGGTTGAAGTACGTCAGCAAGTCACCGAAACAATTAAGCTCCAAAGTGACCAACTAGACAAAAGTTTTGATAAACTCAATCAGGAAGTGCGTGCACGCCTTAAAGAAATCAGTGGCGAAGTCGACAAACAGCTTACCAAAGGCTTTGAAAAAACTACTCAAACTTTTACCGATGTGATAAAACGCTTAACCATTATCGATGAAGCGCAGAAAAAAATCTCAGAATTATCTGGTAATGTTATCAGTTTAAAAGAAATCTTAGTCGATAAAAAATCACGTGGCGCCTTTGGTGAAGTGCAATTAAGTTCACTCATTCACAACATGATCCCAGAAACCCACTTTTCCATGCAGCATACATTGTCGAATGGTAAGCGTCCAGATTGTTTTTTACTGCTACCACAACCTAGCGGCAATATCGCTATTGATGCTAAGTTCCCACTCGAAACATTTCATAAATTAAATGAATCGGGTCTTTCGACAACAGATCGCCAACAGCTTGAGCAGCGTTTTCGTCTTGACATCAAACACCATATCAAAGAAATTTCAGAAAAATATATTATCGAAAACGAAACGGCCGATGGTGCGATTATGTTTTTACCAGCAGAATCGATCTTTGCCGAAATTCATGCACATTATCCAGACCTCGTTGATACTGCTTACAAATCACGTGTCTGGATCGTATCACCAACCACATTGATGGCAGTATTAACGACTGCTCGTGCCGTACTTAAAGATGAAGCAACGCGCAAACAAGTGCATATCATTCAAGAGCATTTATCACTTCTCGGCAAAGACTTCGAACGCTTTAGCAAACGTATGGATAATTTATCACGCCATATTAATCAAGCGCATCAAGATGTCGAACAGGTACATCGCTCCTCACAAAAGATCAGCTCCCGCTTTGAAAAAATAGAACGTGTTGAACTCAATAATGATCCACTCGAAACACAGCTGCTTGTTGGAGAGAATGATGAAAGCTAGCTACAACCCAAAATCGTTACGCAGTGAAACCACACTGATGCCGTGGCTGATTTGGTTTATAGCAGTATTGTTTTATGCCTACGAATTTACGCAACGCGTGTCACTAAATATTTACTGGCCCTATCTCAGCAAAGATTTCTTAGCCACTGCCACGGCTATTGGCCTGATGAATTCATGTTTTTATTGGGCTTATGCCTTGATGCAATTACCCAGTGGTATTCTTATCGATAAGCTCGGTACTAAGAAATTAATGACGCTCGGCGTTTTTATTGTCAGCATGGGCTCACTGTACTTTTCTTACATCAATACTATCGAACACGCAGCTCTCGCACGTCTGATAATTGGTGCAGGAAGTGCCGTTGCGTTTATTTGTGCGATGAAATTGATTATCGTCTGGTTTCCACCGTATAAATTCGCACTCGTCGCAGGCTTAACAAACTTAATGGGCTATCTCGGTGCAAGCATCGGTCAGGTACCGCTTAATGTTGCAGTAAATTATATCGGTTGGCGTGATACTTCATGGTGGCTATCAATGGTTGGATTGGTGATCACTATATTGGTTTTTCTCTATATTCGCGACAAACCCTACAAAACACACAAAATTTCTAAAAAACCTGCGCGCGTACAACCGCCATCGATCTTCCATGGCTTACATAAAATCATTCATCTCCCCATGAATTGGGCTAATGGCTTTTATGCAATGCTGATGATGGGACCCACCTCAGCATTTGGTGCACTGTGGGGCAAATCTTTTTTTACCACAGCTGACCACTTCAATGGAAATATTGCCGCTGGTGCGATTACTGCCATTTATATTGGGGTAGCGTCAGGCAGCCCATTTTTTGGTTGGCTATCAGAACACCTCCAAAAAAGACAAAGGCTGCTAATTATCGCAGCACTGGGCGCCTCAATCTCAACAGCAACACTCATATACTGCAACAATCTTGATAAAGTTCTGGTATATATTTTATGTTATCTATTTGGCGCGTTTCAAAGTGCGATGGTACTCAACTTTGCCATCTCAAAAAGCATTAATGCTAAGAAAAATTCCGGTGCCTCAATTGGCTTTACTAATATGCTTGCAGTACTTGGTGGTGCCTGGCTACAACCGATCATCGGGTTACTACTGGGTTTTACAAGCGAACACCACCTCCACCACTATGCCATCTTTACTGGACATAGCTACCACATTGCCCTCTCACTGATCCCAGCCAGCCAATTTTCGGCTTTTATTATCGCCAGTCTCTTTCTGAGTGATAAAAAACAAGACCAGCTGACACAAAAAGCGCATGCTATCCAGACAGGGAAGTGATTTAGAAAAAAGCTACGGCAGGCAGAAAGAAAAAATGGCTCAAAAAAAGATACGGGCCCTAAACTAAAATAGAGCCCGTGTTGATCTTACTTCTTATCCTTTTTATCATCACCCACTTTAATTAAATCGACTTTAAATTCAAGTAAGCTATTAGGTGGAATAATCGGTGGTGAACCTTGTGGCCCATAACCTTCTTGAGGGTGGATATAAAGTAATACAGTTGAACCCGCAGGTACTTTGGATAATGCTTTAGTCCAACCAGGTATGACCTTATCAAGCTCAAAGCTTACTGGTTGACCACGCTTATAAGAGCTATCAAAAACTTTACCATCAAGCAGTTTTCCTTCGTAATTAACGGTAACCATATCTGTAGGTTTGGGCATAGGTCCATTACCCATCTTAACTATTTTATATTGTAAATTTGGGTTAATTTGAATAATGCCTTTTTGCTTTGCATTCTTTTTAAGGAAAGCATCTGCTTCTACCAAGTTTTTATCACCAACTACTTTCATTTTCTTCAATTGCTGCATAACCAATTGCTTCTTGAAATCCATAATGACGCTATTCATTTCTTTGGTATCTAAAAGTGGCTTACCGCCGTTAAATGCAGCCTTAAGCCCTTTGATAAAATATGTATCGTCAACCTGGTCTGATTGTTGTTTTAAGGTTAGACCACTCTTATATCCGAGTGTGTAGCTGAGCTTTTGCTTATCATTTTGAAATGGAGATAGTTTAGTTTTTTCTGCGGCGGGTGCTACTGTTGCAGCTGTAGCAGCCACTATGGTTACAGCGGCTAAAGTTAAATATTTCATAAGTACTCCTTAGTGATAATGCATATCTGTCTTCTGTCCATCGATAGTGACCGCATGTGTGTGATCACCACTGGGTATCATCTCAACAGCAGCAGGCTGCGGCTGGTAACAACCACTGACAGCCACCAAAAAGATAACGACAATCAGTCTACAGAAATACCGATCAAATAGCATCAATTAATCAAGCTCAAATTGTGCTTCTGTATTTGAAGTATGGCTTGAGATATCGTGCTTCTCAGGCACGCCAGTACCCGCAAGAGGATGACCTTCGGGATAACCTGCGACCGTTTTTGGATCTTGACTTTCGCGACTACGTTCTGGCAAGCTACCAAAACGAGTGGGCTGCTGATAGGTTGAAGTATGATATGACGTCGGTTGTGATTGCTGCGCACAACCAACCAAGCCTATAACAGTAAAAGTTAAGGCGGTTAAACAAATACCCTTACACATAAATTAACTCCTAGTCACTTTCAGCCAACCAGTTACGCACCGCATCAGCAAAAACATCAGGCATTGATTCTTGCGCGAAGTGTAGCGCATCATCTATGCCAACCAGCTTAAGATTATGCAGTTTTTCACGTGCCCATGCAACGGTTTCAACTGTAGTGACAAAACCAGGAATTGCGTAGATCATCAGTTTGGGGATATCAGTTTGTTGTAGCCATTGTGAATAGGTATCTATCAAAGCAACCACATCATCAGGCCCCTTCCCTAAGGGTAAGTCTTGAATATATTGCCATAAAGGTTTACGGCTTGCTTCATCTGGAAACGGTTCACGATACGCATCCATTTCAGCTTCTGTCATGGTGTGCATCATACCTTTAGCTAATAATTTATTGACTAAATAATTTTGTTTCACCACCGCACGATAACTAGCACCAGGACGGCTCAGCAATGCTGCAAATTGCTGTACTGGTAAGGACAACATATTCCACTCGATCACTGGGCGTATATGCGACTCATAAAACACTAACCCTTTTATTTTATTAGGATGGCGGCGAGCATACTCAAAACCAATCACGGATCCCCAACCATGCATCACCAAAATTATATTTTCGAGCTGCAATGCTTCGATAAAATGTTCTATGTAGTCAATATGCTCAAAGACACGATAATCGATATCTGGCTTATCCGATTTACCCATGCCAATCAAGTCTGGTGCTACACAACGCAGCCCCGACTGAGCAAGGTCGGCTATCACATGACGCCACAAATGTGAGGAAGTTGGTATACCATGCAAAAATACGAGTGTAGCATCTCCTTTACCCATATCAAGATAGTGCATCTGCGCATTGTGCACCGTGACATAACGACTAGTCATTTCCATGTAAACTCCTTCACGATCAATTTCGATCGTTATACTACTTTTGTTATATCAGATAACTCACGAATCGCAACGGATAACATTGCAAATTCACGTGTTTCTGTCCCTTTTAATCGCGTCACAACTGACTGCCAACGCTGTACCATTTCACCATGTAATTCAAGCCAAGCTTCAATACATTCGTGCAGTTCAGTTGACGGGGGAGGTGTATCCATATTTAATACTGATAGTGCAAGCTCTCGCTGAATCCAATCTAAATCACCTTTATAAGCTGCTTTAGCCAAGATCATCCAATGCGTATCATTCGGATACATATCAATGAGGTCACGGAACCATAATAATTCTAAACTATCAACCACAGCAAAATAAGTACGCGCCACCAAGTAGTAATCAAAATTGTGGAGTCTCGCCACTTCTACGATATTCAACGCATGGAAGATGGCATCAGTACTCGATACTTTATAAGCGATTTCAACAGGCACACCTGCATCCATATATTGCTCACAACGTTGCTCATAGTGCTCACGATCAGAACCAATTAAGAGTCTTGGTAAGCTTTTGTATAAACTATCGGTGTGCTGCGTAAATATATCTATTGTTTCTTGAATATTAATAGTATCGCGACGATTACGCAAAAACCAACGTGATGCTCGACGTACAAGTCGTTTCACATCCGTCATCATCTGATATTGAATATCAGTCGATACTTTATAATCGAGCGCTTCAATATCAGCATAGACTGCTTGCATGTGGAAAATAGCTTGCGATACAGTATAAGCACGTGTAATCGTATCGAGGGATGCACCTGTTTCATCAAACATAATATAGGCAAATGTAATCCCCATATCTGATACCATACGGTTACTGATTTGTGTTGCCGTAATTTCGGGATAAAGCCTATGCTGCTTAATTTCATTTTCATACTTATGACGTAATGGTGTTGGAAATGCATCGATAGCAAATTGTTGAATTACCGGATCATAAACAATTTCCGAATGCCGTAGTGCATCCTCAATCACGATTTTTGCATAAGAAATGAGTACTGCCAATTCCGGTTTTGTTAAACCGAGGCCAGCAGACTTACGATCAACAAAAACCTTTTCCGAAGGTAAAAACTCTAACGCACGGTTAATTTTATCATTGTCTTCGAGGAATTGAATAAAACGACGATACACATCGAGGTAACGCTGTGAATAATGTGTAGCGACACTCAATGTTCTGTTTTGATCGTAATTATGCTGCAATACTAACTCAGCGACTTCCTCTGTCATACGTTGTAATAAATCATTACGCTGCTTAAACGTTAAGTCACCTTTGCTCACAATCTCATTCAACAAGATTTTAATATTAACTTCATGATCCGAACAATCTACACCAGCAGAGTTATCGATAAAATCAGTATTAATCTTGCCACCATTTAACTCATATTCAATACGTCCTAGCTGAGTAACACCAAGATTGCCACCTTCACAAATGACACGCGCACGTAGTTGTTTGCCACATACCCTGATTGCATCATTACTTCGGTCACCTACTGTTGCATCAGGTTCTTTAGTCGCTTTTACAAAGGTACCGATACCACCATTCCAGATCATATCAACTGGTGCTTTAAGTAGTGCACGGATAAAATCATTTGGTATCATCTGTGTTTGACTTGTATCGACTAACAGCTGCATTTCAGGTGTCAGTGTTATCGATTTTGCTTTACGCTCAAACACACCACCACCCGCTGAAATAAGTTCTGGATTGTAATCCAGCCATGTAGAACGCGGCAGTTCAAACAAACGTTTGCGCTCTTCGAAACTGATCACTGAGTCTGGATCTGGATCAATAAAGATATGCATATGATTAAAAGCCGCAACCAATTTCATATTGGCAGATAACAACACACCGTTACCGAACACATCGCCAGCCATATCTCCAATACCAATTACACGCACCGGCTCTTGATCAACATTAATACCTAGTTCTTGGAATTGACGTTCTGCAGATACCCATGTACCACGAGCAGTAATACCCATTTTCTTATGGTCATAACCAGTCGAACCACCTGAAGCAAAAGCATCACCCAACCAAAAACCTTTATCCAAAGAAATTTGATTGGCAATATCTGAAAATGAAGCCGTACCCTTGTCTGCCGCAACCACCAAATAAGGATCATCATCATCATGTACAACCACCATTTCTGGATGCACAATCTCACCGTCAACAATATTGTCGGTAATGTCTAATAAACCATTAATAAAGCCTTGGTAACAACGAATACCTTGTTCAAAAATCTGTTCACGGGTTAAATTAATAATTGCCTGCTTAACCACAAAGCCACCTTTGGCACCTGATGGCACAATCAATGCATTTTTAACTTGTTGCGCCTTCATTAACCCAAGAATTTCAGTTCTAAAGTCTTCACGACGGTCTGACCAACGTAATCCACCACGTGCAACTTTTGCCATGCGTAAGTGCACACCTTCAAAGTCTGGCGAATATACAAAGATTTCGTAAGCTGGCGCAGGTAATGGTATATCCGGAATAGCTTTCGAAGAAAATTTAAACGATAAATACGTTTTATCTTCATCAGTATCATACTGATAAAAGTTAGTACGTAAGGTTGCATTTAGTAGATCGAGGTAACTTCTAAAGATACGGTCTTCATCCAGACTCTGAACAGAATCTAAAAGTGTGAAAAATTCTTTTTCATATTTTTCAACAGTTTCCTGTGAGCGTGGTTCTTGTGGGTTAAAGCGGCAGTGAAACAATCGCATCAATATTTGTGCAACTTTCGGATTGTGAATAAATGTTTCAGCAATATATTGCAAACTAAATGGTAACGTACCAATCTGCATAAAGTATTTAGCAAATGCACGAAAGATACTAATCTCACACCAATCAAAACGCGCATAAATAACCAAATGATTAAACTCATCGCTTTCAGCACGTCCTTGCCATATCGCTAAAAACGCCTCTTCGAGTGGCAGGCTGAGCTCTGGTAGGTCTTCTATCTCACCATAAATATATTCCATGCTAAAGTCATTAATCCAAATCACCTGATCGTTTTCGAAGGTAAGCCTATAGGGCTCTTCTCCTAACACTCGAAAACCCAAATTCTCTAGGATTGGTAACGCATCTGATAATGGCACAGTTTGTGCCAAAAGAAACAACTTAAATTTAAGCATATTGCGTGCATAAGAAAGCGGGCGATAGACGGTCATACTCAACTCATTATCTGGAGTTAACGCCATCATATAGTTCATATCAAACACAGCCTGGTGTGGACTAAATGCTTCACGGTAGGCGGTTGGAAATGCTTTTTTATATTGCGAATACGTTTGATTACCCTCAACATTGCCATGATACTCGATAAGTCGTTCATATAATTCATCGTTCCAAGACTTACCTGCCTCAATCAATTGTCGCTCAATATGTTGAAGTTCATATTGCCTTGGCTTTTTGCTATTGATACGAATAACAAAGTGTATCCTGGCTAATACAGATTCAGAGAACGATGTGTTAAATGAAAGCTCAATGCCATGAAAGGCATCCATTAAGATGGTTTGAATGGCGCGTAACAATTTGGTATTGAAACTCTCGCGAGGCACATAAACCAAGCATGACATATAACGACCATAAGCGTCTTCACGTGCAAATAAACGTATGCAACGTCGTTCTTGTAAATGGAGAATATCCATACTTAAATTATAAAGTTCAGTTGTCGTTGCTTGAAATAAATCATCTCGAGGTAAATTAGCTAAAATGTGCCTTAAATCCTTACCTGAATGACTATGCCAGGGCAGTTGTGATTTCTTAAGAACATGTGACACTTTGTGGCGAATAAAGGGAATCGACAGTGGATCAGAACTATAAGCGGTTGAGGTATATAAGCCTATAAAGCGTCGCTCACCGACTAATTTACCCTCTTTATCAAAATATTTAATGCCTATATAATCTGTATAAACGGGTCTGTGTACCGTTGAAATCGTATTTGTTTTAGAAATAATAATCTTATTTTCGCTCGACAAAATAAGTCGTCGTGCTTGCTCAGGCAAATCTGCAAGTAAACGATGTGTTTTACTATTTGAATCATCTGATAACACCCCCAAGCCTGAGCCTTTAACCAGGCGCAGCGCCAAACCATCACCTTTACCAAATATTTTATAATCACGCACGCCGATAAAGGTAAAATTATCTTTGAGCAACCACTCCAAAAAAGTACAGGCTTCAGTAGCTTCAGCATCCTCTTTAGCATTCGATGCTTTAATGTCTGCAATCGATTGGCGCATTTTTTCTTGCATATGGCGCCAGTCTCGCACCACTTCACGCACATCTTTAATCACACGCCAGAGATTATGTTTAATTTCTTCAAACGCTTCGGGATCAGTCTGCTGGTCAATTTCAATAAAAATAGGTGCCTCAACCAAACCATGTTCAGCATGTTGCCCCTTATAACGCAATAACTGAGTCACGTTACCCCTATCGTCTCGCACGACCAACATACCCCCCATATGAACCATCAGGTCATAACTTAGCTTCATGCGATTGATTTCAATACGTAGCGAATCAACCAAAAATGGCGTATCTTTTAAAGCGATCTGAATAATTGTACGTGGTGAAGACCAGCCGTCACGCGCCATCGTTGGGTTGAATACCTTTATATTCACCTCATCATCTTCAAGTGCACGCATCAGCCGCCATTGAGACACAGCAATCCCATAGAGCATTTCGATGCTCTTACCCTCAAGATCATCGAGTGAAGTATAAGAATAGAAATAACGGATAAATTTCAGAATGAACTTGAGATCCTCAGACTCGTACTGCTTAGCATGTTCACAAATCTTACGGATTAAGTGTCTTGTTGATGGGTATTTGATTGTCATGATATCCCTTATATATCAGCTTATTACAACTCTTTCTTAAATGCAGCAGCAAAAAAATACCGATTTACCCCACATCAATCGTAATTATAGGAAATATTGTGCATTTTGCTTGCAATTAAGTAAATATTTCATTAATGTGCCTATAGAAATACGGGATTTTACACATATCATCTATAATGAACAATGATAATGTGTTGCGTCAGGCAAATATTTATCTGCGACTTTAAATGACTTAGAGGTAAAAATAATGCGTGTTTTATTGGTAGAAGATGACGAATTGCTCGGTGATGGTATCCGCACTGGGCTAAAACATTATGGCCATACAGTCGACTGGCTAAAGGATGGTAAATCAGCAAATGATGTTTTATCAACTAGTTACGAAAACTTTGATATCATCGTTTTAGATCTTGGCCTACCTAAGCTCTCTGGGCTTGATGTTTTACGTAAACTGCGTGAACGCAATTCAAGCACTCCTGTTATCATCCTCACAGCCCGTGAAACGATCGATGAGCGAGTTAAAGGGCTTGATGCCGGTGCTGATGACTATCTGACCAAGCCATTTGATCTCGATGAGCTCTGTGCCAGAATTCGTGCATTACAACGTCGTTCAAAATCACGTGCTAAACCATTAATCACTTATGGCGATATTAGCCTGGATCCTGCATCACATGTCGTCACCCAAGCCAATGAGACAATTATGATTTCACGGCGTGAATTTTCCCTACTACAAAAACTTCTTGAAAATGCCGGTCGCGTGATTTCTCGTGAACAGCTCAACCAAACACTCTATGGTTGGGGTGAGAATATCGATAGTAATGCACTTGAGGTACACATTCATAACCTGCGTAAACGTTTTGGTAATACACTCATTCGCACCATTCGCGGCGTGGGCTATATGGTCGAAAAAAAGAATGACGATGCACCAAAAGCAAGTTAGCCTTAAAACTGTTATCATGGCCATGGGTAACAATGATTGCCTGCCTAACCACAAAGACTAACAACTATGCGCCCATCGATTCGCACATTTTTACTCTTCAACTTACTATTAAGTGTCGTACTCATTACTGCACTTGCGATTATCGGTAATCTATTTTTAGCACATAAAGATATCCAATCACAACTCGATGCACAGTTAATTCGCACCACACTGCGTATCGATTCTTTTTTTAGTATTCCATTATCCGAGGCTAACTTTAAAGAAATACAAAAAAGCCTCAACACACAATTTTTAAAACGGCTATCAAAGCTGACACGCAAAGAAATTCCTGCTGATAAACATCTCCCTAAAAATTATATTGACCCACATAATCTTGAATTTCAGATTTGGGATGAGAATGGCAAATTACTTATCCACTCGCCACATGCACCTGGTATTCCGTTATCTAATGGTAATGAAGGACTGACGACACTCTGGCTCGATGGTAAAGCTTGGCGCGTAAATACCACCTACAATTCAAACAGTAATCTGACAATTATGGTGGCCGAACGGGTAAACTATCGCCAACATCTCGAAAACCAACTCACACAAGATACGATTATTATTATGCTCATCACCTACCCATTTTTAGGTTTTTTAACTTGGGTCATTATAGGTCGAGGTTTAGACTCATTAAAACGCGTTGCCCAAGAAGTGAAACATCGTGCACCATCTTATCTTGAGCCGGTAGATCTGGAATCGGTACCCACCGAAATTGAACCGCTTGTTATCGAATTAAACCAACTGTTTAAACGCTTAGGTGATGCCTTCGAACGTAACAAACGCTTTACCGCCGATGCGGCACACGAACTCAAAACACCTTTGGCTGCACTTAGCACACAAACACAAGTCGCACTGCGTGCTGATACCCAAGAGGATCGTAAACAAGCATTACTAAAAGTACTCGCTAGCGTGAATCGCTCAACACACATGGTACAACAACTACTAACGTTAAGCCGTATGGACCCAGAAGCTGCTATCCAGAAACCCGAAAACATTGTGCTGAGCAAAGTCGCCAGTGAAGTTGCAGCACTACTTGCACCTGAGGCGATTGCTAAAAACATTGATCTTGAATTAGTAAATCCTGAATCTACCGCAACGATCCAAGGTAACTCAACTTATATCGGCATCTTGATTCGCAATCTGATCGATAACGCCATACGTTATAACCATAATGATGGCTTTGTTAAAATCAGCATCAAAGAAACTGCCACTCATGTCATCCTATCTGTGATCGATGATGGCCCTGGTATCCCACAAGAATTACGTGAACGTATTTTTGAACGTTTCTATCGCATTATCGGTAACAAAACTACTGGCAGCGGCCTGGGCTTAGGCATTGTCACGCAAATTACTCAACTGCACCGTGCTGAAGTTGATCTCATTACCCCTGAAAATGGAAAGGGTATCGAATTCCAAGTTCGTTTCCCTAAAAAATTCAAATAATCTTGAGTTAGCCGCACTAAAAAATTGAAATTTAGACTACACAACTATAATGAGACTAACGCCACAATAGCCAAAGGCCCACCATTCAAATAACCTTAAAGTGTCTACCATATCTAACAATCAATAAGATAACCAATACTAAACTTATTTTTTTATTTACTGCTATTGTGCTAGCGAAAGAAACAGTAAGTTAGCGTAACGCCAACAAGCGCTCACCCCACTTATTAGCTATACTTATAGGAGATAAATATTGGGGTTAGGTAGATGTCGCGAACACCAAAACAGGTTGTTGAAAACTACAGAAATGCGTGCAATAAGCTTCGTCGAGAGCTTCTTATAGCCATGAAAGATGACAAACTAACTTATAAAATTGCAAAAGACAAACTTGGACAGCTTGATCTTGGAAAACATAAACTGCGCCTCAGTTGGCATAATCTTGACAGCAAGATACTGACAGATCCAAATGAAAACGTCTATGACGGGCGCAAATTAGGTGCTATGTCTCTTACTGATGTCGATGCATTTACCAAAACCTTAGAAATGAGTAAAAAAATAGCCATTGGTAGGATGGCACCTGGGACAAGAATTGGCAAAGCATTTGACAAAGCTATAAAAGACCATGAGATACTGCGCCAGAAGGCAAGTCGTGATTATCTAAAAGCGCAAATTGATGAAATCGCAAATGAACTATTTTCAAAATATAGAGGTAACCTCGATATAATAACACCAATAGAGCGCATCAAAACACTAAATTCAGAATCAGTAGCCACCTTTACAGATGCAGCAGAAGCTTTTGAACATATAAAACCACTCACAAAAGTAGCTTTAAAAACAAACGAAGCTGTACGTGATAGAGATCTCGTATTATTTATTGACCTTAGTGAACGTTGGTTACTTGATCATGTCGTTCGGCCTAAAAAGCAAACTAAATTAGAAAAAAGACTAGCTATTGTGAATGACACAATGAGTCTTGTTGCATTTGGCTGTGTTATTGCCGCAACCGCTTTAATGTTTATACCTGGTGCACAACCTGTAGCCATACTTATGTATGTTGTTGCGGGTTCCGTTGCTATGAGATATTTAACTGACATGACATACAAAATTTTTAAGCATTTAAAACACGGTGTCCCCATAACCTCAAATCTAATTAAAAGTACATTTATAACCTCTATATCAATGGTTATATTCGCAGCAACCCCAATGATACTTGCCTATAAGAGTATGATAGACGGTGCCAGCCACTACATGAAAATAGCAAAAGATTTTAAATTAGTACACTTGATAAAAACTTTATCTGATGGTGTAAAAAAAATTACACAAATGAGCATAAATCTATTTAAACGTAGCTTTGGAAAATCAACCAAAGCAGTCGATAAAATACCACAGGCTCAACAGGCCGCAGAAATAAAGCAACTGCTTATACCACCAGCAGCTGCACAAAAACAACAAATATTGGATGAAAGTCGAGATATGGGGGCACAGCCAAGTGTGATCAAGCAGGAAATTGAAAGAGCAATAAAACCATCACCATCGAAGCCCATCAATATACCCAAACGCAATGCATCCTCACACAGCTCAGGCTTATTCAAAAAAGCTAGAGATTCGGAGCAGATTGCTAACGCGGCTCCTAATGAGGATAAGACACCAACTCTTGACTAGTCATTCATTACTTGTTTACATAAGTCATCAATTTTAGTTGTATCTTCTAATAGGATACTTTCAGACTGGCTGTTAGGTGTTAATTTAATCGCATCAATACCAATATCTTTTTTTCGAGTATGATTCAATGAGGTGCAGTTTTGAGAAATACCATTAACACCCAAGGGTTCCTTAGTTGAAGCACACCACTCTAAGCAGCTTCTTAGTGACTCTGGTGTTACTTCAGTAAGGTCGACGATTTTGGGATATCTATGTACTTCCTGACATGTTATAAATGCATGCGTAACATGACCACCAAAGAAATCTTGAAACCCTGTTTTAAAATCATTACCAATATTTTGGGGTATATTTTTGAAAGTATTTTTTATATTATCTAGTTTTGACTTTAGTGTCTGTGGAATATTTTTCATGTTGGTAACCTGACTCGTAAGACTAATAATTTTAGCGTACTGTGCACATAATGGCTTCAGTCGGTTAGCAGTATCATTCATGTGATTATTAATAACCTTATAAAGGCTGTCTGACCATGCAGCTAAAGAATTTGGATCTTCTTGATAATTTGCAACAGAATATTTTCTAATACCAGCCAACTCCTGATTAAATGCTTCGCTAGCTTTATGAGCCGCATCAAGATTCGCTTTAGCTTCCTCTATAATAGCATTTATCTGGCTAGGGCTTGGTAAGTCGACTTGAGCTTGTGTTTGAGCAAAGCTCATTGATAGTGTTAATAGCAAAACACCAATGATAAAAATTTTTTGAAAAGACTGCATTTTAATTTCCTCCTTATTTAGAGCCTGTTGACAATTGCCCTAATTTTTAACTGGTTGATTTCTTTTTAAGAACTATAGAAAAAAGCATACCCAGTATCGCAACGACAACCATTGAAATCATCGCATAATGAAATCCTTTTAACGAGGAACTCACAAAGGCATGGTAAATTTCATGTTCATGTGTGGGTGCAACTTGTTGAATAATCTTATGAATAGAAGCTGGATGCCCCATTAATGCATTGTCCAATTTAATCTTCTCAATAACTGGCATAGATAAGTTCATGGTTGCTTGTAAAAATTCACGACGCCCCAAATTTAGCATCAGTATGGTACCAATACATGCTGAAAATATGCCACCAATATACATATTCGCACTCACAAGGCTTGACGCACGGGTGGCTTCCTCACGACTCAGTGCTGCCATAGCAATTGCAGGGAAAGCCTTCATCGCAATACCACCACCAAAACCTAAAAACACAAATGGCTCCCAGATTAAGTTGTATGAACTTGAACCATCTAAACATAAAAACCAAATCGTTCCAATTATCATCATTGTCATAGAGATCTGATTGACACGGCGATTACCCAGGCGTGCTATTAGCTTATCAGTCAGTAATGATGCGATAAATAAAGCAGCACCTACAGGCACAATTGCAAAACCTGATTTATAGGAGCTGAAATTAAGCATCACCTGATTTTGCAGAAAAATATTACCGAAAAAATAAATGCCTATAAGCACATAACCATTTACAAAAAAACCAATACAACCGAGTAAGAAACGTGGTTTTTTAAAGTATTCAAAATTAATCAGTGGTGTTTTATCAACATGCTTTTCCACCCAATACTGCAATATCATAAAAAAAGCACCCACTAGCAGCAGAGTGATAATAACCGTGCTATTCCAACCTAATGAATTACCCTCAACAAAAGCGAAGACAAATGGCACAAAACCAAATAGGTAACATAGTAACCCCCATTGATCGATCGTCACATTGTCGTTAACCTCACAATGCTGATGTAGCCCTAACAATAATAAAAAAGTCGCCATAAACATAAGTACCAATGTCAGCCAAAATAAAACAGGCCAACCCATCGTATGCAATAAGACACCACTAATTAGAGGCCCAGTACCTAAACCCAAGCCTGCCGCACAAGCCCAACCCAGTGTTACTAAATGTTGCTCTTCATCTTCAAGAATAACTTTCATCATCGCTAATGTACCAGGCATCACAATCGCAGCACCAACACCTTGCAATAAGCGTGCAATAATAAATTGTATCGGTGTAGTTGATAGTGCCGCCACAACTGAACCTGCCATGAAAAATATTGATCCTAATACAAATATATTACGCTTACCGTAGCGGTCCCCTAGGATGCCAGAAACAATAATAAAAGAAGCTGCAGCTAATATATAAGCATTTAATGTCCACTGTAGTTGTGATGAGTCCATATGCATCTGATCACGAATCGTAATCATCGTGTTAGTTACAGCAGTCGTTGCAAAAGTTAAAACGAAAATTCCCAAGCACATGCCGGCATAAACCGTCCATTTTTGCCAAGGCGCTATTTTGACACGTGGTGATACCATAAAAAACCTCCATGTTGGTTTGAATTATAATAGCATGTCCAGGAGGGAAGCACTAATCGTGCTTCCTCCTTCCTGGTGGGTATTTTGCCTACGCGATACAGGTTCGCGTGGACGGCAATCTAGGGGAAAATCCCGATTTCCCCTTAGAAAACCCCATCGGGTAAAGTGCTTCACACTTTGCAAGTGCGAAACACCTAATATATACTTCCCCCATGCGAAGCCACACATATCCAAATTTAGATGCAATCCCTATCGTCCTTGATCATTTGGTACTAACCGCCAACCAACGTCTCGCTTTACGCATTCGTGAAAGCTATGACCACAAACAACTCAAACAAGGTCTTTCAAGTTGGCAAACCCCGACAATTATTGCATTTAACACCTGGTTACAGCAGCTTTGCTATGACACATTAGATAATATTTTATTAAATGGCTCACAAGTTCAATACCTATGGGAGCAAATTATTCGCGAAAGCTGTCCTGATGACACATTACTCAACCCTGCTGAAACGGCTGCAACGGCTGCAAGTGCTTGGGAAATATTACATCTGTGGCAAGTACCCATCTCAGCACTCGAATCAGACCCCAACCAAGAAGTCGCTTTATTTTATCAATGGGCATTACAATTTGAAGTACAATGCCAGCAGCAGCGTTGGATCACAAACGCTGAATTACCAAGCTGCATCATCAAACAAAATTTAAGCCGACTACCGCGCCAAATTACCTTAGTTGGCTTCGATGCGTTTCCGCCTGCAATTCAAGCACTATTCGAATCACTACAACAAGATCATGAGATTGAATCAATCCAGATCGAAAAACAAGCCATCAACTGCTACAAAACAACTGCACACGATCAAGATGCAGAAATCACACTAATGGCACAGTGGGCTAAACAATTATACGACCAAGACCAAAATTTAAAAATTGGTTGTATTATTCCTAATCTTGAAAAGCAACGTCGTGTTTTATTCAATACTTTTACTCAGATATTTGATAGCGAAGCAATGCTTCCTGGTAATAAAAGCTATGATAAAAAATTTAATATTTCTGCCGGCCAACCGCTCACCCAATTTAATGTTATCGATGTCGCCTTACAAATTTGTAACTGGCTCAGTGGTGAAATCGATATCGATATTTTTGCAGCCATACTACAATCACCCTATATCCAACGTGACCCGCTAGAGCAAGACTATGCTGCAAAACTCGATTTAGCATTGCGCGAGCTCAATGAGCAACAACTTACGTTTGAAACTATTTTTCAAATAACACCGAGCTTAAAAGCATTAACCTTGGATGATCCCGATATCATACCTATCGTGCAGCGCCTCTATCTTCTCAATCAACATATCAGAACCAAGCCTAACTATGCGAGTTTAAGTCAGTGGCGTCAATATTTTTATCATGCTTTAGAGATTATGCAATGGCCTGGTTATCGCATTTTAAATAGCGAAGAATATCAGATATGTGTGCGCTGGCAACGTTTGCTTGATGAATATTTACAATATGATCTTGTCTGTAGGCAAAACATTAGTTTTAGCCATGCACTCTATCTACTATCTAAACTTACTGCCAATACCATTTTCCAAAGCGAAGGCAGTCATGCGCCAGTGCAAATTCTCGGTGTACTTGAGGCAGCTGGCAACAATTTCGATTATATGTGGGTAATGGGCTTAGATGATGAAACCTGGCCAGCTGCTGCCAGCCCCAATCCTTTTATCCCTTATCAAATGCAAAAAGAGCTGCAAATGCCGCATGCCACAGCCGAGCGTGAACGTTTTTACACAGAACAAATGATGCATCGCTTAACCCATAGCGCCAGTCATATCTTATTTAGCTATCCACAGTTTGATGGTGACAAACTTAAAAGCCCAAGCCAGTTTTTAAAAGACATACCACACACTGATATAGCAACAGCACCATCAACAACACACCAGACAGTTTCCCTAGAGCGGCTTGATGATGACATTGCACCTAAGCTTACCGACAATGAAGCGGTTAAAGGCGGTGCGTGGATTTTAAAACAACAAGCCGACTGTCCGTTTAAAGCCTTTGCAAAAGTACGCCTGAATGCCGAGGCACCACAACAACCTTACTTCGGCCTGTCACCTTACCAACGTGGTAACTTAACCCATGATGTACTAGAACGCATTTGGCATAAGCTAAAACATCAAACTGCATTGATTCAATTAAACGAACCACAACGTTTACAACTGATTCAACAAATTGTAGATGCTGTTATTGCCGATGAACAACATCCTACTGACTCGGCTTTTAAGTGTGAATTACTCACACTTGAAGCACAGCGGCTTAATGAAGTCATCAATGAATGGCTTACCTTTGAGTGCGAACGCCCTCACTTTAGTGTAGTTGCAACAGAGAAACCACAAAACTGTGACCTCGGTAGCATTCGTTTTACTGCTAGAATCGATCGCATTGATACACTCGAGGATGGCCAGCAGATCATTATTGACTATAAAACTAATCGCAATCAGGTTAATAGCTGGTTTGGCGATCGCCCTACTGACCTTCAATTACCATTATATGCAAGCTTAATACCACAAGCATCTCAGATTAGTTTTGCCGAAGTGCGGCCCAAGCAATGCCAATTTAAAAGTGTTGAATACGATCCACAACAAATTCAACTGTGGTGCAATCAAATTCAAATTATGGTCAATGAGTTTACGGAAGGTGTTGCGAGCGTATCACCACAAGATCGAAATCTTAGCTGTGCCTACTGTGATTTACATCCTTTGTGTCGGATAGACAGCCATGAATGATATCCAACAAGATCTACATGCGCGCCAACAAGCAATCGATATCAGCCAGTCGTTTATCGTCCAAGCACCCGCTGGCTCTGGTAAAACTGAATTGCTGACACAGCGCTTTTTAAAATTATTAGCACATGTCGATGATCCTGAAGAAATCATTGCGATTACTTTTACACGTAAAGCTGCAGCTGAAATGCGTCAACGTATTGTCAGTGCATTACTCTTGGCACAACAACAGCAATTACCAACAGAATCACATAAGCAAATTACCCATGCGCTCGCGCAACAGGCCTTAGCGCGAGATAACCAATTACACTGGCATTTACTTGATAATCCTAACCGCCTGCGCATATTAACAATTGATGCATTGGCAGGATTTTTAAGCGCACAAATCCCAATCTTAGCAGGATTTGGCAAAAAGCCTGATATCAGTGAAGACGCCTGGTCTCTTTATGAAGCTGCTGCACGTGAATTAATTCAATCGATTAGTGAAGATAACCCTTGGCGTAGCCAACTACAAACATTATTACGCCACCTCGACAACCAAACTGATCGCGCTGTGAAACTACTCAGTCACATTTTAGCGAAACGCGAACAATGGCTACCACATATATTACGCTATCATGATAATCATGAGCAGCTCCATCAACACTTACAACAAGGCTTGATCAACATTGCCAATGAAGCCATTCAAGAAGTTGCTGAGCATATCAACCCTGACTTATTTAATCAAATTTATAAACTTGGGTTTACTGCTGCAGATAACTTAATCAGTGAAGATCCGGAGCATACTTGGTTTCAGCTTCAACAGCCAAATCCAGAGCCAATTCACCAGCATTTAGATTTTTGGCAAACTTTATGTGATTTATTACTAACGCAAAAGGGTGAATGGCGTAAAAGCATTACTAAACGTCAAGGTTTTCCAGCCAAATCAGAAGAAAAAGCACAAATGCAAATGCTACTACAATCATTAGCTGACGATACACTACTACGCGATTATTTAGTTGAGCTGCGCTATGCGCCTGGCATTGACTATTCTGAATCACAACAATTAATGATTGATGCGCTAACACAATTATTGCCATTATTGTATGCGCAGTTACGCCTGGTATTTCAATCTCAAGAAACCATAGACTTTGTTGAACTCAACCTTGCTGCACTACGTGCGTTAGGTGACGATGAGGAAGCAACAGATTTAGCCTTATATCTTGACTACCAAATTCAACATCTTTTAATCGATGAATTCCAAGATACCTCCATCACCCAATTTAGCTTAATTCAACGTCTCACCCGCGGCTGGGAGCCTGATGATGGACGCAGTCTGTTCTTAGTTGGTGATCCGATGCAATCTATTTATCGTTTTCGTGATGCAGAAGTTGGTTTATTTCTACGTGCAGAACAACAAGGCATCAATGATATTGCCTTAACTAAACTCACCCTAAAACAAAATTACCGATCCAATAAAACGATTATCGACTGGGTAAATCAAACATTTGTTACTCTCTTTCCTACTCATGCTGATATTACTCAAGGTGCTGTCCCCTATGCAAATGCAATACCGAGCAATACAACACAAGGTGACGTTAAATTTTATGCGCATATCGGCCAATCAGCTAAGCTTGAAGCGGCAACCTTAATCAAAACGATTCAGCAATTACAGCAAGATAACCCAGATGGCTCTATTGCAGTTTTAGTCAGATCACGTGCACACCTAAATGAAATTACACCATTGCTACAGCAACATCAGCTGACCTACCAAGCTGTCGATTTACAAACTCTGTCTGACTGTCCGATTATTCAAGACTTAGTCACACTCACACGCGCTATTCTGCATCGCGAAGATCGGATTGCTTGGCTTGCGCTATTACGCAGTCCTATTTGCGGCTTAACGTTAGCTGATTTGCATACTATTGCACAACACACTCAAACCAGTATTTGGCAGTGTCTCTCAGCTATCAAGCTTACTTCCAAAGATAGCCAAATACGGCTCAAACGCATCACTGATGCCTTACAATTATTTTTTGAAGAACAAGGGCGTAAGCCAATCGAGCTAGCAATACAAGGCTTATGGCGCTTACTTGGCATGGATAGTATCGCCACCACACAACAGCTACATCATGCCGAGCGCTTTTTTAAACTAATCGCAGAACTTGCCAATACAGATGGACGCTTTACAGTCACAGACTTAATTAAAAAACTCAATAAAACCTATATCGAACCACAGCAATCAAATAGCAAACTTGCGATTATGACCATCCATAAATCCAAAGGTTTAGAGTTCGATCATGTGATTTTACCCAGTCTTAATAGTAAAATTGCCATCAATAAACATGATTTGATGTTGTGGTTAGAGCGCCCCAACTGGCAAGGTAGTAGTGATTTTATCTTAGCACCGATTAAACATGCCACTGACACACTCGATCCTGTTTATGATTATCTTTCACGGATTGAAAAGCGCAAACTTGAATTCGAATCTGCACGCTTACTTTATGTCGCCGTAACGCGTGCCAAACAATCACTTCACTTAAGTGCCTGCCTTGATAGTGATGACGATGGCGCACTTAAACCAAAGCCTGGCTCATTTGCAGATATGCTTGCAATACAATTTAGCAACAATATTATTGATACACATATCACAACTTCAGAAACTATCACAACAACAGCATCTTTAAAGCGTGTACCGAGCCATTGGCAACCAAAGTTTACTTGCCATCGTGATGATATTAAAATACCGTCAGAAAATCCGCTACCACCACTTGAATCCAACTTTAAACGTATTGTTGGCACAGGCATACACGTACTGTTGGCCCAACAAAAAACTGCTCTCAGCTATGCAGAAAAGCATTTGCTGCAATTAGGTTTACAACGACATCAATTACATCAAGCAATTGATTTGATCCAAATAGCACTTGCCAATATCAAAGCGGATCCACGTGCACACTGGATCTTAGACCCAAACCATGAAGACAGTCACTTTGAATATCCTGTTACAACCATTATTAAAAATAAAATACGACACTTAATAATCGACCGCACCTTCATTGATTATGACACACGTTGGATTATCGATTACAAAACTGCTATGCCACCTAACGATGATCACCAAGCCTTTATGCAAGCTGAGCTGGCACAGTATCAATCACAGCTCAATGCTTATGCAAAAGCGATGGCTGGACTCTCCAATCACCCTATCCAAACAGCACTTTATTTCCCCATGTGCTGCGGCTGGATTACCAATGAAATACCTATTGCGTAAAAAAATTGCCCAGGTATACTTGACCCCATGGAAGATATCTCAAACAAATTAGTGATTGCCATTTCATCAAGAGCATTATTTGATCTTGATGAAAGTGACCGAGTGTATGAGGCCGAAGGTGTTGATGCCTACGCACTATACCAAATTGCACATGAAAACGAAATTTTAAAACCAGGCACCGCTTTTCCTTTAGTTAAAAAGCTCTTACAACTGAATCGAAATGAACATTTAGTTGAAGTGATCTTACTATCGCGCAACAGTGCCGATACAGGTTTACGCATCTTCAATAGTATTCAGCACTATAAACTTAATATTTCACGTGCCGCTTTTACCAGCGGACAAAGTCCCTATCAGTACATCAGTGCTTTTGGCTCACACTTATTTTTATCGACACACCGCGAAGATGTCGATCGCGCTTTATGCCGTGGATGTGGTGCTGCACTGATTTTACCAAGTAAATCAGATGAAGAGCACCCTGATTTATTGCGCGTTGCCTTTGATGGCGATGCAGTTTTGTTTAACGACGAATCTGAACGTATTTTTCAGGAGCAAGGCATCGAAGCCTTCCATGCAAATGAAGCAAAGCAAGCACAAAACCCATTACCTGGCGGCCCATTTAAAGGTTTTCTGCAAGCACTGCATCGTCTGCAACAACACTTCCCCGATGACAACTGCCCTATTCGCACCGCACTAATCACAGCACGTCAAGCGCCTGCCCATGAACGAGTCATTCGTACACTACGCTCATGGAATATACGCATCGATGAAGCGCTATTTTTAGGTGGCTTAAGCAAAGGTGAGTTCCTGCAAGCATTCCATGCAGATATCTTCTTTGACGATCAGGTAACTCATTGTGAATCCGCTAAACAACACGTCACCACCGCTCACGTTCCCTGGACACAAAACCTATAACTATGCTAGCATCTCTGTCAGTAAAAATTAGGTAAGAGAAAGCCCCCTATGAGAAAGCAGGCAATCGTTAAAATATCAAAAGAAAATTGCGTACTATAATAATTAAGGAAATAAAATATGATTACACCAGCCGACATTATCTCCAAAATTGATCAACATACCACAACAAAAACTACAGATATCGATCATGCATTAAGGCGCTTAAGTGCGGATGGCGCACGCTTATTTCCAAAAGAAATTATGCGCTATATGGCATGCTTAGTCACTGCTGGTGCAGACATTAACAAAGCAGGTGGTGCAAATCAGTGCACCCCGTTACATTGGGCTGTGATAAAGTCTCAATCAAGAATCTTGCGCTGGCTTGTTGCCCAGCCAAATGCCGATCTTCTATGTAAAAATGCAGAGGGTAGATCACCGCTATCTATCAGCGTAGACAAAAAAAATAAAGACATACAATGCATCCTCTTAACAGAATTAGTACGACGCTGTATGGCTGATGCCGATAAACTCATGCCACAAGAGTGGGAAAATCAGCGCATAACACCCGCACAGTTCCATGCACATAACCAAGAAATAGAAAACCTGAAAAAAATTGCCCTTTTTAATCTTGCAGTAGGTTGCTTTAGTCTTGCTCATTATAATCAAGTCACCACAAAAAAATGTCCAGCTGAATTTACACAAGACGTTTTAAAAACTATAGACCCAAAGCAAAGCTGTATCACCAAAGAAAATCAACAAGACTATGTTAGCATGTTATTTAAGACACTCCAGCACCGCTATGCCTTTCACCAATACAAAGATGCAGGAAAACGACTCTCAGAATCCAAAACGGCGTACGTGCATGCACAACTTACTAACATCTTAGCTGAAGCTGATTTACTGGATAAAATTCCACTGATGTACTGCACTTTGGGCACACACTCAGACTCTTCCACTCAAGCTGCGCCTGGATTATCACTACTTGCACTGGGAAGTGAAGATAGCAGTATGAATATCCAAGCCTTGAGCAACTGCCTTCTAATTATCAATCCCGCACCTAACCGTAAGCGAGCTGATAGCGACAAAATCCCCATATACTCCGGTGATGAAAAACGTGTTTACTTATCACGTAATATCCTTGATCTACAACAACTCACAGGCAGACAAGTTAAAACAATTGTTTCCATCTCAAATCAAGACTACATTCACCCTCGCGTTGGCTCAACTGCTTATGGCCAATACGGCAACCAATCCAGCGCGCTCTTTATGGCTGTGTTATTAGATCACTTTAAAAAACTATGGGCAGACCCCAGTTACGATATCGCACCTTATTTGATTGATGAAGCACATCAAATTATCTCAGCAATCAATTCCGACCCTAAGCTCAAACAAATAAATGCAGATAATGAACAACGCTGTATTGCACATGCGGAGGAACAGTGCAAACGTCAACAGATACCCGATAGCATTGCAACAGCATCATTAAAAGCGATACCGACTATTGCGCATGTCGAAGAAGCAATTGCAGCATTAACTGAAAAGACGGCTGGCGCTAGCGCCGGACCAAGATAGCGAGTTGCGTTTATATACTGTCTCTCATACAATATTGCTCATGAGAAAATCAGTAATAATAAGATGCACTGTGGTTTTAGCGCTATGTGTGAATATTAACAGCGCACTGGCAAGCCAGAAACATACCGAACAATGCAAAACCATCAATCTCTGCCACAATGTGTGCACAAAAAAGCGTGTGTGTGCATCCAAGGAACATGATTCGTGGCTTGATGCTGCAATGAATGACATTACGGGCAAAGGTGAATCGGCACTCGACAAGCGCATCAAAAACGAGCAAAAAATCCAACACAATCACTGGGGCATTAGTTTTGATGAGCCCACCTATGTTTTACCGTTTTACTATACGGGCATGCCTAAACAAGATATTGGCGATACCCCACAAAACCAATCAATCAAGAACGAAGAATTTAAAGCGCAATTCAGCTTTAAATTCCCACTCTGGCCTGAAATTTATGGTAGCACTTGGTCATTAGGCGCGAGTTATACTCAGCTCAGTTACTGGCAAGTATACGATACATCGCAATTCTTCCGCGAAACCAATTACGAACCAGCTATCTTTATCAGCGACCACTACCTGCCAAATTGGCTGGCAACAGGTGGTATCGTTCACGAATCTAACGGCCGCGGCGGCACTTATGAGCGCAGCTGGAACCGCATCTATGGCGAGCTCACATTCTCTGGCAAGCGGTGGATGATAAGTGTAAAACCATGGTTTTTAATCTTTAAAAAAGATTCAAGCGATCTTCACAACAGCAATATTGCCAAATATATGGGCTATGAACGTATTGTCGTTGCCTACAAGTATCACAGCCAAGCTTGGTCGATGATGCTTCGTAATTCATTCGAAAGTGGCTTTCAACGTATCGGATTAGAGCTTAACTATAGTTTTCCTATTTACGGCGCTCTTCAAGGTTACGTACAATTCTTCCATGGGTACGGCCAAAGCTTAATTGAATATGATCACAGCACTAACTCAGGCGGTATTGGTATCGCACTTAGCAACTGGATATAAGGATCTATCATATGTCACAACAATCTGAAGCTAATCTTGTTTGGCTCGACCTCGAAATGACGGGACTCAATTCTGAAGAAGACCGTATTATTGAGATTGCCACAGTCATAACAGACTCAGAACTTAAGCCACTTGCCGAAGGCCCTGTGATTGCCATTCATCAAACAGATACTCAACTTAATAAAATGGATGATTGGTGTACTACCCAACATGGCAAATCTGGTCTCACCCAACGTGTTAGAGATAGTGAGATTAGCGAGGCTACCGCTGAAAAAGAAACACTCGCCTTTATTGAAAAATGGGTGCCTAAAGATAAGTCACCGATGTGTGGCAACTCCATCTACCAAGACCGACGCTTCCTGGCTAAATATATGCCAACACTCGAGGCGCACTTCCATTATCGCAACCTTGATGTCAGCACGCTTAAAATTCTAGCTCAACGTTGGAAACCATCCATTGCCGACGGCTTTAAAAAAGACTCCGCACATCTTGCTCTTTCCGATATCTATGACTCAATTGAAGAGCTCAAATACTATCGTGAATACCTGCTAAACTGCTAACGATAAAGCCACTATGGCGTACGTAAGGTGAGTAAAGAATTCAAAAAAACTGTTTTAAGATTCTAGTTCTTCCCAACGTGCATAGGCTTTTGCTAGATCACTCTCAAGTTGTTGTAGTTGATCTTTTTTATTTTTAATCACATCTTCAGTTCGCAGGAAGAATTCAGACTGGCACATTTCTGTTTGCAGCGCATCGATTTGCGTTTCGAGCTTTTCGATGAGTTGCGGCAAATTATCCAGTTCGCGTTGGTCTTTATAACTGAGCTTTTGCGGTTTATTAGTTTTCTTTGTTGGCTCAGGCTTTGGTGATTTTGTTTTTTGCTGTTTGCGTTGGCGCACATAATCACGATAGCCACCGACATAAGCATTAATTTGGCCGTCTTCGAAAGCTAAAGTACTCGTTACTACATTATCTAAAAATGCACGATCATGGCTAACAAGTAGTAATGTGCCTTTATAATTCATTAAGTATTCTTCGAGAAAGTCGAGCGTTTCCATGTCGAGGTCATTGGTAGGCTCATCGAGGATTAGCAAGTTCGGCGACTGTGATAATACTTTTGCAAGTAGTAGGCGATTACGTTCACCACCAGAAAATGTGCTCACTTGAGAGCGTGCTTTTTCCGGCGTAAATAGAAATTCTTGCAAGTAGCTAATCACATGTTTATTCTCACCATTAATCGTCACATGTGACGCACCATCAGCAATATTATCAATGGCCGTTAATTTAAGATCCAACTGCATACGATGCTGATCGAAATGAGCAATATTGAGTTGTGTACCATGCTTAACCGTACCTTGAGTTGGCTGCAAAGCCTGAGTTAAAATATGAATTAAAGTACTTTTACCACAACCGTTAGGGCCTAAAATGCCAATCTTATCACCGCGCAATATGGTTGCACTAAAATTATCTATAATAACTTTATCTGCATATTGATGACTCACATCAATTACCTCGAGTGCAATTTTACCTGCATAATCGACTTTAAGTTGTTGTGCCGTGACATCACCTTGTCGCTGCTGTCTTTGGGATCGCTCTTCACGCATCTGCTTTAACGCTCTCACTCGACCTTCATTGCGGGTACGACGTGCTTGAATTCCTTGACGGATCCACGCTTCTTCTTGTGCAAGCTTCTTATCAAAAAGTGCTTGCGCTTTTTCCTCAGCTCGCAGCATGGTTTCTTTATGTTTTAAAAAGTCATTATAACTACCATCCCACGTCATCAATCTTGCCAAATCTATTTCAAAGATACGGTTGGCAATCTTTTGCATAAATTCACGATCATGTGTAATCAACACTAAAGTGATATGCTGTTTTAATAAAAAATTCTCAAGCCACTCTATTGTTTCAATGTCGAGATGATTGGTTGGCTCGTCGAGTAATAATATATCTGGATCATTAACCAATGCCGCGGCTAAAGAGAGTCTGCGCATTTGACCACCGGAGAGCTGATCTAACTGTGCCTCTGGATTTAAATTAACAATAGAAATCACACGTTCGATTTGATGTGTATCCCATTCATGCTCTGCATCAAAGTGACCATCAATAAATTCGCGTAGCGTTTGCGTTGACGCTTCAGGCGGATGCTGTTGCATATAGGCAATTTTAAGATGTTGCGCCGTCTCAACTGTACCCGCATCAGGCAGTATCACGCCTTGTATTAGCTTAAGCAATGTTGACTTACCTGCGCCATTACGACCAATAACCGCCACCCGATCGCTCTTTTCAATTGAAAAGGACAAGTCTGTAAGTAGTGGGTGCTCGCCAAATTGCAGGCTTACTTTGTTAAAACGTAATTGTGACATGGGCGAAGTATGTCATATTATTCTATTTGAGACCAGCCAACCTGCATGCTAGAATGATCTTTCTTACAGCTTTTCAAGGAGATCCTCATGGGCGCCATTATCAGTATCATCGTCGGCTATCTTATCGGCTCAATTAACATGTCGATCATCATCGCCAAGTTACGTGGTAAACCCGACCCACGTACCCAAGGTTCGGGTAACGCTGGTGCGACCAATACACTACGCAATAGCGGTAAACAAGAAGCGGCATGGGTATTAGGTGGTGACATTGTAAAAGGCATCGTCGCTGTTATCATTGGGCGTGCGCTGCATGTGGAAGGCTTTATGCTTGGTCTCGTCGCCCTTGCCACCGTGATCGGTCATGTTTTCCCACTCTACTTTAAATTTAAAGGCGGCAAAGGTGTTGCCACTATGGTAGGCGTATTGCTTGCACTCAACCTAGGGATGGGTCTGTTTAGCATCGCCGGCTGGGTCATTACTGCCTTTGTCACCCGCTATGCTTCTCTTGCATCACTGGTTGCTGCTGTTGTTGGTGTTATTTGTAGTATTGTGTTCGGGCATTTTCATTACTTTATTCCAGTATTAGTCATCGCAGCACTCATCTTCTGGAAACACCTAGATAATATCGGACGGCTTAAAGCAGGTACCGAATCTAAAATCCAACTTTAAAACCCTTTCATAAGCGATGATTGGCAGCCGGGGGCATTAGAACGAAATCTCGAATTTAAATATAATCAGGGTTATTATTTTTCTGCCATTTCTACTTCTTCTCCCACGGGTTGTTCTGGTCTTGGTTTCGATTTTGCAATTGACGTCGCGCGGCCCTGGGGCCCCATCCTTGCGTGTGTGGGGGGGGGAGCGCGCAGTGGGTGCGGGTCGCGCCGGACCTCTTCAAAAACTTTTGTCGAGCAAAAACAGCAGGCTTTCAGAGTATTATGCACCTCGGGCGAACTCAGTCGCGCACTCATGATGAATCCTGTTGCGTGATTCAATAGTGTTCTGCTGAAATACAAATACCGCGATGTTCGCAGCTCTTGGATCCCAACAAGATTTAATATTACGTGCATGTGGAATAATGTGTTGACACATCACAAAGAGAAGAGTCGCCAAGTGCTAAGCTTGCTTACTTAACGCCTCAAGGTAAGCGTCTTATAAGAAAAGCTATTAAAATTATGGAGAATATAGATCATTTGTATTTCTCAAGTCTGAATAAAAAAGATTTATCAGTGTTAAAAAATATATTGTGTACCCTCATATCTAAATAATCTGATACAATAGGTTATTTCTTTAGTCGCATTAACCAGTGTGGAACAGGATGCCAACTCGCAATAAACTGATCTAATTTTTCGAAGCCAGCCTTTTCATATACGTGTATTGCTTTAGTATTTGTACATTCAGGGTCTATGAATACAATATCGGTATTATCATGATGATCTGATAAAAATTGATTTATCATTAGTACGCATAGCCCTTTTCCTAAATATTCTTCAGGCCCAATCAATAAATCAAGTGTAATCATTTTTTTTCCAGGCTCTATGTATTTTAATAAGGGATCAGTTATGTCATTTATTTGATTATCATTCACAGCTGAAACCATGAAATGGCTGAAAGGTTCATCATTAACGTAGCCAATCCATGCATCCCACCTAGGTGAATCATTTTCAATAAATCGACGTAAGCCATCGATGGTGTTTTTGAGCCCTTCCCCATGATACCACTCATTAACATGTGGTTTATGCAACCATTCTAAGATCATTTTATGATGATCTGCATTGACAGGAATAAATTTAAAAAATGGTGCGTTATTCATTATTTAATACTTTTCCTTCGAATATCTTCCTTCAAATTTGTTCCATGGTGATATTCCTGACTCCACAATTAGAAATTTCCATAAAACCCACCCTCGAGCACGTTGCCATGTTTGCTCATCTAAATGTATTGCCTCTTTGAATATATCAGCCGCCTCACCCATCAGAAATATCCAGTAAGGAACGAGATCGCAAGCAGGATCCCCAACGCATGTTTGACCAAAGTCAATGACGGCAGTTAGATTTCCATCTTTAACAAGAATATTTCCCATGCTGATATCACCATGTACCCATACAGCTTTATGCTCCCAAGAACTTGATGTCGCAGTTTTCCATATTTGAATAGCATTTGTGGCATCTATTTTATGTTTTAATAGTTCGATCGCTTGGTGAGTTTGATCATTATATATTGATAGTTAACCGCCACGATAAAAATTTTCTTTCCCAGGCGGAGGTCCATTGGAGATGTCTATTCGATATAATGATTTCAAGAAATTTGCTAAGCCAATTGCTAGTTGATTCATGCTCGTAACATCAGCAGAATCTAAAGTATTACCTTCAATCCATTGATATATTGACCATAGCAATGGAAAATATTCTGATGGTTCTCCAAGAGCAATAGGGTTAGGAATTTGTATTGATAAATGATTTGCAAGAAAAGGCAACCAGCGCTGCTCTTTCTTAACAGATGCAGCATAATCGTTATGGCTGGGTAGCCTAATAAGCATATTATTTCCCAACCTAAATAAATAATTATCCCATCCAGACTGTTTTACAGAACTAATAGGTAATTCGCTCCATTGTGGGAACTGAAGCTTAATAAGATTTCTTACTGTTTTTATGTTTATTGCTAGTTTCATCGTAAAATTAAATTATCACTTAATATATGTTCCAGAAAATAGTTCTTTTGCGAGCATCCGTGGATTTTTGTATTTAACAGACCCCAGAGGCGTTTCATTGATTTGTTCTGCTACTTTATCCCAATCAATACTATCAAATTGATCGTTGTGATAATATCCATGACAGTCTACACATACTTTAAAATCATTCATGTGACCTAATATACGACGATTTACTGTTTTACAGTATACAACACCATCATTTAAAAATTGCTTTTCTACGATTTCAGCAAGATCATTAAAGTCATTTTCATATAAATATTCGAGTAGTAATACTTTTAAGCATTCTGGTACAGCTTTCGCTCCGCCAATATGGTTATAGGGTAATATAAATGTGAGTAATGTCTTTGCATGTGTGACCATAGCAACTTTTCTTCTTCTAATGCGTACCATATCAATGAACCAGTCATCGAAAATTGGAGTAACATCATTGGGTATGAATAGTTGCTTTACTTTAATATCATCAGCATATTTTTTTGTTATTCTAAGTTGTGTCATTTCTAGGTCCGTATGCTATTTATTTATGTGAATATTCATTGAGCTTTAGTTTTAAGCGATGATGGGTATCATGAAAGCCCAGTTTTTTATAAAATTCGAGTGCCTCAGGCCTTAACTTATCTGTGGTTAGCTGTATGAGGCAGCACTGCCGTTTCCTAGCAAGATCAATGGCTTTGTTTATCATTTTTGATTCTATGCCCTGACCACGCTGGGATTCTTTTATTCGAACACCCTCTATCATCGCACGTGTTCCACCTTGATAGGTTAAATTGAGTATAAAATTGATCTGAGTGACACCAATTACGTCATGATTTTTTTTACAGACAAGTAGAATGGCATTACTGTCTTGATATCGATAAATACAGCTAACATGACCACTAGAATCATCACACCGCTCAAATACTGAGTTATCTGTTTTATAAAAATCCGAAACTAATTTCAATCCAATAATAGGATCTTCAATGCCTGATTTCAAATCTTGTAATATCATTTCTAATTTATGTGAAAATTCATGAATCTCCTTCCAGCTAATAAAACGTGTTGATCGCTTCAGGCCAGATAACTTTTTTTTAAAACGTTCTATATTTTCTTGTGGGGTTGAAATTAACTGTTCAATTTTATCATGTACAAAATCAGATTGATGAGCAGCTTCTATGAGGGCATCAGCTAAAACTTCTGGTCCTAAGGAAATTAATTTATTCTTCTCGTCAGTCATACACTCTCCATTTCAGTACAATTTGAAGCTGTAAATAAATTTGAGGATGCTTCGGGTAACTTGAGAGGGAACCTTACTTCAACTAAGACAACAAGTCAAATATTTCCGAGTATCCTTATTCACTGTATATATTATTTATGATAGGATAGGGCTTTAAGTTGAGCTAATGGACGGATATTCTATGTCAGAAATCATTATATACAAAACCAAAGATGGGCATGTTGAGTTAGATGTTAATATCGCTCATGAGACTTTGTGGTTGTCTCAGCAACAAATGGCTGATTTATTTGGGACTAAGCGCCCAGCCATCACTAAGCATCTGAAAAATATACTGAATTCAGGTGAGCTTGATGCTAATTCAGTTAGTTCCAAAATGGAACATACTGCCGCCGATGGCAAGAAATATCAAACCCAGTTCTATAATCTCGACGCTATTATTTCTGTAGGCTACCGGGTTAATTCTAGCCAAGCAACTCAATTTAGAATCTGGGCAACGCAGGTACTTAAGGAGCACCTGACTAAAGGTTACACCATCTATGAAAAACGCCTAGCCGAGCGTGGTGTTAAAGAGCTCCAACAGACTATTGAACTCCTCCAAAAAACACTGACACGAAATGACTTGGTTAATGACATTGGCATTGAGACAATCCAATTAATCATGAGCTACACCAAAACTTGGCATTTATTGCTGGCTTATGATGAAGATGAACTAACACTACCAGCGCAAGGAAGGAAGGTAATTGCTGCATTGAATTATGAGTCCGCTGTTCATGCCATCGAAACGTTAAAGTCAGATCTTTTTGCAAAAAATGAGGCAACTGCCCTTTTTGGCAATGAGCGTGAACAGGGGCTTCAAAGTATTTTAGGTAATATCGAGCAAACATTTGGTGGTGAACCGCTGTATAAAACTGTCGAAGAACGCGCTGCGCATTTATTGTATTTCATTATTAAAGATCATCCTTTCAGCGACGGCAATAAACGCATTGGCTGCCTTATTTTTTTGCTGTACCTTAAATTACAAAATACGGCGATTAAACTCAATGACAACGGACTTGTTGCACTTGCATTGCTGATTGCAGAAAGCGATCCAAAACAGAAAGATCTGATGGTCCGTCTTATTGTCAATCTATTAACGGATTAAACAACAGGATGGCTACAAGAAAATCAGATCAATATGAATTTATCAAACCATTATTTTCGGTTGCTGATGCCTCAAATACTATGGGCAAGGTTTTGCTAGAATTTACAGATGACAATTACAACCAAGAGTTAGGCAGCAAGTTAATTGATGCCAACAATGATGCAGAGGCTATCGAAAGTTTTCTAAATGAATATAGAGAGTCTCCAGAGACGTTGCGATCATACGCGAAAGAAATCGAACGCTTATTGTTATGGTGCATTCATGTCAGCAAAACCAATATTTCAAATTTGAGGCGAGACCATTTAATCGCTTATCAAGACTTTATAAAACACCCTGCTCCCAAAAAAAAATGGTGCGGCCCTAGCTTGTCGCGCATTAAAAAAGATGGAGCTATTAATACTGATTGGCGTCCTTTTGTGAAAGGCTTAGGTGCCAGCTCACTACAGAAAACGATTCGAATATTGGACTCGTTTTTTAATTATTTAGTCCAAATGAATTATCTTATTGGCAATCCTTTAGCAGTTGACCGCCGTCGTAAAAAACGCAATCAAACTAAATCACGTATTATTGATCGCTATTTAGAATTAGATGAAATTCAAGTCACATTAAATGCTTTATCCCAATATCCTGCTAATAATGAAACAAAGGAATTTCAAGCAATACGTGCTCAATATATTATATTATTGCTATTTTATTCAGGGCTACGTATTGCTGAAGCAGCTAATCATAGCATGGGAAATTTTATTCAGCGTGAGGGGAATTGGTTTTTACGAGTCATAGGCAAAGGTAAAAAATTAAGAGAAATTCCTATGCCGGATGAATTAAAAGAAGCACTCGCTGATTTTAGACTTAAGGTTGGCCTGTCCTCCCCTGAACCCAAGTTTCGAGAAAAAACACCACTAATTCCGATGCAAAACTTAAAACAGTCTATTAGTCCCAGGCGAATTGATCAAATTCTTAAGTGGGCATTTAATTTAGGCGCTAATCAATTTGAACCCGAGCAGCCACAAAAAGCCTCTAAGCTAAGACAAGCTTCCGCACATTGGCTTCGCCATAGCTATGTAACATATTTATTGGACTCAGGTGCACCACTTAAAGTTGCTCAAGAAAATGCAGGTCACAGTGATATTGGCACCACCATGCACTATCGACATGTCGCTCAAACGGATCGATTTGAAGCGACTCGCTTGCTTTCACTAAAAAAGAAAGTGAGTTCGAAAAATAAGGATAAAGCATAGACATTACCAGCGAGTTAGGTAGCGGCTTATCGAACTATTTAGATTGGAACAAGGCCCGCCTTCATTGTTTTATTCAAATGATTATAGCGCTGCTCAGTGTTAAAACAGTTAACCTGGTGGAATGGGCAGTTGTTTTTAAGGGTAAGGCTAAACAAGATTCTGCATATATGCGCATTCGTCGTTTCTTTAGATCTTTTGATATCAACTTAGATGTTATTGCCTCATTACTGTTTAGCTGGTTCGGTCTTGAGG
>JAUIDD010000017.1 GCA_030429175.1 Gammaproteobacteria bacterium
TTTCAACTGTAAAGCCTAGTGCAGCCATCACCTGTGGACCTGGTGCGGATTCGCCAAAACGATTATCGATTGCAATTACAGCACCTTGATCACCGACATAGCGTTCCCACCCCATTGAAATACCTGCTTCTACAGCAAGCCTGTGTGGTACTGATGATGGCAGTACGCTGTCTTTGTATGTGTCTGGTTGTGCATCAAAAAGTTCCCAGCTCGGCATCGAGACAATACGTGCATGGATATTCTTTTTGGTTAATTCCTTTTGAGCGTCAACAATCAGGCTGACTTCAGAACCTGTGGCAATCAAAATAATATCAGGCTTCTTATTATCGGCATCTTTTAATATATAAGCACCTTTGCGTAACCCACTCACATCTGCGTATTCTTTACGATCAAGTGTTGGTAGGGATTGGCGACTTAAAATAATGCAGGTTGGATGGTGACGTGTTTCAATTGCAACTTTCCATGCTTCAGCAGTTTCATTAGCATCAGCAGGGCGGATTACATCCAGCTTTGGAATGGCACGTAGCGCTGCAAGGTGTTCGATTGGTTGATGTGTCGGACCATCTTCACCGAGTGCCACACTATCATGGGTAAACACAAATACCACTTGGATACACATCAGTGATGCAAGCCGAATACTCGGACGCATATAATCTGAGAATGTCATAAATGTGGCGGTATATGGAATCATACCAGGGTAAGTAGCGATACCATTAGATACAGCACCCATTGCATGTTCACGAATACCATAAAAAATATTACGACCTGCATAGTTCCAACCACCTTCTTCAGCACCCTGGGTGTCACCTTTTTCAATTTCAGCTGGCTCGAAATTACCGAAATTAATGAGCTGGGTAAAAGTCGATGGGTTTAAATCGGCAGAACCACCGATAAAGCCTGGTATTACAGGGGCTATTGCTTGCATTACCTGGCCACCAACAACACGGGTGGATAAACCTTTACTATCTGTGGGGTAGGTGGGAATAGCTTTATTCCACTCCTTAGGTAATTTACCTGACATTAATAAGTCTAATTCTTTTGCCTCAGTAGGGTGTGCTTTTTTATACTCTGCAAGTAAAGCATCCCATTGCTTTTCATGTGCAAGACCCTCGCTTACCATTGTGTCAAAATGTTTTTTAGCATCATCTGGTACATAAAAAAACTTATCCTCAGGCCAGCCGAGTTTTTGTTTGGTCAATGCAACTTCTTCATCACCTAATGGTGAGCCATGGGCGTGATAGGTGTTTTCTTTGTGTGGTGAGCCATAACCAATAATAGTACGCACTAATATAAGTGATGGCTTATCGGTAACTGCTTTTGATTCCTTAATTGCGGTAGCAATCGCGTTTAAATCATTACCGTCTTCCACCATAATTGTATGCCAACCATAACCTTCAAAACGTTTGGCGCGATCTTCGGTGTAAGCAAGATCAGTTGAACTTGATAATGAGATATAATTGTCATCGTAGAGATAAATAAGCTTGCCCAGTTTTAAATGGCCGGCAAGAGATGCAGCTTCAGCAGCGACCCCTTCCATCATGTCGCCGTCACTAACAATCGCATAAGTGTAGTGATCGATAATATTAAAATTAGGACGATTAAAACGTGCAGCAAGATTCGCTTCAGCAATTGCCATGCCCACACCATTCGCAAAACCTTGACCGAGAGGGCCTGTGGTAATTTCAACACCAGGTGTGTGGCCATACTCTGGGTGTCCAGGTGTTTTACTATCCATTTGACGAAATTGTTTGATTTGTGACATCGGTAAGTCATAACCTGTGAGATGTAGCATGCTATAAAGTAATGCTGAGCCATGTCCTGCTGATAAGACAAAGCGATCGCGGTTATACCATTTTGGATTTTTGGGATTATGATGCATAAACTGAGTCCAAAGCACATAGGCAGCTGGTGCAGAACCAAGTGGTAAGCCAGGGTGTCCGCTATTAGCTTTTTGTATCATGTCAATCGATAGTGCGCGAATTGTGTTTATACATAATTCGTCAATCTTATTTGGCTCACTCATATTATTGCTCCTCTAAAATCCAATCTATCGCTTTGCTTAATGAATCAGTAGTGTAATCTGCAGCTGGGTTAGGTATTTGTTCTGTCTCATATTTACGATCAATCCAAATCGTTTTACAGCCACAAGCTCGACCAGCCTCAATATCTGAATGACGATCACCAATCAGAAAGCTTTGATTAAAATCGATATCATATTTATCTGCAGCCTCATTTAGCATGCCAGGTTGTGGTTTAAAGCAGGGCGCTTGACGATCATAGCAGGCGAATATTTCAGTAATGGGAAGTGATGTATAGAGTTTTTTAAAAATATCATCAACATCTTCTTGTGACATACGGCCCTCAATGACATCTGGCTTATTCGTGACACAAATAAGGATATAGCCAGCATTACTTGCTTTATCAAGACTTGGTTTTACTTCTGCTGGGATTTTAAGTTCTGCTAAGGATATGGGTGCTACGGGTTTGCCATTTTCAATGATCGCTTCATTAATGACACCGTCAACATCTAGAAATAATGCTCTTATACCTGCCATAATTTAATTCCTCCAAGCACACCTTCGATATTTTTAGTGATGGTAACATGATTTGGTAATTTAATATCAATCATATTGGCAAAGCCACCACCAATATATAAGTGATCATAATTAAATATTCTGTCCAATAAATCAATGGCTTTTAAAAGCTTAGCACACCAATCGTCAACTGTGGTGTTTTCGAAAGCTTTTTTGCCAAGTACTTCTTCGTAGGTTAAGCCATCAATAAAAGGGTGGTGGCCTAATTCAAGGTTAGGTACGAGAAGCCCATCGGTAAATAAGGCAGAACCAACACCTGTGCCAAGTGTGATAACCAATTCAACACCCTTACCAGAAATGTCGCCATATCCTTGCACATCAGCATCGTTAGCAACACGTGTGGGTACACCTGTAATCACTTCAAGGCGATGTTGAAAATCAGTTCCGGCAAAGCTTGGATCGAGATTAGGTGCTGTTTTAACGATGCCATGTTGAATCACGCCGGGAAATCCTGCTGAAGCACGCTGAAAAGGTGTGTTTAATATACTTATCATATTTTTTATTACCTTGCCAATTGCTTCTGGTGTGGCAGGATGTGGTGTAGGCTGTTTGAGATAATTTGTGATCGTTCTACCTTCTTTATCAAGTACCATTGTTTTAATCGATGTACCACCAATATCGATTGAGAGTGTGTTTATGTTGTTATCATCAGTCATCACAATCCCCCTATTTATCAACTTTACTTGCAGCAATTTGATCTAAATACCAAACTGTTTTACCGCTGTTACTATGAATAAGTTGTGCTGGATACTGCACTGGATTATATGGACCATTTAATATTTGCCATACAGCGATTGCTTTATTATCACCTACTGCCATAAAAGCAATACAGGGGCAGCGATTAATGGCAGGCGGTGTTAAGGTAATACGATACATTTTTAAAGCTTCTACCCATAATGACGCAACTAAATGATTATCTGCCTTACCATCAGCATAGGCTTTTACTAAATCAGTATCAGGCATCAATGACGCGGTATGGGCATTATCACCAAGACCTAAATAAATCAAATCAAAATCGACATTAGCAATCTGCTTGGCATAATCACTTGCTGCTTCTTTTGCCGATGCAAATTCTGTGGTCGGCATGCGATGGATATTTTGTTTAGGCACAGGTACTTTTGAAAATAAAAATTCACAAGCCATATAATAGTTATTGCGCTCATCATCTTTAGGCACATAGCGTTCATCACCAAAATAAAAATGGATATGATCCCAAGGCGTGGCTTCGACGATGTCATCCATTGCAGCAAGTTGGGTGAAATAGGCTTTGGGTGTATTGCCACCTGCCAATACTACATTGAAGGTGTGTTTTGCAGCAACTTGAGCAATAGCCATATCAGAAAATTGCTGTGCCGCTAGCATGAATAAATCACTATCAGTTGCTCTAATGATCAGTTCTTGATTTATTTTATCCATTTGCGCCCATCCCGTTTCAATAATTCATCGGCAGCTTTGGGACCCCAGCTACCCGATTCATAGTTAGGGAAATCACGTGGTTTGAGTGTGCTCCATACATCGATAATTGGTTGAACTACAGCCCAGCTACTTTCAACTGAAGCAGCACGTTTAAATAAGATATGATCACCATTCATGCATTCATATAAAATAGTTTCATAACCTGTAGATGGTTTAATACCAAAATAGTCGCTGTACTTAAATGTCATATCAACTTGGCCAAGATGCATGGATGGTCCTGGCACCTTGGCATTTAAGCGTAGTGAAATACCTTCAGCTGGCTGCAAGTGCATACACAATGAGTTGGGTGGAATTTGCTGACCGTTAAATACAGAGGAGGGGCCAGATTTAAATTGTATATGTATTTCTGACGTGCGTTGTGCCATACGTTTACCAGTACGAATGTAAAAAGGTACTTTATACCAACGCCAATTATCAACATATAAGCGCATTGCAGCGAAGGTTTCGGTATTGGATTCAGGATTGACAAGCTTTTCAGCACGATAAGCCTGAACTTTTTTGCCATCGATAGTGCCTACGCCATATTGTCCACGAACAGTTTCTTGGAGTATTTGTTCTGGGGTTAAAATCTGAAAAGATTGAATTGCTTTTTCCTTTTCATCCTGAATATGATCAGACTTAAAGGTAATAGGCGGTTCCATCGTAATCAGACTTAACACCTGAAAAATATGGTTGGGCACCATATCCCTGAGTGCCCCTGCATGTTCATAGTACCCCCCACGTAGTTCTACACCGAGTTTTTCAGCAACGGTAATTTGTATATGATCGATATAGAGATGATTCCAAATTGGCTCGAATAAACCATTTGAAAAACGAAATGCTAATAAGTTTTGTACGGTTTCTTTCCCCAGGAAATGATCGATCCGAAAAATTTGATTTTCTTCAACTAAGCTTAATAATTCTTTGTTAAGTGCTTTGGCTGAATCAAGGTCATGGCCAAAAGGTTTTTCAATGATAATTCTACGAAAATAGTGATTTTCTTTGAGTAAGCCTGCTTTGCCTAACCCTTGTGAAATCATCGAAATACACTGTGGTGGAGATGCATAATAAAATAAGCAACTTTTTGATGCCCCTTCTTTTTGTAATACTTTAAGTGCTTTATCTAACGCAGTATAGGTTTTGGGGTCATCAAAGCCACCTTTAACATAAGTAATTCTCGAAGTAAGCTTAAGACCATAGGCTTTTGCATCGGGATCTGTGACAAATTTATTCACATTATCTTTCATTTCTTTGCGAAAGGTTTCTGTTGAATAATCATCAGCAGCAACACCAGCAATTAAAAAATTTTCATCAAGCATGCCATTAGCACCTAAATTACAAATAGCTGGAAAAAGCAGACGTTTAGTTAGGTCTCCGGCAATGCCAAAGATAACCATCACACATGAATTTGCTGGAACACGAGCTGGCGGTTCTTGTGGACAGTTGCAGTCTTGTTCGCATGATTTTTTATTTGTTTCAGCCATGATTCTATCCTTTTAAAACAGCGCTTATGATATTGTGCACTTTTTCCAAACCACTGATCACATCATCACCAAGATGAATGCGCAAAGCGCGACGTGAACGTTGTGATAATACTTCAAAATCACCCTGAGCTTGGGCATTGATCACGAGTCCAAATGTATATTTACGATCAGGAACAGCCAAGTCATGCGGGTGATCAGCAGTAAATTGAAAGAATACACCTGTATTAGGACCACCTTTATATGCTTGCCCTGTGGAATGTAAGAAGCGTGGACCAAAGCCAAGACAAGTGGCACATTTTTTACGGTCACGAATTACTTTACGACTGAGTTGCAGTTTATCAAGATGGACATTGTTCATTTCTATAAAAGCAGCAAGATCGACATAATCATTCGGCTGAATGCGGCTTAAATGTGCTTTAATGTAACCTTCAAGGCTAGCGTTATCACCTGCTAATTGTTTAATATCAAAGACGTTATGCTCATCACTAAATAGTTTAATTTTACCTTCACTATAAAATGGCTCTGGTTCTGAAATATGACCGGTTTGTTCGTATTCGGTGGTGAGCTCTTTTGCACGCACTTTACTTGCTTCTACATCGGGCTGATTAAATGCATTGATACCAATAATGCTGCCAGCAACGGCTGTGGCAATCTCCCAGCGGAATAGTTCACCACCGAGATGATTAATGTCACTTAATTGCATACGAACAACCACGTGTCCTGCTTTTTCAAGTGCATCAACGGCTTTATCTTGTCCACTATCAGCGCCTGAATCACTACGAATATAAGCAAATACGCGATCATTTCCATAAACGCTGGGATCGCCTAAAGACTCAAGGTCTATTGGAATTATACCTTTACCAATTTTACCGGTAGATTCTGCGAGTAACTGCTCAAGCCAAGCACCGAGTGCGTGAATATCAGGAGAAGGTATCAGTGTGACTTTATCTTTACCGTGAGTTGCTGCTACACCAAGCACAATACCGAGCATCACACCTGGATTGTCGATAATTTTATCTGATTCAGAGCAGGCTTCAGCCATGGCTTTGGCATGGTCAAGAAAAGTTTGAATATCAATGCCAGCAAGACCGGATGGTACCATACCGAAATTTGATAATGCTGAGTAACGACCACCAATCGATGGCACACCATGGAAAATTGCACGAAATTTGTCATCTTTGGCAATTTTCTCCAAGGCTGAGCCTGGATCAGTGACGGTTGCAAAATGGTCCCCAACCTCTTTTTTACCAAGTACTTCTTGTAGCTTGTGATAGAAATATAATTTGAAAATATTGGGTTCTAATGTCGTACCTGATTTACTTGAGACAATAAAAAAACTGTGTTTGAGATCAATCGATTTCTCGATGGTTTGTATTTGTTCTGGTGATGTAGAATCGAGTACATGTAGTTTAGGATAGCCGTTTACATGACCAAATGTTTCAGCCATCATTGCAGGGCATAAGCTTGAACCACCCATTCCGAGTAACACGACATCAGTATAACCTTCCTGTTTTAAGGTATTGGCTAATTCAATAATACGCGATACTTCACTCATTTCAGAATCGCTAATCGTCATCCAGCCAGTCCACTGCGCTTCGTCCTCATTGGTCCATAATTTTGGGTCACTACCCCATAGACGCAAAACTTTATCTTCTGCTTGCCATTGTTCTACCATTGCATTGATTTCATTCGAAAGTTTACTACCTGAGAACGTGGTTTTTAATTGTGACATGCTATGCTCCTTTGCATTACGTATGTGCATTATGGGTAAAGTATAGCAGATGATTTTCGAAAATCAGGTTGTTAAATAACTTATTGGTCAATAAAAGCAATGCTAACTTTTTGCAATTGGGCTATAGCAGTCTATACTTTTCAGAGTTTCTGAATATAATCATTCCAGTTGTAGGGAGATCAGCAATGGCAAATAAAAAAGAACAATGTGAATTAGGTATGGTTGGACTTGGTGTGATGGGATGTAACCTTTTACTAAACATGTCTGATAATGGTTATTCAGTTGCAGGCTATGATACTAATAAATCTAAAGCTGATGCCTTAAATAATCAGGCTGAAGGCCGCAAAATTGTTGCTACAACTGATATTAAAGAATTTATTGCCTCATTGAAAAAACCACGTTCAATTATGATGCTAGTTCCAGCAGGTAGCCCAGTTGATGCAGTGATTCAAGACTTATTACCACATTTAGATAAAGGTGATTTAATTATCGATGCCGGTAATTCGTATTACAAGGATACAGACGTGCGTGAGCGCGATCTTGGCCTAAAAGGTATTGATTTCATTGGTGTGGGTGTATCGGGTGGAGAAGAAGGTGCGCGCCACGGACCAAGTATGATGCCGGGTGGACCAAAGCCTGCCTACGATCGCATTAGTAAAGTATTAGAAGCTGTTTCTGCTAAAGTTAACGGTGATCCTTGTGTGACGTATCTAGGGCCTCGTTCTGCTGGCCACTTTGTAAAAATGGTTCATAATGGTATTGAATATGCGATTATGCAAGTCCTTGCTGAATCCTATGATCTAATGAAGCGTGGCTTGGGTATGAGTGATGATGAACTTGCCGAAGTTTATACTGAATGGGATGAGCATGGTGATTTAAATGGTTATTTGATGGAAATTACCAGTCATATCTTTTCGAAAGTTGATGATAAAACCGGTAATCGTCTTATTGACATGATTAAAGCAGTTGCCAAGCAAAAAGGTACTGGTATGTGGACATCACAAACGGCGATGAGTCTTGTCATCCCGACACCGACGATTGATATTGCGGTATCAATGCGTGATATCTCGGGTTATGCAGATGAACGTGAACAGGCAGATAACCTTTATCATCAAGAAATACGTGCTTATCACGGCGATAAGAAACAATTTATCGAACATTTAAGACGCGCTGTATTAAGTGCTGTAATCACGGCTTATGCACAAGGTATGGCGCTGCTCTTTGTTGCTTCAAAAGAGTATCAATACGACTTAAACCTTGAAGCAGTTGCACGTATTTGGCGTGGTGGTTGTATTATTCGCTCAGTATTACTCGAAGATATCCGTAAAGCTTATGATGCGAAAAAAGACTTACCTAATATTTTATTAGATAATAATTTTGCTAAAAAAATCCATGATTGTGATTCGAGTTTGCGCGAAGTATTAAGAGCAGTAATGGATATGCGCATTGCTGCACCTGCATTAGCGGCAACATTGGGTTATCTCGATAGTTATCGTAGTGCGTGGGTGCCTGCAAATTTGATCCAAGCACAACGTGATTACTTTGGATCGCATACGTATGAGCGTATCGATGAAAAAGGTACATTCCATACGCAATGGACTAAAAAATAAAGGAGTTTTATAATGAAAAATAAATGTTTAATATCAGTAGTGGCAAGTGTTTGTATGCTTGGTACTGTCAGTGTTATGGCACAAGAGATGAGTTCTAGTGTAGAGGATTTATATAAGGTTAGCAGTAGGGCCAATGATGTTATGGCTGGTGATGATCATAGTGCTGTAGCTGACTTATATAAAGTTAGTACCAGTAGTGATGATGTTGTGATGAATAATTCTAGCGAAAATAATGAAACTATTATTGATGAAATCAAGCAACAGATAGGGCCAAAAGCAAAAGGTTGTCGCGGTCAAGTTAAATAATTTTAAGATATACTTTTAGCAACTGTTATGTTTCATCGATGGTATTGCTCGACAAAGCTTAAACCAAAGTTACTGCCTTGTCATCAACAGTCTAAATCTGCAGCATATTACGCATAGTTGTGACGATGTGATTATTTCAAATTACTGATAGATATTCAGCTAATACGTATTTTTTACGGATTGACCTTTTGATTAATCTTAAGTTAAATACATGCTTAATAAAATATACAGTGCTGTGTGCAGTGACTATCGATATCTATGAAAAGCTTAATCAAATTAATACAACCAAGTTTGGTGATGTTGATATTGGTACTTTGTTATCGCTATGTGCTTCCTTTGATGGCAGTGATGCTGCAGATAAATTTCTATTATCCATCATATGGTCATTGGGTAAGGTAACTAAGTTAGAAGTACTTTTACCTGCTTTTTATGTTTTTTATTTCAATCACATTCTTGATATAGAAGTACGAAATGATTTTTATAAAAAATTAAGAGAACAAGCTTTAAATCACGACAATCTCTGTTTGGAACAGCAGCGCTTTTGTGAGTTATATTATTTGGCTAATACTACTTTTCTTGGTGATAGATCTTGTCCTAACAAAAACTTACTCGCGCAAGATAATAAACATGCGGATAAAGTTATTTATATGCCTATTAGGGAGATTTCAATATGCAAGCTAACGGGTGATTGGTGTACTTATTATCATTTATTTGGTTTTGATTTTTTAAATATTGTAGGTTTGTCTGTGTATGGTGATGTTGACTTATTTATCAAAAAAATACAGAACATCCTCAAAGAAGATCCTTATGTTTTATGGCAGATCTATAGTAAATTTAATGTCTATGTGCGACGAATTATACTGAAAAAGCTATTGGCTTATTATATAAAGTCTGAAAGATTTGAAGCATACATAAGCTTATTAGTTAGGTGTCCAACTTATCTTAACTTATTAAAATATACAAAAGCTCCTGTAATCAAAATGATCCTTACATGTATACATGAAATGGTTAATCCAGAAGATATAAAAAATCATTATATTTCTTATCTGATAAATAAAAAGATAGTGAATGTAATCATAATTGCCGCAGAAGCTGGTATGAGTGATTATGTACAATTTTTTTTAGATCTAATTGAAAAAAAACAATTTGTTAACAAAGAGATTGGTGTCTGTGTTGCGACTATCTTGAAAAAAGTAGCTGAGATAGAACAATTAAAAGTTATGCAGTTATTCTTGAATTTGAGGTGCAAAAACGAACAGAATAGATATTTTTTGGTTGAAATATTACGCAGCGTAGAAATGGAAGCTCAGGTTAATGTTGTTCAATTGTTTTTAGAAGTTATTAATGACCATAATTCTAGTTGTGAAGCTGTGAGTAATGTTCTAAAAATTGCTGCAGCACAAGGGCAATTTAATATTGTGAGATTAGCTTTAGATATAAAAAGCGATAATAGACCCAATTATAAGGACATTGCTGCTGCTTTAGAAATGGCGTTAGACAATAATCATTTTGAGATCGTAAGATTCTGTTTAAATTTAACCGGTCATAATAAACTTAATAGTGAGATCGTGAGTAAGATATTAAATTATGCTGCTGATATGTATAAATGGATTATAGTTCGTGAAATTTTAGCAATGACTGGTGAGAATAAACCTAATAGTGCTACTGTAAGTAAAACATTAGTGCATGCGACTCTGGAGCAAAATTGGGATATTGCAAAGTTGATTTTGGTTATGACTGCTGATAATAAGCCCAATAGTGATGCTGTAGATTATACATTAAGACATGCTACGCAAACGGACGAAATGATATTGTACACTCATATGAAGCTGCAATGACAAGCAATAGTAGATCAGCTGTAAGCCTTTGGTCTCAGCCTAATGAGCAAGACACTGAAGAAGGAATTTCTTATAAGGCTGCTTAGTGTCAATCAATATTCCATAAATGCCCGTAATTTTTACGGATTAAGCATATGTTCAAAATAGAGTTAAATACGCTGTCGATAATATACGAAATTATGGGGTATACAAACATGAGTTTTTTCGAGGATCTTTCGCAACTTGACGTATCAGACTTTAGTGATCGTGATATCTGTACTTTGTTATCGCTATGCGAATCATTTAGTGGCGACGATGCTGCAGATAAATTTTTATTTGCGATTAAATGGGCATTAACAAAAGTTCGTGAGGTAAGCATCTTATTGCCTGCCCTTAATGATTTTTATGTTAATCACAGGCGAGATGAAGACTTAAGATGTAACTTTTATGAAAAATTTGAAGAAGCAGCATTAACAGATAAAAGCACAGATGAGGATCAATTACTTTTTCAGTTGTATGATCTAGCTAAAAGGACACAGGTTGAGGTTAAGCCTTATGCTAAAATAAATTTATTGGGTCAAAATATTCAAACAGGGGTAGAAATACAGTTTACTTCTAGTACGAAAATTTCGATATATAAGTTAGTAGGTGACTGGGTTGCTTACTGTAATTTATTCGGCTATGACTTTTTAAGTATATTAGATATAATTTCTTACGAAGACAAAATTTATTTTTTAGAACATATACATGGCTTCATTCAAGAGAATCCATCCGAACTACTGAAACTTTCAGCCAAAATGGGTCGACTGGATGTTATGGAGGTAATTTTAGCTATGGACAGTAAAAATAAACCTAATAGTTACGACGTAGATAAAGCTGTAGTCGCGGCAGTTCTTGCTGAGCAGTGGGATGTTGTGAAATTTATGCTGAGCATAACAGCAGATAACAAGCCTAATAGCGGTGTTGTAGGTGATGTATTAATAGTCACCTCACAGAGAGAGTTGTGGGATATAGTAATGTTAATCTTGGCGATGACAGGTGATAATAAGCCTAATTGTAGCACTCTTAGTATTGCATTAGCAGATGCTGCTCGGTTAGTGTGTTGGGACATTGTAAAGCAAATATTAGCAAGGGAGGGTGAAGATAAACCCGGAGATTATGGTATAAACATAGCGCTTATGGCTGCAGCTGGTGATGGTCAGTTAGATGTAGTAAGGTTAATTTTAGCTTTAGCAGATGAAAGCACTCCCGAAGCCTGGGCGATGAACACAGCGTTATCAGTGGCGACCATGAGCGGTCATTATGAAATTGTAAAGAGACTATTAACTACGATGTTAAAGAATAATCCAGGAAAAGATGCTATGGATCATTCACTAAGAGTGGCCTCTTTTAAAGATGAGTGGAATATTGTGGAATTAATACTTAGGCATCTCCGTGATATAGAACTTTATTCCGACACTATTGACCTTATATTCGAAAGAGCAGTAGCTCGTAATCAGTTAAGTACCCTACAGTTAATTTTAACTACAGTTACTGAAAATAAACTTAAGGTTTCTACAGTGGATTTTGCATTGAATAAAGCAGCTGAGGAGTCAAAGTGGGGTGTGGTGCAATTTCTTTTAAACTTGACTGGAAACTATGAACCGAATAGCGATCGTATTAAGGATGTATTACAAATGGCGGCGGAAGCAGGGCAAAATCAGATTTTGAGTGCAAATTTTAAGATGAGTAGCATTGGTAGATCAACAAGTCTTTGGTTTCAGCTTGATGAGCGAGATTCTGAGAGTGAATCTACACCGAATGCTATTCGATATTAATAATCATATCCTAACTTAAAGTAAGTTGATGCTTTATAGATATCCGTAATTTTTACGGATTGAGGATGTGTTCCAAATTGAGTTAAATGCACCGTCGATAATATACGAAATTATGGGTATACAAACATGAGTTTTTTCGAGGATCTTTCGCAACTTGACGTATCAAAATTTAATGATAATGATATTGCTACTTTAATATCGCTATGTAATACATTTCATGAGCCCGACTTTGTAGATAAATTTCTAATGGCGATTAGGTGGGCATTGACTCGTGTTAATGACGTAAGTGCTTTGTTGCCTGCTTTGAATGATTTTTATAACACTTTTAAGGTATCAAAGCCCGCAATATCAGAATTTTATCAAAAATTCAAGCAGCTCTCAGAAAAAGAATACGCACTTTTTGGTCAATTATATGGTTTAGCTGCAAAGATGCGAGTACACCCTTCTGATTGCGGCAAAGATGCTAATATAAATATAAACTTATTGGGTGAAGAGGTGGAAAATGAGCTTGAAAGCTTTGTTGATATTGAACGTGAAATTGATGTTAAAAAATTAATAGGTGACTGGCGTGGATATTATAATTTATTTGAGTTTCGATTTTTGTTTAGATTAAAAATTGAATCTGAAGAAGATGAGATGTTTTTTTTAGAAAAAATGAAAAGTAGGATTCAAGTAAATCCAACAGAAGTACTATACTATGCTTCATTGCTTGAGCAATTTAAGCTTGTACGGTTAATAATAGGCATGACGTTTGATGATGAACTTGACAAGACGGTTGTGATGCAGGCATTGTATTCAGCAGCTCGCAATGGCAACTTAAGTACAGTATGGCTAATTTTAAAAATGACGGGCGATACTAAACTTAGTAACGATAATTTAGAATATATATTGAAGGAAGTAGCTGAAGATGGTGACTTAAGAATGGTGCAATTATTCTTATTTCATATAGAGCACTATCATCCAAATGATATAGTAGTAGGTAATGTACTGAAAAGTGCAGCTTCTGGTGGCCAACTGGATATAGTGAAGCTCATCTTAGCAATGACGGGAGATAATAAGCCTAAAAGAATTAGTGTGGATGCTGCATTTAAGCTTGCAGTTGCTTGTGGTCATGTTGATATAGTGCAATTCTACTTAACATTGACTGGAGATAATAAACCTAGCAGTGATGCTATTGATTTTGCAGTATATCAAGCTGCTAAGGATGGACGAGATAGTATTCTGTTTCCATGTTTAGAAGCCAAAAGAAGCACTAGTCAATCAGTCGTAAGTAGTCTTTGGTCTCAACCTAGTGAGCAAGGCTCTGAGGTGAGCGCTTCATACAAGTCTAGTTGCTCTTAATAAGTAAATCTTATTCCACTGCTTATTTAATTTTCATTTTTGAGCATTTAATATTAAAATGCTTTAATGAAATTAAAAGACGCGTTAGAACATGTACATCAGGCGCTGTTGAGCGCTGATATTGGTTATTATCATGGCATCGAGACTGCTTGGGATGAGGCGGTGGCATTGGTCTTGTTTGTAAAGGGCTTGCCAGCTGATGCGGGTGACGAGGTGCTTGATCAAACGGTTAGTGATCATCAGTGGCAGCAATTGCAATCCTTGCTTAAAAAGCGTATCGAGCAATATATACCAGTGACCTATTTAACCAAGCAGGCTTGGTTTATGGGCTTACCTTTTTATGTCGATGAACGGGTATTGATACCGCGTTCGCCATTTGCCGAATGGATTGAGCATCAATTTGAGCCTTGGATAGAAGCTTCAAACGTTAATCGCATCCTTGAAATTGGTACAGGTTCTGGCTGTATGGCGATTGCTGCAAGTTATGTGTTTCCTGAGGCTAAGATCGATGCGGTGGATATTTCACCTGATGCACTTATTGTCGCTGCACAGAATGTAGCGCAGCACGGTGTCGGCGAACATGTGTATTTGCACCAATCAGACTGTTTTGCAGCGCTTAAGGCTGATCGTCAATACGATATTATCATGGCGAATCCACCTTATGTGTGTCAGGCTGAAATGGACAGCCTGCCGCCTGAATTTGCGCATGAGCCGGGTAAAACGGCATTATATGCAGATAATGAGGGTATGGCTGTGGTCGATCAGATACTCGCTTATGCAGCCGCATATATGACGCCACATGCTATACTAGTCGTTGAAGTTGGTTATAGTGACGAGATTTTAATGCGACATTATCCTAAAGCCCCCTTTACTTGGTTGTCCTGTGAGTATGGCGGACAAGGGCTGTTTTTATTAACCCGCGAACAATTAGAGACGTATGATGAGTGGCAATAGTTTTGGTAAAAATTTCATTGTAACCACGGCGGGTGAGAGTCATGGTGCAGCACTGGTGGCAATAATTGATGGTTGTCCACCAGGATTGAATTTATCTGAATCTGATCTTCAACCAGATCTTGACCGCCGGCGCCCAGGTCAATCGCGTCATACCACACAGCGTGATGAAAGTGATCAGGTGGAAATTTTATCGGGTGTATTCGAAGGTAAAACGACTGGCACACCCATTGCCCTTTTGATTAAAAATGAAGATATGCGTTCGCGCGATTACTCAGAGATTAAAGCTAAGTTTCGCCCGGGGCATGCCGATTATGTCTATGAAAAAAAATATGGCATTCGTGATTATCGTGGTGGTGGTCGCGCATCGGCTCGTGAAACAGCGATGCGTGTTGCCGCTGGTAGTATTGCAAAAAAATATTTGAGCGCGCAGGGCATTGCGATTCAGGCCTATGTGCGCAGGATTGGCGAGATTGGTGCAGAGACACTAGATCTTAATGTAGTTGAGACGAATCCTTTTTTCTTTCCAGATATTAGCAAAATAGAACAGCTTGAAAAATACATTCATCAATTGCGTCGCGATGGTGATTCGGTAGGCGCGTTAGTAGAAGTGGTTGCAACCGGCATGCCGATAGGTTTAGGTGAACCTGTGTTTGATAAGCTCAGTGCGGATATTGCGAAAGCATTAATGAGTATCAATGCGGCTAAAGCGGTTGCCATTGGTGACGGCTTTGATGTGGTTTCGCAACGTGGTAGTGAACATCGTGATCAGATGGACAGTAATGGTTTTATTTCAAATCATGCCGGTGGCATACTCGGTGGTATTTCGAATGGTGAAGATGTGATCGCAAGTGTTGCATTTAAGCCTACTTCAAGTATTATCACCCCTGGTAAGACGCAAGATAAAGCGGGTAATGTAGTCGATATTGTCACCAAAGGACGTCATGATCCTTGTGTAGGCATTCGTGCGGTACCGATTGTTGAAGCCATGCTTGCGTTAGTGTTAATCGATCATATGTTGCGTGATCGTGGTCAAACAGGTGGTAGATAATTGTGACAACTCAATATGATGTTGCTGTCGTCGGTGCGACGGGTGTAGTTGGTGAAGTATTCCTTGAAATCTTGAGCGAACGTGAATTCCCTATTAATAAGCTTTATGCTGTGGCAAGTGAGCGCTCTGCAGGTCAGACAGTGATGTTTAATAATAAGCCAGTTACTGTTGAGGCGATAGATGATTTTGATTTTGAGAAAGTTCAATATGCATTTTTTTCTGCAGGTGCTAAAGTTTCTGCGATCTATGCACCGAAAGCGGCTGAAGCAGGTTGTGTTGTTATCGATAATTCGTCACAGTTTCGTCATGACCCTGAAATTCCCTTAATCGTACCTGAAGTCAATCCGGAAGCACTAGCGAACTATCAAGCGCGCAATATTATTGCGAATCCAAACTGCTCAACGATTCAAATGGTCGTTGCGCTTAAACCGATTTACGATGCGTTTGGCATTGCCCGTGTAAATGTTGCTACCTATCAATCAGTATCAGGTGCGGGTAGTACGGCAATCGAAGAGCTTGCGCGTCAAACAGCGGATATGCTAAATGGTAATGAGACGGGTGAGATAACATTGCCGTGTCAGATTGCATTTAATGTGATACCACAGATTGATGTATTGCAAGAAAATGGTTACACGCGTGAAGAAATGAAAATGTATTGGGAAACACAAAAAATCTTCAATGATCCTGATATTCAAGTCAATGCGACAGCCGTGCGTGTACCTGTATTCTTTGGCCATTCAGAAGCGGTACATATTGAAACACGTCAACCAATCGATGATCTTGAGCAAGTGCGCTATTTATTGCGTGATGCGCCTGGGCTTGAAGTAATGGATGATCCTTTATTTCCAACAGCTGTGACTGATTGCGCCAGTAAAGATAAAGTATTTGTTGGTCGTATTCGTCGTGATATAACGCATCCTAATGGTTTAGATATGTGGGTGGTCGCAGATAATGTACGCAAAGGTGCTGCACTTAATGCAGTGCAGATCGCAGAATTATTAATCCAAGACAGTTTTTATCTACAGTGAAAATATTAGTTGGTATCACAGGCGGGATTGCTGCAAAAAAGCTGCCTAAAATGATTCAACTATTATGTGAGCAAGATCATAATGTACGTGTGGTATTAACTCATGCCGCTGAACAATTTATCGATATCGCAGCGCTTGAAAAATTAACCGATCATCCAGTTTCACGCTATCAATGGCAGTCGAATGATATGGAGCATATCGATTTAGCACGTTGGGCCAATCTAATTGTTATTGCTCCAGCAACTAATAATATGCTTGCAAAGCTTGCAAATGGTATTGCCGATGACCTTTTAAGTACGATTTGTATCACTACAACAGCCCCGATTGTTGTAGTACCAGCGATGAATCGTGAAATGTGGGCGAATGCGGCCAATCAAGCCAACATAAAAACATTAATCAAACGCGATATTGATCTCTTAGGTCCAAACTCAGGTCGTCAAGCTTGCGGTGAGGTGGGCTATGGACGCATGCTTGAGCCTGAACAAATCGTTGCGCAATTACAAACGCGTATGCAATTACAACCGGACCTTTCAGGTAAAAAAATCCTGATTACAGCCGGTCCTACACGAGAACCAATCGATACGATTCGTTATTTATCGAATCGCAGTAGTGGACGTATGGGTTATGCATTAGCCGAGGCTGCTAAAAATTGCGGCGCCGATGTCACATTAATTTCTGGTCCAACAAATTTGATTGCACCAAACGTTAACGTCATAAATGTGACGACTGCTGCAGAGATGTATGCTGCGGTGATGCAGCGTATTTCAGACCAAGATATTTTTATTAGTACAGCTGCAGTTGCGGATTATACGCCTGCAAACGTGTCACAAACTAAAATAAAAAAACAGCAAGACACGCTGACCCTCAATTTAGTTAGAACTAAAGATATTTTGAAATCAGTTGCACAACTAAAACCAAGACCACTGTGTGTGGGTTTTGCAGCGGAAGATGAAAATTTATTTGAGAACGCACAGCAAAAATTGGATCAAAAAAACTTAGATTTTATCGTCGCAAATCACATCTCAGATGGGTTTGATAAAGATGCAAATAGTGTGACAATTCTCGATAAAGCTGGTCAGCAACTTTCTTTTGATAATAGTTCAAAACGTCGATTGGCATATCAGATACTTAGCGCTCTCGATTATATTGATTAATGGGGGGTGTAAAGTCCCCATGGTCCGCCGCGACAAATTTATCAACAAAAAGGCGCTGAAGATCAAATGGCGCTTGACGCGCCGAGTGATTTACTAAACGACATATAGCACCCCACCGTCGCCGGTGATCACCCGACCACCGAATTTCGTTTCCACTATGCGTTCTAGGGATGAAAAGTTTCGAAGATGGGGTACAATTCGCCACGGCGAGGATCCTTTTAAATTAAGTTTAAGCAACTGAATTATACAAAAGACTACCGCTTTCGCTCTCTATATAAAATATTGAGACTAGCATGACTGGAATGATAGGTTGCCGTTGCAGTTGTACAAGATGAGCCCCCCCATACCTACTGGGTATTTAATAACCTTGGATTCCACGTTGTACCCCTTCTTCGACCAGCACACACCGTACACCCAGCACCAATCTTTATTCTTCACTGAGTAACTCAGCAGCTTGCAAGTTTTCCTCGCCGATGTATCATCTATCGCTTTGCGGCACTGTTCAACCGAGTTGGCCTGGCTTAGACTTAGGTGCGCCGCTATAAGCACTGCCGTAGTAGTAACAAGAAATGATTTCATATTGATATCCTCAATTTTCACTGGTAAATCGTGTATTGCTATAACCCTGCGGTACACCATTTTTGCCAGTGTTGAACGTATTGCGCGATGCGACTTGTTGTTGCACCTGACTTATAAAGCCTGCTTAATCGTCCTATAAAGTTTACTATCGTCTTTCTCGCCAAGCCAACAAGACCTTGGTGTGTAAAACGATAACCTAAAAACTCAAACCCTCGTGCGATACGACCAATATAGGTCTTCTCTCGCGCCAGTTTGAGCTGTAGCATGGCTATTACACCATGCATTCTTTTGACCACATGTTGAAGTAGTGCATTGCGTAGGGCTATTCTGCGTTTAAGTCTATGCAGGCTCATTAAGTTGCTTCCATGTATATAAATATGCACATTTTTTAGTCTATCAGCTGGCATCAAGTAAAGCAATTGTTCGCTCTAAATATCAGCGCTACCAGTTTATGTTATGTGAGCCTATAGAATGATTGGCAAAAACGCTTTTTTCTTCAGCTTCACGCAGAGGCACTATTTTATGGGAGAGAGCTCGCTGAGAAAGCCTTGTTGAATTTGCTTTTGAGTTTTTTCATAAACGCCGACAATCCATGACTAGAACGGTGGCGTTTGAGTGCTTGTTCGCTAACTAAGAAATTAAACATAATCTGGCGGCGCGGGCCGATGTAGGGTTGGTAGCCATGCCAACAATTGTCGGTGACTTTAAAGATGATGCAAGTGCCTGCCTCGGGTGTCACTTCATCAGCATAGTCGTCGATGTTATTGCTGCGCAACAGGCGTAGCCTGCCACCTTTGGCTTCCCAATTGGGATTGAGATAGATAAGGACAGTGACGACTTTATCTTTGCTGTCGGTATGAATGCGCCCATCTTTTTCGCGTGAATGGCCACGCAGGGTCGTCATGACTGGTTTATTATCAAGATCGACGCCAAAATGATTTGCCATCCAGTTGCGCATCGTCGGCTGTTGTAGTTCTTGGATCAACTCTGCTAAGGGGCCTTGGGTGTTTTCATTGTTACAATTAAAAACGCCACCATCGATTAAGTGTGGGAAGCTGTCATATATAGCCTGTAGTTTGTCTGTTTTGATGAAATTTTTAATGACACAATGTGGAAAGGGTGAGTGTTGAATCGTAGTTTGGTCGAGTGCATTTTGGTCGATAAAATTCATTGTGCTGCCTTTTTATTTGAAAGTGCCATGATCAATAAGATGCTCATAACAAGGCTACCAATCATACTGATAAATGGGTAGGTAATAAAGCCCCACACGCGCAAGTGCACATCGGCGCAACTTGGGCCTGTGCCGCAGACGCCGATCGATTCAAGCTGTGGATACCACTGAAGTATATATTGGTATAGTGCCAGAATGGTGGCGATAATGGTTAAAGGTAGGCTGTAGACAGCGCTTTTACGGTCGTCTTGAAATGCGCCAATGCCGAGAATAATCACTAATGGGTAAAGGCAAACACGTTGAAACCAGCATAGATGACAGACAGGTAGCATTTGTACATTACTACCATAAAGTGTGACGATGAGTGCGATGACAGCAATCAACCATGTGATAAAAAGATAGCATTGTCTATTCATCTATTTGAGTGCTCCAGCGACGATTTGAAATTGTTTCCAGGTTAATGGATCTACTTTAACACCATTAATATAAACCGCAGGTGTGGCGACCGAGTTATGCATAATTTTATTGGCAATGGCCATATTATCGCTAAAGACTTGCGCGTAGGGGCTTTGTACTAGGCATTGGGCGAGTTTATCTAGATTGATGCCTTTAATATGGGTTGCATATAGCATTAAGTTGGGAACCGTTGCCCAGTTTTCAGTTTCAGGTGGTTGGTGTTGGTAAATATAATCAACATATTTAAAGAAGTCAGCTTTGTTTTGTGCATAAACACAATGTGCGGCATTGGCAGCGGGTAATGATCCAGGAATAAAAGCGAGCATCATCATAGTGTAATTTGCTTTACCTGGATTAACGTAGGTGTTGATCACTTTGGGTAAGATGTCAGTATTAAAGCGCATACAGTTAGGGCACTTTAAGTCTTCAAATACCACCACCTTAAGTGGCGCGTTAGCATTGCCCATCATGGGTTGGTTATGAGTCTCGATAGCAATGGCCTTTGGTAGACTGGTACTATTCTTACTGGGTAACAGTGTTGCTAAACACACAACCATGATTACTAAGATTATCACGATGAACATTAAAATGCGTATGCTTTTTTTTGACATGTTATTGCTCCATAAGTCCACATTTGAGGTTTGCTGGTATGGCGATATCCATCTGCTTGGGTCGCTCAAGATTTAGATTATTCATTATTTCTACATATGCCTCAACGTTGTTGACTTGAAGGCGTGGATTAAAACGCTTTTCTTCGCCAATCGTACTCATAGTAGCGATTTTATAGTCATGTGCAGGGTACACGCGCGTGCTATCTGGGTAGCTAAACAGAATATTGGTAATATTTTGGTATTGTTGTGACGGGTTACCGGATTGAAAATCGGTGCGACCAGTGCCACGTATCATTAACGTATCGCCAGTAAATAATGCATCTTCACAGGCATAACAATAGCTATCATCGGTATGGCCGGGTGTGTATAGGGCTTTTAACTCAAGTGAGCCACATGCTAGCACTTGACCGTGAGTGACTTTGATATCAACACAATTCGCTTGAGACTGTTCGCCCATCACAATTTGTGCACGGTGTTGCTTGGCTAATAAACCCGAGCCGGTGATATGATCGGCATGGGTGTGTGTTTCAACACAGTATTTCAACGTGAGACCAAGTTCTTCAATAAACTGATTGTACAAAGGTACAAGGGATTGTACTGGATCGATAATTAATGCTTGCTGTTGATAATCGGCTGCAACCAGATAGGTAAACGTCGATGATGCTTTATCTAAAAATTGACGGATCAACATAAAGACCTCATTATTGTAAAACGCTGATTCTAGCATAAATTATGTTATTTATGATAAAAAAATCATTGGACTTTTCAAGCACGGTTTGTTGCAATGTTCAAGTCAAATACAAATTCAAGGGGGATTATATGAGTAGAAAGCCGACAGCAGATAAGATCTCGAGTATAATGCTTGATGCTTTGAGGTATGGTTATGTAAGCTATATGGATACAAATGATTATGGCGATAGATATCATTCTAACTATAATCTAACGTGTGGTGATTTGGAGCTTTTTTATGGTCAGAAAATCAATCTATTTTATTATATGAAGTCGCGCCAAAATGCGCTTCAAGTTGCGATAATGCAACCCCATTGTCATGCCACAAGGGTTAATGAGCTATTTCGCTTTAGTGAAGAACACAAGTATCGTGGTGCAGAGATAATATGGCAAGATGAGGCTGGAGAAAATGCTTTGCATACAGCGGTGAGGTATGTTGTTAACTCTAAAAAAAATCCACATAGAGTGGCAATATTAACTATGATGTTGCAGTGCGCTTCACGAGAGGATATTACGACGGCATTAAGTCAGGTCAATACTGCATTTGGGCAAACACCTTTACTACTTGCCTACGAGCTAGGCAATACCGCTGTTATTGAGGTGTTGGAAAAGGTTGGTGCAGATTGTGATGCGATTGATAATCGCGGCTGGACTACACTGCATTCGGCAGTTGCAAGAGGTAGGCTTGATTTGATTAAAAAATTATGTGATGAGGGTAGACTCGAGCAACTAATCAATTTGCGAGCAAAAAATGGTGATACAGCATTACATATAGCGGCACGCTTGGGTCAAAGTGATATCGTTGATTATTTACTTACACAAAATGCCAATACTAGCTTTGAAAATAATGCTAATTTGACGCCATTGTGCCAAGCAGTTCGTCTAAAAAAATATGATGTATTGCGTGTTATTGTGACGCATTTACAAAATCGTCAATCCGGCACGGCTGAGCAGAGTATAGCTGTCAGTTTTGCGGCATCAAAATTATTAGCGTATATGAATACGCGTACTCATCAATCGTATTACTTTCACTTTTTGCAGCACTTATTTCCTGTGGGTTATTCAAAAGCTGATAAAATCGCTGCAGCGGGTAAATATTTAGGATGCTTATTTACAAAAAACCATATTGGTTTTAAAACTGATCCGGTTTTATTTTCGAAAACGGATGAGGGTGCCTTGCATAATGGGTTATTGGGTAAAATTTTTGAGGAGATTAAAAGTTGCGCTGACAGTCAGCCGCCGAGCTACCAAGCAGCGAGTGCACCTGAAAAATCCGCGTTATTCCAAGGATAGCTTTGCTCATGTCATTTTATGTTTACATTATAGAATGCAAGAATGGCAGTTTATATACCGGCTTTACCAGAGATATCAAGCGTCGCTATCAGGCACACGTCGCTGGTAAAGCCGCACGTTATACACGTAGCTTTCCACCAAAAAAATTAGCAGCGTATTGGTGCTTTGACTCTAAGTCAGATGCTATGTCAGTTGAGTATCAAATTAAGCAAATGTCTAAAAGTGAAAAACTTGCGTTAATTGCAGGGAGAACTTGACCTCTTGTTACATTTCAGTTCAAATATCGTTACTATAAATTGATCTGGAGATGTTGTTATGTACAGTTTTATGGCGAAAAATGCACAATTTGATAAAAGGTACAAACTAGTAAGCAATCAGTCTCTTTTAGATATCTTAACAACAGGTAAAATCGCCTGGTATCAGAATCCGTATTCTGATTATCCCAAAAAAATAGATCTTATTCCTAGTGACCTTGACCACTTTCGCGATCAATTGTTACAGGTAGACAGTAATGGAAGAGGTGTTATTCAGATTGCTGTTGCGAATAAAAAAGTAAATCCAACTGTAGTCAAAAAATTAGTTGAGTTGTGTGGATCTGCGCAAATTACTGATCCTGATAATACCGGTGATAATGTTTTTCATCTTGCGGCTCAGTTTCGTAAGGTAGATGAAGACGATGCTATTTTCAGACTGTTAAAGACTCAGGCTAGGCAATTAGCATCTGTGCTTAATCAACAGAATGCCAAAAGCCAAACACCACTTATGGTAGCGGTATTACATGATAACTTAATTGCATTTCGTCATTATTTAAGTGAGGGTGTAGCAAATTCCCCAGCGCTTATTAATACAGCAATTAATGAGAAGAGCTATCATGTTTTTGCCGAAATTATAGCGTGTTTGCGAGTGCCGCCACCTCCTGCCTATGATGCAGATGCACCGCCTCCTTATTCACCGATCGCGAGCTCGAATGTGATTGAGTTGCTGTCGGTGGAAATGCAAACAATATTAAATGAAAAACCGGCATTAAAAGGTTTCTTTGGTAGTCTCTTTGCGTCAAAACCAAAATATACACGTGAGCAAAAACTCGATACTGTTGCTAAAGCATTATGTGTGGCATTGGCTGAAAAAGACATACTCTATCGTGAGCTAAATTACGAGCTCAATGAAGCCGATAACGCTATTCTAAGTGAGGGCGAGTTTGGCCGGCAATACCAAGCTGCGGTGGCAGATGAGCTTGGTCAACAACAGCGTCCACCTGCTACTGCGCCAGAGGCACCGGGTATGGGTGCCAAGTAATAAAGCACGCTTTATCTTTAACAGGCGTTTTGGTATATTGCCTAATCCATTCATTTTTTGAGGAGATTGGCGTGAACAAAAAGCTTGTGATATTTCCAGCTGCGGCTATTTTATTTTCAGTTGGAACAGCTTTTGCTGAGCCTGAGCCTCAAGATTCCGATATGGCGCAAGTGCAGGCTATTATGGATAAGTCTCATCAGATTCAAAGCCAACAGCGTATGCAAGAAGCGCAGGCTAAAGCGGGTGCACATTATGTGGTAAATATGTTGAAAGAAGGTGAAGACCATGCACAGCAGCAATTGGTGACACCTGATGATGCGCCAGCTGCGATAGCAGTGGCAACAAAACCTGCAACACTAACGCCTGCAGATGAAAATGCCAAAGCGACGGTGCAGTCTTTGCAAACGCAATTAGCGCAGGTGAGTCAAGCGAATTTGTTATTTCAGCAACAAGTCAATCAACGTATTAACACGCTTAACCAAGATTTTTCATTAGTACAGGCAAGGCTGTCTCAGGTAAATCAAGTGCTCGGTGTGTTGAATCAAGAGATTACTGAGTTAAGTAGTAAGGTTTCAGATGGTAAACCGTTAAAAGCAGCGCTCACAACAGAGCAGCAACAACAAATTTCAACGAGTTCCTCTATAATACCATTTAGTTTTTTAAATAGTATAGAACAAAGCAAGTTAATCGAATATATATTGTTTGCGATTATGGTCTTATTGGTTGTGGTTGTTTTCATGTTAATTCCACGCAAGCGTAATGGTTATCAGGTAGAGGCGGTAACAGAAGTGGTAGGCTCACCCGCGACCACAAATGATAGCGACGAAAATGATACTAAAGATGAATATGATTTTATGGGTAGTGATGAAGCGATTCCTGCAAGGCTTGATTTAGCACGAGCTTATATTGCAATGGAAGATTATAAAGCGGCTCAACAGGTACTTGTCCTGGTAACCTCAAAAGGTAATAGTGAGCAGCAGATTGAAGCACAAAAGATGCTTGATAAAATCCCGTCTTCTCAAGGCTAGTCACTTGGCAGCGAAGCAGCAACGCATAGCAATGGGCATTTCGTATACTGGAAGCGCCTATCACGGTTGGCAATATCAAAATGATGAGTTGGCGACGATTCAGCAACGTGTCGAGCAAGCCATCTCTCGAGTAGCGAATCATGGCGTTACTGTCGTTTGCGCTGGTCGTACCGATGCTGGTGTACATGCTACCAATCAAGTGATTCACTTCGATACTGATGCTGAGCGTAGCGATTATTCGTGGATGTTTGGAACCAATAGCAATTTACCTCATGATATCAGCGTGGATTGGGTCAAAGCCGTGCCATTAGACTTTCACGCAAGATTTAAAGCAACTTCTCGACATTATCGTTATATCATTTATAATCAGCTAGTTAAACCAGCAATCTTGCGTGATTATGTAAGCTGGTATCACAAGTCACTCGATGTTAATGCGATGCAAACCGGTGCGAACTACCTGATAGGTGAGCATGATTTTAGTTCTTTTCGGGGCGCTGGCTGCCAGTCGCATTCGCCTATACGTACGTTAGAGACGCTCATGGTCAAGCAACATGGCCAAATGATTGTGGTCGATATTATAGGCAATGCGTTTTTACTCCATATGGTACGTAATATCATGGGCGTTTTAATCCCGATTGGCAACGGTACACGCTACCCAGATTGGGCGAAAACCGTACTTGAGGCACGAAAACGCAGTGCTGCAGGGGTGACGACTTCACCGAATGGACTTTATTTGGTTGCCGTATCTTATCCACAGGAGTATGATTTACCGCATTGTCCGCTAGGGCCCTTTTTTTTGGGTTCCTACTAACAAAGGTTTAGCTAATGAGTTGGTTTAAAAAGATATTACCCAAAGTATCTACCGATACCAAAAAGGGGGTGCCTGAGGGTATTTGGAGTAAGTGCGATCAATGTGCTGCGGTTGTATATCGCGTTGAGTTAGAGCGCAATCTGAATGTGTGTCCTAAATGTCAGCACCATATGCGAGTGAGTGGTCGCAAGCGTTTGCTGCAGTTTTTAGATGAAGGTGATCATGTTGCTTTAGGTGAAGATGTGCAAGCGATCGATCGTTTAAAATTTAAAGACTCTAAACGTTATAAAGATCGTATTGTTGCGGCACAGAAGAAAACCGATGAGAAAGAAGCTTTGATAGTGCTGCGGGGTAAAGTCAAAAACATTCCGGTAGTGGCCTCGAGTTTTGATTTTAATTTTGTTGGTGGTTCGATGAGTGCCGGTGTGGGCGAGCGTTTTATGATTGGGGTGCAAGCAGCTATCGATCATAAGCTCCCTTACATTTGTTTTTCGGCTAGCGGTGGTGCGCGTATGCAAGAAGGTTTGTTTTCGTTATTCCAGATGGCAAAAACATCAGCCACATTAGCGCGTTTGGCACAACATGGCTTACCATTTATTTCTATTCTCACTCATCCAACGACCGGTGGCGTGTCAGCAAGTTTGGCGATGCTGGGTGATATTATTATTGCCGAACCACAAGCGTTAATTGGTTTTGCAGGCCCTAGTGTGATTCAACAAACAATTCGTCAAACACTGCCTGATGGTTTTCAACGTAGTGAGTTTTTATTAGATCATGGTCATATTGATATGATAGTTGATCGCCGCCAGCTACGAGACCAAGTATCACAATTGCTTGCAAAACTCGTTCATAAAGATCATGGGCATACATCAAGTGATGTCGCTAAATGATTGGTTAGATCATTTTTTAAAGTTAGGTGTATCGACTGCAGATAAGCCTATTTCACGTCTACAGTATTTGGCTGATGCATTGAATATATGTCATCTAACCGGTACGCTGATTGCGGTTACTGGCACCAATGGTAAAGGGTCCACAGTTAAAGTACTCGAACAAATCTATACTGCTGCGGGCTATTCAGTTGCTGCATTTACCTCGCCACATATTATTCAAATCAACGAACGTTTAACACTTAATGGTAAGCTTGTAGATGATGCGCTCTTGGTAGAAGCCTTGGCGGAAGTAGAGCGGTTGCGTGATCCAAATATACCAATGAGTTGGTATGACGCCGTTTATTTGGCGCTAGGGTATTGCGTACAACAATGGCAGCCTGAAGTGATATTACTCGAAGCGGGTGTGGGTGGTTTAAATGATTTTTCAAACTTGTTTGATAATGCCGCAAGTATGATTACTTCTATCGGTTTGGATCATCAAAGCTTGCTTGGTGATACTCGTGAAGAGATTGGTTTTCATAAGGCACATTTGGGACGTGCAGGGCGACCCTTAATCTGTGCTGATCCCAATATGCCAGAGACAGTAAGAACAGTTGCTATGAAACTAGGTGCAAAGTTGATTGATACACAGCAATATCATTTTGAACAAACAGGGAATACATGGCAATGGCAGTATGGTGATAGTGTTCTGAAAGATTTACCACGGCCACCGTTAAAGCTATCAAATGTAGCAGCAGCATTGATGACGGTGATGTTGTTACAGTCTCAATTACCAGTAGCGCGCTTTGCAATTGATAAAGGGTTATCTTTATCAAAATTGTCGGGACGATTCGAAGTGATGCAGCATAACTGCCAAATCGTATTAGACGTGGGACATAATGGCCATGCAATGGCATGGTTAGCCAAACAGTTAGCGGATCAACCGGTCGCAGGGCAAACGTATATGTTATTTGCATTAGCGGACCATAAAGCATTGGCAAGCACGCTAAAGCCGATGCAGGGTAGGGTGCATAGTTGGTATGTGGCACCACTACAGGGATGTGATTCATATAGTCCTACAAATATAGTAGGCGAACTACAAGCCCTCGGTGAAAAAAATTGTTATACTAACAGCAGCATAAGTCAGGCACTTGAGCTGCTGTTAGCGCAGGTGTCGCCGCAAGATCGCATTGTTGTTTGCGGTTCTTTTTTTGCGGTAAGTGAAGCGAAACAATTTTTAGGAAGGAGGTGCTAATGGAAGCGCAATTAAAACAACGTATCGTCGGTGCAATCGTAATTGTGTGTGTGCTTGCGATTTTCTTACCGGTATTACTACACAAGCCAAAACCAATTGTCACTCAAAAAATGTCGATGAATATTCCTAAGCCTGAACCGGTATCGCAGATGTCATTGCAGATAGCGAAACAGGATCCGCCACAAGCGATCGAAGCGACACAACAAACGGCATCTGTACAATCACCTCCCATGCATGCTGAAGAAGGTGAAGATATTGCTGATAAGCCGCATCAAGTGATGGCACCACCCGTCCAAGATAAACAGATAGCGCATAACGTGCAAAAAACACATTTAAATCCAACTAAAAAAGCAATCACACATACTTCGCATCATAAGGCAGTCGTGCATCACCCACATAATCGTAAAAAAATTAATACTAAGATGTTACAAGCTGCTATAGACACACCTGATGCATGGGTGGTGCAATTGGCGAGTTTTGCGGATAAAAACAATGCCTATCAGCTAGTTAAGCGTTTGCGTAAATCAGGCTTTGAAGCTTATATGCGTACCAGTCACGTCCACGGGCACGTAATTAACCGCGTCTTTGTCGGGCCTGAGATTAAAAAACATGATATGCAGCAAATTAAGAGCAGATTAAATCGAAAATTTCATTTACACGGCGTCGTGAAAAGGTATCATGTCTAGTCTTTAAGTAACGGGGAATGATCATGACTGGTATTCCATGGCTAGCGTTGAATTGGTTTGACTATGTAATTGTTACTATCGTGTTATTTTCGATGATTTTAAGCTTCTTTCGTGGCTTTGTTAGAGAAGCGTTATCTTTTACGATTTGGTTAGGTGGTTTATTTGTCGCCTTTAAATTTGCCCCTATTTTGCAGCAACATATTTATGATGCAACACAGTGGATGGTGATGAGCTATATCATTGGCTTTGGGGTATTGTTTATGTCGGTGTGGATGGTGGGCTTGTTGCTTAATCTGGCGATGCGACCGATTGTATCGCGTATTGGTGTTGGACCTGCTGATCGTTTGTTAGGCCTGTTTTTTGGTGGCTTACGTGGTTTGTTATTTGTATCGATCGCGATTTTATTGCTGAATATGTCGTCTTATCGAGATGCGAGAATTGTTCAGTCATCACAGCTGTTGCCACGTTTCGATGGTATCGTGCACAAGTTAGATACGTATGTGCCTCAGCATATTGAGAAATCAATTCATCTTGTTATGGGAGAGTATTAGGTTATGTGTGGTATTGTTGGTGTGCTCGCGCACACGCCGGTCAGTCAAGAAATTTATGACGCATTAACGATTATCCAACATCGTGGTCAAGATGCAGCAGGTATCATGACCTGTGACAATAACCGTATTGCGTTGCGCAAGTCTAATGGCTTGGTGCGTGATGCGATTCGCAAAAATCATATGCTGCAATTACGCGGTAATATGGGTATTGGGCATGTGCGTTACCCAACAGCAGGCACAGAAAGTGCTGCTGAATCCCAGCCATTTTATGTGAATTCACCTTATGGTATTGGCTTTGTGCATAATGGTAATCTGATTAACGATGAGGAACTGGCACAAAACCTCCAAGAATCCGACTTACGCCATCTGAATACCAGCTCTGATTCAGAAGTATTATTAAACGTATTGGCCTATGAACTACAGCGTGTTGGTGGCGCACATCTATCGGTACAGTCGTTGTTTTCAGCAATGCGCTCTGTGTATGCGCGTGTGTCTGGTGCTTTTGCGGGTTTGGCGATGATTTGTGGTTATGGAATTTTAGCATTTCGTGATCCATTTGGTATTCGCCCACTGGTTTATGGCAAGCGTGAAACGGCAACAGGTACCGATTATATGGTTGCTTCAGAAACCATTGCGCTCGATGTTCTTGGTTATAAGTTAATTGGCGATGTTGCACCAGGTGAGGCAATCTTTATCGATCTTGATGGCAAGATTCATCGAAAAGTTTGTGCTAAGCATGTTGAACATGCACCTTGTATTTTCGAATATATTTACCTGTCTCGTCCTGATAGCGTCATCGATAGAATTCCAGTGTATAAATCACGCTTAAATATGGGCACACGTTTAGCTGAAAAAATTCTTCGCGAACGCCCTGATCATGATATTGATGTAGTCATTCCTATTCCCGATACTAGTCGTACTTCTGCGTTTGCTTTGGCACAGAAGTTGGGTGTTAATTATTCTGAAGGCTTTGTTAAAAATCGTTATATTGGCCGCACATTTATTATGCCAGAGCAAGGGTTGCGACGTACTTCGGTGCGCCTTAAGTTAAATGCGATAAAAGCTGAATTTAAAGATAAAAACGTGTTATTAGTTGATGATTCAATCGTGCGTGGCACGACATCTGGTGAAATCATCCAAATGGCGCGCGATGTGGGGGCGAAAAAAGTATATTTTGCATCAGCTGCACCTGAAGTGCGTTATCCTAATGTGTATGGTATCGATATGCCAAATGCTAAAGAGCTTGTTGCACATGGACGTACGCTTTCACAAATTACCACTAAAATAGGCGCTGATTGGTTAATCTATCAAGATCTCGATGATGTTTATGCTGCAATAAATGACGCGGCTAAAACTGATACCGATAAAATTGCCCAATTTGAAGATTCTATTTTTACAGGTAAGTATATTACAGGGGATATTGATGAAGCTTATTTGACTCATCTGGCTGATGCGCGGGGTGAGCATTCGAAACAAAAATCACAAGGTGAATGTGATGAAGTGAGTTGCTTTGTCCAAACAGATGAAGGTGCATAATATGACGACAAAAAGTCAAAATATCATTCCTGATATCGAACATATCATGACTTTTATCAAAGTTGTAGAGCTGGGTAGTTTTACTTCGGCGGCCTATGATTTAGGTGTTTCGAAGTCGGTAGTGAGTAAGCATGTATCATCTCTTGAAGAAGCACTACACTCGAGATTATTAAAGCGCACGACACGTAAATTAAGTATTACCGATGTTGGTAAGGTTTTTTACGAACAAGTTAAAAATATCCCCTACGAGATTCAGCATGCACAGCAAGCGATTCAGCCGTTTAATGATGAGCCAAATGGATTACTAACAGTTATTGCGCCAGCCAACTTTCTTCCATCACTCAAAGAGGAGGTGGTACCCCAATATTTATTAAAATATCCAAAGATCAATTTAAACTTACGCGGTGTTAGGCCAGTTATAAATTATATTAACGAAGAATTTGATGTGATTATATTGTGGAAATTATCTCATGTTGATTTTCCTGATTACAATATGGTGGCGGTGAAACTGTTTTCTATGCCCGTTGGTATTTACGCAACCCCCGAATATCTTGCAGCGCATGGTACACCACAATACCCAGATGATTTGTTAAAACATGATTGTTTTTCATCGACAGGTCGACGTTGGCCATTTCGCCAGGCAGATGGTTCGGTTTACTATATTAATGTTGATGGGCGTCTACGTAGTAAGAGTGATGATATTATTCATGCTGCCTGTGTGAATGGGGTGGGTATTGCCTATTCTTATCCATTTTTGTTCCAGCAAGAACTAGAAAGTGGCAGGGTGAAGCAGCTTCTAAAAGACTATACTCATATTCATATCGAAATATATGCGTTTTATCATCCAACTTCATTTATGCCGCCAAAGATTTCTGCTTTTAATGAAGCTCTAAAAAGCTATTATCATTCACGCCAAGAAGAAATTTTAATGCGTGGCAGATCTGATTAAAATTTACACAAAACTCCAATAATAGCGAGATTTAAGCTCAAGTCAGCTAACCGAATCTGCCCTCAATATGTTAGACTGCGCCGATGAAAATCAGTCGAAAAATATCTATCGCGCCAATGATGGACTGTACAGACCGTCATTTTCGTTATTTTATGCGTCTGATCACCCGGCATACTTTGTTCTATAGTGAAATGCTAACGGCACAGGCGGTAATACATGGTGATCGTGATCGTTTGCTTGGGTTTAGTATTGAAGAGGGGCCGGTAGCATTGCAGCTTGGCGGTAGTGACCCAAAAACTTTAGCCGAAGCAGCACGTATTGGTGAGCAATATGGGTATGCTGAGATAAATCTCAATGTGGGATGTCCGAGTGATCGTGTACAGGCAGGTCGCATTGGTGTGTGCCTGATGAAAGAGCCTGAGTTGGTAGCTGATTGTTTGCGTGTGATGCAAAGGGCTGTCACGTTACCGGTAACACTGAAGACACGCCTTGGTGTAGATGAGCTTGATAATTACGAATATCTTAAAATGTTTATACGCCAGATTGAAGATGTGGGTTGTAAAAGTATCACACTACATGCACGTAAGGCGTGGTTAAAAGGATTAAGTCCGCGTGACAACAGAAACATACCGCCACTCAACTATGAGCGTGTCTATCAAATCAAACAAGACTTTCCTGAATTAGAAATTATTATCAATGGTGGTATTAAGACCTTAGCTGAGGTTTCCCATCATTTGGATTATGTTAATGGCGTCATGATAGGGCGCGAAGCATATAGTAATCCCTATTTATTTGCCGATGTAGATCGACAATTTTTTAGCGCAACGGAAACACCTCTGACCCAGAGAGAATGGGTTTTATCTTATTTAAATTATATACACGAACAGCATGCTTTGGGCGTGCCGATGCGCAGTTTAATGCGATTTTTGGTGGGACTGTTTAAGGGGAAGTCAGGCTCAAGATTGTGGCGTCGTCACTTAAGTGAGTATGGTCATGACGTGGATGTGGTCACACAAGCATTATGTTTTGTGGATCAAGTAACTTATATGGACCCACCGAAGTAAGTGCAATAGTTTGTTTTGGTTTCGTGTAGTGTGATCTTATATAGCAGTGTTTTTAGGGATGTTTGAGATAAAAGATCCCAAAATACGATTGCGATATTTTCGACTGTGGGGACAAGATTTTTAAAGTGCTTGTGATCATGGTTAAGGTGCGTGTGGTCAAACCGATCGCAGATTTCTTGCTCAATAATTTTTTTAACATCGGTTAGATTTGCTACCATGCCTGTTACAGGGTCTACTTCGCCTTTAAGTGTGACTTCTAGTGTGTAGTTATGACCATGGCCATTTTTGTTATTGCATTTAGCGTAAACTTTTAGGTTTTCTTCATTCGACAGTTGTGTGCTATGGAGTCTATGAGCAGCATTAAAATGAACTATCTTGGTGATATAGGCAGTCGGCATAGCTTATCCGTTACAAAAAACTTCATAGGTGGTGCCACTATGTGCACCTAGGCTTTCTGGATCACAAAATAAACGAATAATCTTGGCGATTTGCAGCGCTTCTGCACCTTTAGAGTAGAAGTGTGGGAAGTTGTTCTTGAGCATTTGTGTATTCACAGCACCAGGTGCTACACAGTTTACGTTGATATTATACTCTTTGCCTTCGACGGCGAGCGATTCAGTCAGTCCAACCACTGCCATTTTTGCGGCGACATAAGCGCTTGTGCCTTTAAATTTTTCAACAAAGCGTATGCCTGCAAGGGAGCTTAGATTCACAATGTGATTACGGTTGGTATTTTGTGACATATATTCAAATGCCTTATGGCAGCATAGAAATGTGGCTTTTAGGTTAGCATTGATGATGTGATCCCATTGTGCCTCAGTCATATCTAGAAAGTTTTTTTGCTCAAGGTGGCCTGCATTGTTGATGCAGATATCGATTTGACCGAAAGCGTCATAGGCAGTTTTAAAGAGTCGATCTACATCTTGAGATTGGCTGACATCTGCTTTTAGTGCAATAACATTGTTAGCGTTGATTTGCTTGCGGGCATTTTGTATTTCTTGTTCGTTTCGAGAACATATAACGATATTATTGCCATGATGTGCGAGAAGATCAGCAGTCGCGAGACCTATGCCGCGACTGCCGCCAGTGATAATGGCAGTTTTGATTATTGATCTTCTTGATTAGCAGCTTTTTTAGTGCTGCGTTTGCCGTATTTTTGACGGAATTTGTCGATACGACCAGCGGTATCAATCATTTTCTGTTGACCAGTAAAGAATGGGTGACATTTTGAACAAATATCAACATGGAGGTCACGACCTAGTGTTGAACCTGTTTTAAACGCGTGGCCACAGCTACAAGTTACTGTTATTTCATCATATTTTGGGTGGATCTCGGCCTTCATAAGTGCTCCTGATTCTCTAAAATAGCGCACTATATACCAGTTCTTACGCTTTAGCAACTACCATGTAGTACAAGTTTCGATCTTGGAATGGTACAATATTTGACGATCTTTTGATGCTAACAAGGAAGCAAGCATATGGATATGATCAAAGAATCAGAGCATCTTTCAGCCGATCAACCAGGGTGGACAAAACGTACAGCAATATTTATTTGTGCTGTCGGCATGCTTTTCTATTTTTACGAGTTTGTTTTGCGTATTTCACCGAGTGTCATGTCGAAGCAATTGATACAAGCATACCATATGAACCCAACGTCCTTTGGTAATCTTTCGGCCATTTATTATTATGTCTACGCACCGATGCAATTATTGGTTGGTATTTTATTAGATCGCTATGGTACTAAGCGTCTGTTAGTTATTGCAGCACTTGTGTCTGCAGTGGGCGGTTACTTTTTTGCCAATGGCTATTCAATGGTGTTAGCCGATCTTGGCCGTTTTATGGTTGGCTTTGGTTCATCGTTTGCGTTTATCGGCGTATTAAAATTAATTACTGTCTGGTTAAGGCCGCGCCGTTTCGCTTTTGCCTCCGGTATGGTCGTGGTGATGGGGATGCTGGGAGGTATGTTTGGAGATGTGATTTTAAGTGTTGTAATGCGCTTTGAAGGTTGGCGTTTAACTTGTTATTGGGTTTCAGCTGTTGGTATTATAATTGCATTTATTTTATGTCTCAGTTTGCGTGATCATCCAAAGCCGGCTGATAGCCTCGAAAAGGTTTCTACTGAACGTTTTGTCGTCGAATGCTTGCGTCTCTTGCGTAATCGTCAAATCTGGTTAAATGGTTTGATTGGTTGTTTGTTATATATGCCGATCTTGGGTTTTGCTGAGACATGGCAAATTCCTTATCTTGCCTATGTGATGAACTATCAACACATGGATGCCGCATTGGCAGCAGCGACGGTCTTTTGTGGTTGTGCAGTCGCTGCACCAATTGTCGGCTGGATTTCGGATACGATTCAACAGCGACGCCTACCCTTAACCATCGGCGCTGTGATTGCAACAATATTGATGAGTTATGTGCTATATATGCCTGAGATTAGCAAGGTAACGATGTATGTATTGTTATTTCTTTATGGTATGGCTACCAGTGTTTATATTCTGACATTTGCAGTTAGTCGTGATTTAAGTCCACCGGCTTTATCGGGAACTGCATTTGCCATTACGAATATGTTGGTTGCGATGTCAGGTTTGTCAGTACTCTTTATCGGTACGATGATTGAATCAGCCTGGCAAAATGTTGGCACGATTGGTCTGCATAATTATGGCGTCAGTGCTTTTCAAATTGCCTTTATGATTTTCCCGATTGCTTTGGTGATTGCCGTACTGTTAACGTTCTTTCTTGATGAAACTTATTGTCGGCGCAAGCCTACTATTGAGACGCTTGAGTCAGCGCATAATGTTGATACTTAGGGCATGAATATCTGTTTGCATAAGATCACCGAGTGCCTGATAGATTGTCCGATGCACCTCAATATCACTTTTCCCTTTAAAGCTATCAGCCGCAATATTAACTGTAAAATGCCCCATGCCCATTTGTGCGCCAGCGTGGCCAATGTGTTTTGCGCTATCATCGATAACGCTTAATTGGCTTGGGTTGAGTGTTTGTAGTCGTTGGGTAATGCACTCTATGCGTTTATGATTGTTCATGGGTTAGTAGTATTTTCCTTAGGCATATGGCGTGCCATATAAATCCCTTGAAAGACCATAAAAATAATCGATAATCCAATACAGCCGATTAATTTAAAATAAACCCAAACGTCAGTGCTATAGTTGTAGATTACATAAATGTTAAGCGCGCCTAGGAACAAAAAGAACAATCCCCACGAAATATTCAGGCGTTGCCAGACGAAATTTGGCAGGGTGATCTTAGTGCCAAGTAATTTTTGCAGGATTGGGGTTTTGGCAAAATAATGGCTTCCAATAAACAAGCCAGATAAAACCCAATAAGCAATTGTTGGTTTCCATTTAATAAAGATGCCTTTATGTAAAATGAGAGTTGCAGCACCAAGCACCCAGATAATTAAAGCTAATCGCAACGAGAATTTATCCCATTTACCATCACGCCAACGATGAAAGAGCAGCTGTAACGCTGATCCGCCCATGATCACCGCAGTCGCGACGTACAGCCCCCATAATTTGTAGGCAATAAAAAAGGCAATAATAATAATAAAATCAAATATAAAACGCATAGAGAACCCTAGTTTCGTCTAAATTGTTCATTCTAGTTGGTTATGCATTGTTAAGCAAATACAGTGTTTGTATACTGTTCGCTATGATTACAATACACCCATCTCATCCTCAACAGAGGCTCATCGAGCGAGTCGCGGCTATCGTGCAGTCAGATGGTGTCATTATCTATCCAACAGATTCTGCTTATGCGATTGGGTGTCAGCTTGATAATAATGAAGGTGTTGAGCGTATCCGACGGATTCGGAATCTCGATAAGCGTCATAACTTTACCTTGATGTGTCGTGATTTATCTGAGCTGTCGGTATTTGCTAAAGTGGATAATGTCATTTTTCGTATGCTAAAGGCGCATACGCCCGGCCCCTACACGTTTGTGATGTTAGCGACCAAGGGTGTGCCCAAGCGCTTACAAAATATCAAACGTAAAACAATTGGATTGCGTATTCCTGATCATCCGGTCACCCAGGCATTGCTTAACACATTAGATAAGCCGCTGTTGAGCTTAACCATGACGATGCCCGGTAAACTACTGCCGATAGCGAATGCTGAAGATGTGCCAGAGTCGCTTGAGCAGCAAGTTGATATGGTTATTGATGCGGGGCATTGTGGTATTGAGCCAACCACGGTGATTGACTTGACTGGCAACATACCTGAAATACTGCGCCAAGGAAAAGGTGATGCCAGTATTTTCTAAGATTGCTGATTACTACGGATTGGGTGCCATACAAGGCAAGCCCAAAGCGTTAGATGGTGGGCGTTCACATTTGTTATGGCGTATGGATACGACCGGCGGGTGCTTTGTGGTGAAACAAATGCTGCCACGTTTTGAAAAAGAAGTGAATGTTGATTTGTGTCGTCATACTCAAGCCATCGCTAAGTTAGTTGCTAAGCACGGATTGCCAGCGGTTACGGCGCTGGTGAACCGTGATTGTGATATATGCTTTATTGAAAATAAAGTGGTTTATATGGTGTTTCCCTATGTGAATGCGTTGCGTTTATCCCGCTCTAAGATGGCTATCGAGCAATGCACCATCGGTGGAGATTGTTTGGCACGACTACATGGTCTAGCACTTGATGTGCCATCTGCACCACAGTGGCAATTTCATTTTCATTCGGAATACCTGGATTATATAGAAAATTTAAAACAGATAAAGCCTAAGCTTGCAACTGAATTATGGTCGATGTTGGATACAATCAAGCATTGTTATAGGGTTGCAGCCCAATATCATGCATTAGTGCCACAGAATATTGTTGTTAGTCATCGTGATTTAGATACGTATAATTTCATTTGGGATACGCAGGGTAATTATTATATTGTAGATTGGGATACGGCAGGTCAAGTTGATGCGGCGACTGAACTGATGTATGTTGCCATTACCTGGGGGATGGAACGCTATGATTATTTAAATATGGATAAGGTAATAGCACTTTTTAAAGCATACCAAAAACGTCGCCCACTAGAGATAAAAGATCGTTTAGCACTATTGGATACAGTATTGGTTAACTGGATGAATTGGATGTTTAAGCAGCTAAGACGTCTGGCGACACAGTCGCTCACGCTCGCAGAACAAAATGCAGCTATCAGTGAAATTCATAATTCCGTACTTTCTTTTTCTCACGTACAATCAGGCAAGTCAGATCCATGGTTTTGTCACAAATAAGGTGTTATTATAATCACCTTATTGTTTGAAATGGTTTTTTAGTCATGACTGAGGCACAATCGCAGGAGCATCAAAATGTACCAGATGCACAAGGCGTAGAAGCGCGAGATGAATCACATGTGATCAAAGTACATGGCACTCAGATTACCGAGCTTCCAGATGATCTTTATATCCCTCCAGATGCACTACGCGTTTTCTTAGAAGCGTTTCAAGGGCCTCTAGATTTATTGTTATACCTGATTAAAAAGCAAAACATCAACATTTTAGATTTACCTATTGCCTCGATTACACGTCAATATATGGATTATGTGGAGGTGATGCGGGAGTTACAACTTGAATTAGCCGCTGAGTATCTGGTGATGGCGGCGATGCTTGCCGAAATCAAATCACGTCTGTTATTGCCACGCCAAGAAGAGACTATAGAAGAAGAGGGTGCGGATCCTCGCGCCGATTTAGTGCGTCGTCTTCAAGAGTATGAACGCTTTAAAAATGCCGCCGAGTCACTCGATGAGTTGCCCCGAGCTGAGCGTGACTTTTATGTGGCTGATGCAGATAAACCTAAATTTGAACGTAAACTAGCCTATCCAGAAGTATTACTACCTGATTTAATTTCAGCACTTCGTGACGTATTAAAGCGTGCTGAACTTTATTCAGAGCATCAAATTGAGCGTGAATCATTATCGATTCGCGAGCGCATGACGATAGTACTTTCTAAAGTGAAGCCTGATAGCTTCATTGAAATTGGCCAAATATTTACTGCTGAAGAAGGGCGCATGGGTGTCGTGGTTACCTTTATCGCTATTCTCGAGCTGTGTCGCCAGTCACTGATTGAAATCTCACAAGCGCAAGCGTTTGCACCGGTGTATGTTAAGGCGCGCTGTGCGGATGCTGTGGAATCACTTGAAATTGATTATAGCCAACTTGAAGCATTTAATGATGGAGGTCAGTATGACTGATGTTGTCGATCAAAAACATATTCTAGAAGCTGCTATTTTTGCAGCTGGTGAGCCCTTGCCACTTGAGCGTTTGGCACAGTTATTTCCAGAGTCAGATCGCCCATCGAATAAGGAGCTCAAAGACTTATTAAAAGAAGTTTCAACTGCGTATGAAGAGCGTGGCGTTGATTTGGTGCAAGTGTCAAGTGGTTATCGTTTCCAAGTTAAACAAGCATTAGCGCCATGGTTGCAGCGTTTATGGGAACACAAACCAGCACGTTATACGCGCGCATTTTTAGAAACCTTAGTCTTAATTGCATATCGTCAACCGATCACTCGTGGTGAGATCGAAGAGGTGCGTGGTGTGGCAGTTAACAGTAATATCATCAAGCAATTAATGGAGCGCGAGTGGATTAAAATTGTCGGCAATAAAGAAGTGCCAGGAAAGCCTGCATTATTTGGCACAACAAAACAATTTTTAGATTACTTTGGGCTTAAAGTATTAGGTGATTTGCCACCATTACAAGAAGTAACGGACTTAGATGCTGCAGCAGCAGCGTTAAGCGAACAACTAAGTTTACCGGTTGAAGGTGAGCAAAATGAATTTGAAGAAACCAAACCAGAAGATAATGTTCTCGTATTCCAAACAGCTGACCCAGTTGAAGTGGCAAAAGCACGTGCGCTTGAAGCAGTCGCTGAACAAAAAGCGGTGGAAGAGGAATCGTTAATGTTAGCAGAAATTGATAAAATTATAGATAGCGTTGGATAAATGAATTCAGAAAAATTACAAAAAGTATTGGCCCGCCAAGGTCTCGGTTCGCGTCGTGAGATGGAGCGTTGGATCGAAGACGGACGTATCACTGTCAATCAAAAAACGGCGACCATAGGTGATCGTGTGACAGTCAAAGATCATATTGAAGTTGATGGTAAGCCGCTCAATGTGCCTCAAGAAAAAACTAAAACGCGTGTGATTTTATATCATAAGCAGATTGGTGAAATTTGCAGTCATAATGATGTAGCAGGTAAAGGCTCGGTATTCGATCATTTACCAGATCTGGAGAGTGGCCGTTGGATTAGTGTTGGACGCCTCGATGTGAATAGTTCTGGTTTATTGTTGTTTACTAACGATGGTGATCTTGCCCATCGTTTAATGCATCCTTCATCCCAGTTCGAACGTGAATATGCCGTACGGGTATTAGGACAAGCCTCCGAAGAAACACTCAAAACATTAACCACCGGAGTGACGCTCGAAGATGGCGAAGCACGCTTTGAACATATTGTGCCGATCGAAAGCAGTGGTGCCAATCACTGGTATTATGTCGTTGTCACTGAGGGGCGTAATCGTTTAGTGCGACGCCTGTGGGAATCGCAGGGCATGGCTGTCAATCGCTTAAAGCGTGTGCGCTATGGTAATATCATTCTTGGTAGCACACCTAAAGCAGGCGGTTTTAGAGAATTAACGTCGCAAGAGTTAAGTCAGTTAACTTAATGTACTGAAAATACAATGTAATTATGTTAGCTTGCTCAACATGCTAACCTATATCAAAACACTTTCCAATGATATAACTGAATTAAAATCATTATTCTTATCTTCGCAATTACAACTTAAAAAAAATTCCCAAGAAAAGAAAACACTTGCTTTGGCTTACTTACCTTCAAACAGATTTAATTATTTTGCGTAAGTCCAAGCTAAGTCTGACAAATTATTGCATCAAATTATGAAATCTTTAGTGTCATATAAAATCACTAATTTTAGTCTGTTTGCAAAAGTTTTTTGAACTGTAATATATGCTAATGTGGTAATTCATAACTACGTAACAAATACTTAAGTATAAAACTACTATAGGAGTTTTTTATGTGCATAAAAAAGCTTGTTTCAAGGCTTTTATGTGATATATTCAGTAAGGTGATTATGTGCTAATTATGATGTGATGCATGCTAAAGTTGGAATAAATTTTTGGAGGCCTAATGATACCAGAAATAAAGAATGCTGTTGTAACAGCGATTACTCAAGGAGATGTCGATTTTTTGCGATTGATGTGGCAAAAATCTATTTATGAGTCTATCGGATATTGTGCTTTACAAAGACAATATTTTTCAAAGATAGATGAAAAAATGTTATGTGATTTACGTGCACGGTTTTATGATCGAGAAAGTGGCGTCATTGTTAGTGCTATAGAAAACTTTAAATTAAAATATCCTAGTGTGGAAATCTTATTGGATCGGTACGTTGGTATCCTTATAGGAGAATTACATGCTTGCTTTAAAGAAGCAGCTGATGGAATTAAAAATTATATTGAAGAAAAAATGGAAGGTGTTTCTAGTTTTTATTTATCAATTTCCGATGAAATGCTGAGTTTTTTCCCTTTCGAAAATCGAACTTATACTGAAGAAAAGCTTCGATATGAAAATCAACTAATTGCGTCATCAGTTTTATTGCAGCGCTATTATGCATTGTTAAAGGATGACCTTGAAAAGAGTATCGTGTTTATCGATAGCAAATGTCGAAATGCGTATGATGGTTTAAATAGTTTAACGTTATACTCGGATGATAATAGTGCACTGGCGGATACTGCTTTAGAGAAAGCCATTCATGCCTGTGCTAACATTGCTACACAGCTTGCTGTTACTTATGAAAATAGCTATGAGCAGGTTAAAGAGCAACGTAGACAGGCGGTTGAGGCATGGTTATCTCAGTTTACTGAAGAAGCTCAGAATGAAACAGATTCTTATAGAATTCTGTTCGAATCTGGCCGTGAGTTGAGGGCGCAGAAACTCCTGAGTGAAATTGTAGAGTCACCTTCCGATTCCATGCAACTGTTAGGCGATGATCAAGATGCTGAAGCACTGAGAGCTGCCCAACGTGAAAATATAAATTCTGATTCAATACAAGAATTGATCCGTGCAACATTAGTTAGTTTTTATTTTTGGCATGATGCGGTGTTAAACGATTATCAACAAACTGTATATCATATAGCCGCCCAAGTTGGTGTAACAGAAATTTTAGATGTATTTGCGGCAACCGAGTTAACCCCAGGTTTGGAAGAGATTCTTATTAATGCTGAACAGGAGATTGTTAAACCGGAACTGCGAACTGTATTTTTGTCTGCTCAAGATCAAGATGGCAATACGCCGTTTCACGTTGCAATGCATCATGATCAATATGAATTTGCCATAAAGTTGCTGGATTGCAGTGCAGACTTGACACTTCAGAATAATGCATCAGTGCCAGCGTATGCTGCTAGAAATTCATTTGATCAAGCATTTGTATTTTATGCTGCAAGCCTACAGAATCTTGACTGGCTGACACGCTTAAAGCAAACATGTCCCATAGCTATTAATGCTTTAGACAATCATAATAAGAATGCGTTACATATCACCTTAAAAAATGGTGATATTCATACGGCATTACACTTAATTGAGTTGGGTATTGATTTATTTCAGCCGAATAATGCAGGTATTTTGGCTTTTGAGCAATGCTCACAGGAAAATAGTGATCCATTAGCCATACAGGCAGCACGTTCAAATTGCTTGAGTCGCCTATTGACGAGTATAGACTCTAAAGAGCTAAAGCAGGCCTTATTACTTGAGCAAAAAGATACTGAAGGTAATGTGGCTATACATCATGCTTGGAAAAGTGGAAACGTAACAATGATCCTTGATATTATGGCTGAAGATGTGACTGCCGATATTCAGAATAATGCACAAGAATCACCTGTGACACATTTTAACGAACATGGTGATACGCTTTGGATGCAGTTATGTAAAGCAGGTGAAGTTGATGCTTTGCTAAAGTTTTTGCTATCAAATAAATATCTTGCAAATAACCCGGGCAATAATGTAACGGACAATACAGTTTTGCATCAAGCGATTATTCAACACGATGCAAACATGACATTTGCGTTACTCGAGGCTGAAGACTTGCAGTTCGATTTGGATAAATGCAATAGAGAAGGCAATTCTATCTATACTGTGACAGATGTAAATGGGAATAATTTTTTACATTTTATGGCACAAAACAATAGATATGAGTTACTTTTAGCTTTAGTAATGCGTGATTATTTATTGCCACTTGATATTGTAAATGCTCAGAATATTGATGGAGATACACCACTTCATTGTGCTATGCAAGCGGGTCATCATAGCTTAGCTTTTGCATTAGTACGATTGGGTGCGAATTTACACCTTCAAAATAACGCTGGGGTTGCCGCATATCAACAATTTGATCCAGCAGGTTTGCCGCTGCCACATGCTATGGTTTATCAGAAGGAACGAGATATTCTGCTAAAACTCGTGCGGGCAGGTGTCATCAATGTGGATCATCAAACAGCAGCGGGTATGCCTTTTTGGGAGTATTTAAATTCTTTAATCAGTGAGGAGGTTTCCGAGCAAAATGCGGCAATAAAATCTAAGCAAGATGCAGCAGTGAAACCTGGGCAAAGCTACCAGGAATATAAAGACTTTCTAGCCATTACTTTAGTAAACAGCCTCTATATTCAGCTACGAGAAAACATATCAGGAAATGAACAAGCGCGCATTGAGGGTGCTACTAGGCCACTTGCTTACCTGAGTCAAGATCAACAACGCCAATTTTCTCGTTATGAGCAAGATACGGTACAGTTATTGGTAAGTCTAGAAGCATCTCTGTATCCACAATACGATCTAGAGACGGGAGAGAGATCTGTACCATTGCAACTACGGTTGAGTTTTCGTGAACGTTTATTACATGTATTCCTTAGCAAGAGTAGATGTGAACGCTATCAGATGCGACAGCGTATGGCTATTGCTGAAATTTTAAATCGGCTTAAGGTAGAGGTGGGTAATTGCTTTCTCATACAAAATGATCAAGGTCTCAGAAATACCTCGAATGCAGAAGCAAATCAGCAGCTATTGCCTCTGGCCGCCGGTAGAGAGCTGCAGCGTCTATCACAATCTGCTTTTATTATCGATGGGTATGGTCATAAAACATCTTACGAATATTTAAGAGCACAAAATCAAATTATTAATAGCCAATTAGATCAAGCACGTCAAAGTGAGGCACAAGCACTTCAGCGTGAAGCGCAAGAACGCCAAGAGAAGGAGCAAGCACGTCAAGGTGAGGCACAAGCACTTCAGCGTGAAGTGCAAGAACGCCAAGAGAAAGAGCAAGCGCGTCAACGTGAAGTGCAAGAACGCCAAGAGAAGGAGCAAGCGCGTCAACGTGAGGCGCAAGCACAGAAGCAAGTAACTATTATGAGTCAGCTTACCAAGATTGATCTTGATTATATTGTCGACTGCGAGGAGGCTCTCGATTTTTCATTGACTCAGGCGGTATCTTTTTATCTTGATGCTGAATTAGCGGCTGATAATAGTTTAGAAGAGGTAGATGGAGATTTTGCGACACAGCTTGCGCAACTGCAAGCAGAGTTATCACGGCCAATTGTGGTATTGGTGTTGGTTGAGCCAGAGGCTGGTGCCGGCCATTTAGCCTTATTGAACCCTGAGGTAATGTCACAATTATCGCGGTATCCGGGTAAGCCTATCTTTGTATTTTACGATCAGCAGCAAGGCTTGTGTCATGGTATTCGCTTAAGACGTCGCACTACAGCAGATGACGTGATAGAAAATATTTTGCAAGAAGTGGTACGTGCTCAACCGGCACAAGCTGTTTCAATCACATCGACGGGTGCGGGTATTTTTCAACCTGCGGTTGCGAGAGATTCTGATACTCAGGATCAAGATGCAGCGGCGCGCGAAGATGCTCGGAATTTACATGGAACAAATATTTAAAAAACTATTTTTGAGTCATCTTATCTTTTTCATTAAGGTAAGTTTGGTACAAAATAAAATAAGGAGTCGGTATTTTTAAGAAGCATCATGGCTGTTGAAGAAAAATAATACAGCTTAATTAAAAAATATGTTAAGCTGCGTTGGCTTTAAAGGTATATGATTAGGTGGTATTTGTATAAGGAGGGAGCATGAAGGATCAGCCAAAGACACATTCTACATTACAAGCTAGAGAAGCACAGCAGCAAGCTTGGTGGTCGTTATGGCTGAGTCGCGAGCAGTTATGGCACTATGCACGCCGTAAGCGATTAAAGAATGTTTTTTGGCAAGACCACAGCCCAAGGTTTAAAAGCTGGATGCTCAACGCTCATAAGCCAACGACTTTAGAATCGTGGCTTGTATCGGTGGGTTTAGCACTTGATGAATTATTATGTGGTAAGTTTGAAGCTTTAGCGACACTGCAAAAGCTATTGAATGAAAAGCTGGGTAAACGAGCGCGCGAGATTCGGTATATTCGTCATGTCTGTTTGAATTTGGATGCCACACAATTATCCAAGCGCCATCTTGAGTTTGATGATAAAGGTGAGTGTCGTTACTGGTTAAGGCAAGTAACGTTTCGTTTAAAGCAGCTTCAGCCCTGGTGGTCGAGAAAGTTAGATCTTTATATTGCCAAAAGTCGTCGTTTAGTTGCTGCTTATGATGCGAGACGGTTCAAACGTTATAATTGGTGGCATCGTTTATTAGGTTGGTGGCATGGTATTGCGCGACGACGTCGTGTTATTGCCTTAGCGGATGTTCGTGATGATTTGGCTTCATGTTTGAGACAGACTTCGATACGTCCAGAAGCTGAGGTTGATGCACATTTAACTGATTTGCAGCAGCTGGATACAAGTACTGTAGGATTGACGAGTGCAATAAAAACCGTTATTACACGGCATGAGATTAAGTTATCACGAATCGAAGAGGCTACAGAGATGCACGTAGGCAAACAGCAATTAGCAAATATACCAGAAAAATTAGTACCGCCCATTAAGGAAGGTAAACGTTTAGTAATTGAGGAGATTCAAAAAGCTGTTACGTACGCTCGATTAGATGAATCTAAATATACGACGGCCTTTGATCGAGTCAATTTAGTGCAAGCGCGTTACTGGCGAGGTCTTTATGAAAAATCGAAAGATGTTTCTATTCCTTGGACGCAATCGATGGTAATAACCACATTAGGTGAGGTTAGTACGCACTTTGATAATTTTCAAAAATTTTATCATAACTTGAATATACAGCATGTGATCTTGCAAGAAATAATAACGAAACAAAGTGCACAATCACTTTCTAATTTGTTTGATATTTATGAGCAAGCTTATGGTTGGTTGCAGTTACAATTAAAGCAGTCTGAATCTTTTTTAGATGCTGCTGTACCGGATTTTTGTGATGAAGAAATTTGGGTAAGCTATCAGGAGTATATGAAAGATATCCATCGGTATGACTGCAAACAGTTTGAGTTAGCATTGATGGATTATGAGCGTATTTTAGTGATGCGTTATCGCCAAGAGTTAAAGGAGCCGACTTTAATCGGCTTATTATCGGAAATTGAAGATTTATATAAACGCGGCAAGCAAGCGCAATTATATGCACCTCAGTGGCGCAATCGTCAAGAAGCGCTACTTTTTTCTAACCTTGAAACGCGCTTGATTCGTATCGCAGCGCATGCGTTTAGTACAGATTTAATTAACCTTGAGTCAGAAGTGCAAGCGGCACGTGGCCGTGCGATAACGCAATTGCGTGTGATCTGGAATTTATTAGATGACTTGAATCGTTGGCAAGCGTCGATTGCAGATTGGATGTATCGTAATAAAGGTATTTTAGAGCAGTTAAAGCAGCTTCATATTAAGAAACTGACGTCCCAACAATTAACACAAGTTTGGGATCATTATCATGTGTTGTCGTCAACGTTTCGTGCGATCCGTCATCCACTGCAATTACGTTGTCGTTGTGATGTGGTTCAGTTAGTAGGTAATCAGAAGCTTGCGCCTGATAACCTTGTCGAAACGAGCGATGAACTTACATTTTTTCAAGATGACCCAAGCGATCGAGAAGGCTTTATGGGTTATTATAATTCGCATTTATTGACGACGTATGACGCGCGGCATTTAGCGCCGTTGCGAGGTGTGCTATTTTATGATGCTAAGCAACGGCGTTGGTGTTTGATTGGTCAGGACAGTCAAGGTAAGCGTTTGGCAAGTGTGACACCTTGGTCTGCAGGCATTCAGAAAGGGGTTGCTAAAAAATGCGTGAAGCTCTTATCAGAGGATCAGCCTGATAGTTTTGCAAACTTGCGGTGGACTGAGGAGCAGGGTTATGTGTTGAGTGTGCAATTTGCAAATTTTTTAGGTCAGCCGGCTTATGAGTGGCGCGATAGAGAGATGCGCTCAATACTTATAGCACAAGGTTTACAGGGTCCTTTGCAGTCGTTGTTTAAGCGCCTTTATGAAACTGAGTATCTTTCAATTATCAAGCCGCTTATGGGTTGTTATCAACAACTAAAGCAGGCCCGGGCGAGACTTTGGAGCGGTTTTTTGACACAAGAGGCTTTTGATTCGGTGCGGACGTTTGGTGGTAATCGTCGTGATCATTTGCCATATGCAAAACGTTCAGATGCGGATACGTCTAAGTATGAAGAGGCGATTGCACTAGCGGCTCAGGCGCAACCACAGCAATGGCGTTTTATCGTGAATGCGCTGGATGATGGCCGAAATATATTACCCGCTGATGCGGATTTAGCTGTGGTTACTTTTTCAGATCCGGACGGTGAAAAGCAGCGACAACTAGAAGCGCAGCAAGAATGGTTGCAAGAAGGTTATGAAAGTGTGGCGAGGATGCGTGCGGGTTTATGGTGCAGACAGTTTAAGTCAGAATCCTTATATATTCTCATTTGGTGTCATACGTTAGCGAAACAGTTGGTTAGTGTGATTATCGAAAGTCGTCATTTGGATATTCATAGTTGGCTGGATACGGTTCAAGCTCAAGGCGCATTGTGGTCTGAGCTGGATCGTTTAAGTGTGGCCTATAAAAAATACCAACAACACTATCATCCAGATAAGTTGAGCGAGCGATTAACCCGTTTAGCTTTAGAAGACCCTAAAGACGAGCAACTTGTACGGCAGACACATAGAGAGTTCTATCCTAAAACGAATGCGAAATATGCCTTCTTTAGTTCGTTGATCACAGACCGAGAACAGTTAGCAAAATTTATAGTTAATGATGTTATTGTTTCGATAGACTGCCCGGCCGAAATACAAACGTTATTTAATAATCATATTATGGATGATCGTGATCTAAGACGGGTAGATGTATTGATGAATACAAGAGATTATGGTTATTTACATTCTATTGTGAATCAGAATCGTTGTTTAGTGCAAGCGCGTCAAAGTGAGGCACAAGCACTTCAGCGTGAAGCGCAAGAACGCCAAGAGAAGGAGCAAGCACGTCAAGGTGAGGCACAAGCACTTCAGCGTGAAGTGCAAGAACGCCAAGAGAAGGAGCAAGCGCGTCAACGTGAGGCGCAAGCGCAAAGGGAATTAACCGTTCTGAGTAAGCTTTCAAATATTGAGCTTGATTACATTGTTGATCACCAGGATGCCATCGATTTATCCTTGCCCCAGGCGGTATCTTTTTATCTTGATGCTGAATTAGCGGCTGATAATAGTTTAGAAGAGGTAGATGGAGATTTTGCGACACAGCTTGTGCAACTGCAAGTGCTGCTATCACGGCCGATTGTGGTATTAGTGTTGGTTGAATTAGAGGCGAGTGCCCATTTGGCCTTATTGAACCCTGAGGTAATGTCACAATTATCGCGGTATCCGGGTAAGCCTATCTTTGTATTTTACGATCAGCAGCAAGGCTTGTGTCATGGTATTCGCTTAAGACGTCGCACTACAG